>DBTI01000003.1 GCA_002306975.1 Ruminococcaceae bacterium UBA1320
AGTCGCTTATATTAAAGCGACCCATTTCTTCTTTTGTCATAATATAACCAACAGGTATCCTTGGATTGATTAACCTTGCTGCCGTAAAGGTATCATATCCGGTTTCCATCACAATGCATCCATTTTCTTTAGCAAGCGCCAGCACATCCTGATCAATTTTCGCGCCGCAGGTAAGAACAAGACAACTCACACCGATCTTAATAGCTTTTTCTTGTGTGTCCTTCCTGTTGCCCGCCAGTGCAATATCGCCTCTTTCGAGAAACGGCTCCAAGCAATCAGGCGCGATTGCCGCGATGACAACCTTACCCGTCGATTTGAAGTTTTCTTCGCCTCCGGCGACAAGCTTTGCTTTGAGAGTATCCATTATATTACGCAAAGGGGTGTTGCTCGCGGATAACAGATTGCTTTCCAGAGCATTCATGTAACTTCCAGTTATATCAGACAATGTCACAATGCCTATTAACCTGCCGTTTTCATTAGCAATCGGCAATACTTTGATATTATTTTTTTGCATAATGCTCCATGCCGTTTTTATGGATATATCTTCCGATACCGGGCTGATGACATCCATATTTAAATCGGAAACCTGAGTCCTGACAGACTTTAAATATTTTGGTGCTTCGATTTTGAAATAATTTAGTACAAACTCCGTTTCCTTATTTATATTTCCAATTCTGACCGGTATAACAGAAATTCCGAGTCTCTTTTTCAGGTCTGCATAAGCAATGGAAGCGCAAATCGAGTCCGTGTCGGGGTTTTTATGTCCTGTAACATACACCAGTTCTGACATTGCCGCCTTACCTCCGAATCATAGGTACATAAAAAAATAACATAAAATATACATTTAATTGCATTTCTGCATTGAATTTTCATGTTTAAAATCGCCACATTACAATTTCGGTTCTTTCATCATTTCTGCCGTTGTTACTGAAAGCTAAGAAACTTCCTTCGACATGTGCATTTTCGCTTTCCGAATTCTTGTTTCCTAAATTTCTATTTGGAAGGAAGTCTCTTACTCTCATTAAATAACCCACGCCCGTCAGAATGATAAATTTGCTCTTTCTGACGGGCGCATTTTATAAGTTGGTAAACACTCAGGCGTTTACTCGCCATTTTTTAGGGAGATATCTGTTAATGGTACCGATTCCGTAATCGTTGATTTTATAATATATACGTAATTCGCCTTTTGAATCCTGGTCATAGCTGACCTGGTCAATCAAACCGTTAGCCTCAAGGTTCAATAAGTGATCAATAAAATTGGTCTTTTTGTACTGACTCTCATCGCCGTATTCGACCTTCAGCGCCTCCATCACATCATCAGCACACGCCTGATCGACAGTTGATAAGTATTGCAACACGCGGGACCTGATTGGCAAAATCATATTCTTACGCCTCCTTCTTCTTGAAAAAGTCCAAAGGATTCATGGATACCAGTATTGCGCCAAGGGTGATAATTATTGCTCCGATAATAACCGTTGTTGTAATGGCCGAATGCAGTAAGATGGCGGAAAATAAAACGCCAAACAGTACATATGTGATATTAAGCGACATACCGACGGCAACACCCACCATGGCGTTAGCCTTGTACCAAGTGAGGTAGGATATCGCTGCCGCAAGCGCCGATAAAGCAATGATGCCTAATACGATACCTGAGCTCAAGCACTGCGTGAAAAGTCCAAAAGCGGCAAAAATCGGAAGAAGGACGAAGATAAACCCGAGTCCGGAAACGCCCTCGCGAATAGTTATGGCAATATTGGAATCGAGCATGGATGTTCCGAAAGCTCCGAGAGTACCCTCAAGACCCCAGCCAATAGCTGCCACGAATGCGCAAATAATTCCCAAAGTAAAGTTTGAAGTTGAACCGCTAGGTCTCACATAGGAAATTAGTACTGCGCCAGCGACGCAAATAATCATGCCGACGCCTACCCGCTTGGAAATTTTTTGTTTGAGGACAATCCTCGAAAGGATAACACCAAACATAGGACACAGCGCGGAAATCGGGATTGCGGCTGCACCTGCGAGTGCAATTGCTACAAGGTAGGCACCGTTGGCGATTGGACCGCCTATCAGCCCGCCCAAGATTACCATCAGTCCAGGAAAAGTACAGAAGCTGCGGCCAACCTCCTTGAGCCGACCTTTGGCTCCATTAAAAAGTATCAACCATATGAACGCCATGGTATCGTTGATTGCGGAAGCCACCAATGGTGCAGCAAAAAGGCCAACCGCGAGCGTCAAAGGATTATGAAGTTCAGCAACTCCAACAATGGCACTGTAAAGACCAAATGTAATGCCGGAAATCAGTCCGTTGGTTAGACCGTTTCTACGGAAACGGGAAGCCAACTTTGTTTTAAGCGTGGTGGCCTCAGCGCTTGGCACCATGCCGCTTGCAAATTCTTTTTCCATTAAGTACACCTCTTCATTCTATTTATGCTTAAACGTTTGCCGGAAATTTCACTCTGCACTTTTTTGCATAGTCCGATAAGGAGACGCTTTTGCCGACCATTAAGATGAGGATAGAGCAAAGCGTTTTATTATTTGCGGGGACTCGTCCAGATCGGCTCATTGATTCCGCCCGTTCATAGCGCCCACAATTTCTTCTCGCGACCATATCCAACAAATCTTATGTTGATATTTCTCTTGCTCCATCCTCCCTATGCACAATTTACAAATCTGCGCAGAAATGTTGTACTTTTATTGTACAACAAAATTCTCTCGACACTTTATACAATACAGGAATACTTCTTGTAAAATCCGTATCAGTTTGCCGCAGCTTATTGCACTATTGTTACTTTTCTGCACAATTCATATTTTCTCGAATTTCGAAGTTAGGGTACCAGACCTCCGCCAGACTTATCCAGTACCATTCCAAATGTCTTCGGATAGTCCATAAAGTAGAAATTGTATTATATTTCTTTATCAAGAAGTATAGATTATGCAAAAGGCGGGATTTAATTGTACCAGTTTATCGGGTAACTTTGCCGTATAATAAGTGAAGTACTCCATCAAAAATACATAATTTTTCAGTGAAGGAGTAGGCATATGCGCAAAATCATTCTGATTGACACCAATTATGCTACCTTCTCCGCAGACAAAACGCTTTACTCTGCATAACACGGTGGCGGAGTAAAGCCTTTGGTGTTGCCTGAAAACTATTTTCAAGCAGTTTTTTTCTGCTTTATTATGCAAATATCTACAGAATCAGCTCTAAACCATGTCGATTTTTGGGGTAATTGGGGGAGGAGATGGACATGTGTTGCCATCATTGGAGGTGAAAAAATGACATTACATATGGGCAAGGGCAGCCGGGGATTGTTAACTTGTCAAAAGCAAAGAACAGGTACGTTTATTCACATTTAGATTATTAGAAAAGAGTGAAATCTGCATGGGAAGCAAAATTGGCTATTTAGGTTACTGGTTGGTGTTTTTTGTCTATATCATTTTTCTTATCTATGTTGGTATAAATGCTTACAAGAAGCAGAAAGCCAGTGCAAGTGCTGAAGAAGAAAACAATGATTACTGGATCACCGGCCGCAGTCAACCCGCCTTTATGGTGGGTATGTCCATTGCGTCAGGCTGGATGTTAATCGGAATGATAACCTGGATGACATGGGCCACCTATGATCAAGGCATGGCCGGCTTGTGGGTAGTGGCAATTCCGTGGGTGCTATCGATTATCATGCAAATATTTATGGCACGCCCGCTGAGAAGGATAAATGCAATTTCGCAATGCCAGATGCTGCAAAACCGTTTTGGGTTGTCTGCGCGAATTCTTTCTGCACCAATTAATATCATATCCTATACAGTTTGGTCTGCCCTTGAACTCTACGCTGCATCGTTGATTATGGCGCCAGCTCTTGGTATATCGGTTCAGGCAATGATAATTATTTATGCGATACCGATTGCCCTATACATGTTTATGGGCGGTTTCCGCTCAGTAATCAACGCTAATATGGTTCAGTTTTTCATGGGCACCATTATTTTGATAATAACCAGCGTGGCCATATATCTAACCGCAAATGGCATTGCGGTAGCTCATCATACAACTATCTGGAATATGTTGAAAGCTCAGCCAATACTAAATACCGCAGCTTATCCGGTTAGCAAAGCTGCAAATTCAACCAATCTTTTCGGATATGCTTCAATCTCTTTCCCTGCTATAGTCATCATTGGACTGGTGCCCGGATGGGCAGCAGCAGAAGATTTCTGGTTAAAAGCACAGGCAGCAAAAAGTACCCACGAAGCACGTTTAGGCGGACTTTTCAGCATGGTGTTCAACACCATTATCATCGTTATACCTGCCGCGATAATTGGTTTAATGGGTCTTATCGTTTTCAAGCCGGAATTGAGAAATGGTGTTTTGACTGCAGCAGCGGCACTGGGGTCTAAAGGCGGTTACAATATCATATCGGTTTATATTAACAGTTATATGCCACCTTTGCTTAAAGGGCTGCTTATTTTCTTACTTTCAGCCCATACGATGTCTACGGTAGCTAATTACAGTAATGTTACCTCAATGAATTTATCTTATGATATTCTGCAGCCTTTGGTATATCGTAAGAGGAACTGGTCAGATGCCAAGATCGTTAAGGCTTCACGTATAACCTCAGTTTTTATGATCGCTGTAAACATCGTTTTGGCAGAACTTATGAACAACCCTGTTGTGGGAGCCAGCATAAACGAAGCCTATTTTCTGTCCTCTGGCCTGCTGACCGCCGGTATCTCCGTGATGCTTTACGCAATGTTCTGGAAACGTTGCAACCTCACAGGCGTTATGGCAGGCGGTATATGTGGTACTCTTGGCACTGTTGTCTTCTTTATCCTTGAATATAAAGTGTGGAACTTCTCTTATGTCATGCCGGTCTGGGACTGGATATTCGGGAAGGGCGCCATGGCAAGTTCTATGTTGGGATATTGCGTGATAGGCCTGGTTTGCTCTGTCGTCGGCTTAGTAATCGGCACATTCCTGTGTCCTCCTCCATCAAAAGAACATCTGTCTGCTATTGCGGACAAGCCGATTGATAATAATGAAGAATTCTTTGCAGGTTTACGCAAAAATTCTTAATATATAGAGTTCGAAAAACAATTTATGCACTGGTACTACATACATCACAATAATGATTTACGACATTATTGTGATGTATGTAGTAAAACGGGTCGCAGCCATGCTATACGCAGTTCAATAATAATAGTGATCATCATTGGACTGTGTATAGATAATTTATCAGAAGAATCAAGGATAGCCGCCATGTCATTTCTGCATAAATTTGACGTTGAGCAGCGGCTTTCCCCTTTCATACAAACTATAATATCATTGCCGTACGTTACCGCAAAACAAAAAAGACCTCCCATCATAGATTAACTACAAAAGGAGATCTTTACATAACAAAAGTGGTTACTCGTTGTTTTTTCGCCCTGCCACACATATACTTTTTTTATATTCCTTAGGCGTCATATTCATCTGCCGATAAAAGACACGATTGAAATAAGAAGGATCCGTAAAGCCACATTCGCTGGAAATACGGTAAGCATGATAGTTCGTTGTCTCCAACAATTTGCAAGCATGAACAATTTTCAGATTATTAACATAATCGGTATAGGTAACGCCAACCTCTTTTTTAAAAATGCGACTAAAATATTGCGGATTCATAAACACATGGGATGCAACCATCTGCAACGTCAACTTCTCACAGAAGTTTTCATGTATATATTTGATGGATTCCCCAACAAAATTTGTCCACTCGGCTTTGGGCACCACACCTTTTTCAGCGGTATGCTCCTGACATTCGGATGCCGCAGCCAACATTTTGCGGAAAGACTGTTTAAAGTCTGACGGTTTGACGGGTTTCAACAGGTAATCAAAGACCCGAAGTTCAATTGCCTGCTTCGCATAAGAAAAATCTGAGAAAGCGGACAAAATTGTGATACACGCGTCAGGCAAAAATTTTCGTATCTCCTGAGCAGCACACAAGCCATCCATTTCCGGAATCAATATATCCATAATGATAATATCCACCCGGTATTGTTCCGCCAGCTTGACAGCCTGTGTTCCACTTTCACAGGTCAACAAAGTACCCGTTAAGTCGATTTCCTCTTGAACAACGGATTTTAAGAAATCCTGTTCAAGCTGTTCATCTTCAACAATTAAAACTTTTATTTCTAACACCTCATAATGGGCTGGTTGGAATCGTGATGATAACGGTACTTCCGCTATAATCTGATTTTACAATTTTCAATCCATATCGTTCTCCGTAATATCGCTTCAAACGCTTGTCCGTGCCCCGAAACCCTAGCCCTGATGTATTTTCCGACTTCTGTATATTTTTCAAAACTTCCTGTGGGAAACCGTTTCCATTATCCATAATAGAAATAATGATCTCGTTCTTATATTTTTCAGCAGAAATATTAATCTTTCCCCCGTCCCGTTTGGGGGTGATGCCATGAATAAGAGAATTCTCGACAATAGGTTGGATTACCATGTATGGTATCCTGTAAGTCTTGATATGCTCCGGTATATCGATGTTATATTCCAATCGGTTTTTAAATCTTACCTTTTGGATATATAGGTATTTCTCAATGTTGTCGATTTCGGACCCAATCGTTTGCAGCTGGTCTTCATGCCGAAGATTGTACCTCAGCAAATCCGAAAGACAATAGATAAGTTCCTCCGTCATGTGGGAATTTTCAAAATATGCGATACGTGCTATACAGTTCAGTGTATTGAATAGAAAATGCGGGTTGATTACTAAAGACATGTTTTTTGCTTCTAAATCAATAATCTTCTTCTCCAGTATTTCCTTTTCAATAGACAGCTTTGCTATGTCCTTATCATCACTACTGACGTTTTCGGACAATTCAAAAGACAGATTTTTTGCTATATGTCCGCACATCTGCTCATGAATTTCAATTTTTTTGCTTTCGACGGTTTTCAGTGCTGAAATCGATTTAGCGATAAACTCCATTTCAAGGTCTTTGTCCGCTGCAATGGCCGACATATCAATCATATAACTCTGATATTCGGTATCCTGCAAATATACCTGCATTCCGACAATATAGCCTACAGTCTTACCTTTTTCTGAGATCGGCAAAAGGATGTTTTCAAGACCGTGTCGGCAGACAAAGCGGCCCTCCTTGCCGGATTTGAATCTGGATATGTAATCTGAGCATATACAGTTCTCGTTTTTTTGACATACATACTTGCAGTAGTCGGGAGACGGTATAAATTCAAGTAATATATCGCCATTCGTATCTACCAACAATAAAGAAATATTCGACAAAGACAAAATATCGCTGTATCGGGAATACAAATTGGAAGCTATCAGTTTTTTTAGCGGATCGCCGGTTTTCTTCATGCTTTTAATACACCTTTTTTCGGCATACAATATATGCTGGATAAAGAGAGAATCGTGAAAAATGATCTTTAAAACATCCTTAAAACTCTGACATTATTATAATATGTGGTTGTTTAAATGTAAACATATTTTATAATTAAGCAGCAAAAGTCACTCGAGATTTTGTATAATATTTGATAAATTGCTTTCTTTCAGACAATAAATATTCAAATTTGAAAGAACTCTTTTATCGATAATTGTTTCAGAAAAAAGGCTAAAACTCAGTTCCCGGAGTTTTAGCCTTTGCCGATTCCGCATTAAAGAAATCTAGTCTTCGTTTCCGTTTCTTACCGTCGGAACTGGAAGTATGGTCTCGACTTCACTGTGCGGACGAGGAATAACGTGAACCGAGATAAGTTCGCCTACACGCTGAGCAGCTGCTGCACCGGCATCTGTTGCCGCTTTAACAGCACCCACATCGCCTCTTACCATGACAGTCACGAGACCGCCGCCGACAAGTTCACGACCTATAAGGAAAACATTTGCAGCCTTAACCATTGCATCTGCTGCTTCGATTGATGCGACAAGACCTTTTGTTTCGATTAGTCCTAATGCTTCGGATTTCATAATTTTTTCCTCCTAAATATTATCGTATTATTGTTACTTTAGATGTCGGCACCAGATCCATTGCATTCGCTTCTTCCATGTCGATATGACATTCGAGACTTGAAGCATTATTGGCTCTGATTATGATATTCTTGTAAATTCCACCGCGTGGGCCGTCAATTTGAATGCTTACCGCTTGTCCATTAATCACGCCAAAGGATATCGCATCCTCCGATGTCATGTGGATATGCCGCTGAGCAACAATCAAGCCTTCCGCGATAAAAATACTGCCTTTGGAACCTACCAGCGTAATCCCCGGGGTTCCGCAAAGATCCCCTGACAATTTTGCCGGTGCGGTAATGCCAAGCTTGAAGCAATCACCTTTTAGTATTTCAACCTGCGATCTGTTGCGTACCGGGCCGAGAATGCGAACCTTTTCGATAGCACCCTTAGGGCCACATACAGTCAAGGTTTCTTTGCAGGCATATTGCCCTGGCTGGGATAAGTCCTTGATTTTCGTCAATTGATATCCTTCGCCGAACAATGCGGTGAGATCCGCCTCTGAAAGGTGTACATGACGGTTTGATATTCCTACAGGAACCGTACCGTCATTTTGCTTTGAGGCTTCACTGTTCTTGACTACATCCATCAAAAGCCCTAGAAAAGCGTCATATTTTCCCATATTAGGAATCACCGCTCTTTTTCAGCAAAGAAACCAGATTGTTCACAAATGATAACATCTGACTATCATCGACTGGGAAGTCAACCACAGTATTGCCGGTGCAGCAAGTTTCCTGAGCGGAAATCGGAGCGCATTCCTTAATACCGTAGGCAACTCTTTTAATGTTAATCAGGTTCAATGGGGTCACATTATCGGAGGTCGCACTGCCGCCCCAAGTTCCGCAACCAAGCGTAAATGCCGGTGCAAGTCCTGTGCTGACACCTGTGCCTCCCTGGCTGGAGGGTGTGTTGACCAGGATACGAAATACTGGCTTTGTGGCAAACCGCTTAACCATTTCCTCATCCTCGGTATGGATAGAAAGGCTGTGACCTACGCCGCCGTTGTGAAGTAACTTGATGCACAATTCACAAGCCTCATTCCAATCCCGCACCGTATAAAAGCCAAGCACTGTGGTGAGTTTTTCATATGACAGCGGATAATCTTCACCGACACCCTGCTGCTCACCAAGCAAAACCTTTGTTTCCGGCGGAATCGATATGCCGGCTCCAGCCGCAATGACTTGAGGTGTTCTGCCAACCATTTTTGCATTCATGGCATGACCGCCTCGTTTATACAGGCATTGGCCAACCTTTGCTGTTTCCTCAGGAGTCATGAAATAGCCACCTTGACGTTTGAACTCCGCTATCACTGCATCGCGATTACATTCCTCGACAATAACCGATTGCTCGGATGCACAGATGGTGCCGTTGTCGAAAGTCTCGCTGGCTATAATGTCGCTAACCGCTTTTTTGACATCAGCTGTTCTTTCTATGTATGCCGGAACGTTGCCCGGCCCAACGCCCAGGGCTGGCTTTCCTGCACTGTAAGCAGATTTTACCATTGCGGAACCACCTGTTGCGATAATCATGGAGATCTCATCGCATTTCATCAGTTCGTTGGTTGCGCCTATAGATGATTTGGATATACAGCCTATGATATTTGCCGGAGCGCCGGCAGCAACCGCTGCGTGACACATTAGGCAAGCAGCGCGGCGTGTGCATTTCATTGCAGCCGGGTGGGGTGAAAATATGATACCGTTGCGTGATTTAATTGCGATAATCGACTTGTAAATGACTGTGGATGTTGGGTTTGTCGAAGGAATAATTCCCATAAGCAATCCGACAGGTTCGGCAATCTCAATTACTTTCCTGGCTTTATCCTCACAGATTACGCCAATAGTCTTCATATCTTTAATGGACTCATAAAGTGTTGTGGAAGCATGACGGTTTTTAAAGGCTTTATCTGGCACTTTGCCAAAGCCGGTTTCCTCAACAGCCATCTTTGCCAGCTCGACAGCGTTTTCCTCGGCTACCTTTACCATATTGCGTATGATTTTATCAATCTGCTCCGCATCAAACGTTGCAAGCTCTGCTTGCGCTGCTTTGCCTAAGCGAGCAATATTCCTTGCTTCCTGCACAGATTGTAAATCACAATCGAAATTTTCCAATCTGCGATCCTCCCTTAACTATAACTTATTTCCTGCTTTGCCGACATAAATCACGGTTTTTGCTGATTAGCCTGCTTTGCATTTCTTTCGTAGTATTCCTGGAATTTTTTGATAAGCAGCTCTTTGCCTGCCTTGGATACGGCTCTGCCTGCTATACCAAAATCCTTGTATTCTCTTGCAAGGTTCCGAAGCTTTACTACAGGAATTGTACGCAAAAGCTTTATGCCATTTTCTATACCGGATTGCCGGATGATTTCATGTATTCTGTCCTTATGCAGGCTGCCGGAAGCTATTTTGCCAAAATCGACAGCTTCTTTCTCGCTTTCACCCACAGTCTTTTCCACAGTTTCGGTTATGGCTTCCGTTATGATCTCCGCCGTAGCTTCAGTCATGCCTTCACCCTTGGTTTTCACTGCAGCTTCAGTAGCAGCCTCAGTCTGATTAGGAATGTTACCTTCTACGTCAGGTTGCAGCTCACTGACCGAAGGCATACCCTCATCCTTTTTCGGACATGCAAGAGCCTGTTTATTCCGAGGGGGATTTGGACTCGTTACGACAATTCCTTCAAGTTCATGATGGGGTCTTGGAATTACATGCCGAGAAATCAGAGACATACGGTCAATTTGTTCCACTGCCGACGCACCGGCTTCTACAGCTGCTTTAACAGCACCCACATCACCGGTTACAGCAATAGTTACAAGGCCGCCGCCTACAAAAGTTTTTCCTACCAATTTTACTTGTGCGGCTTTTAACATGACATCCGCGCATTCAATGGAAGCAAGAAACCCTCTTGTCTCAATTAGGCCAAGTGCCTGCATAGTGCAAACCTCCTATTACTGTGGCATCAGATCAGGCCAGTTGGCCGGGAATGTCACATAAAACAGCTTGGTATGTCCGGTGGAGCCCCATTTAACCTTTGAACCCTTGGGCACCAGAAGGACATCACCCTGATTGGCGGCGAATGTCTTTCCGTTAAGAGTAACTGTAACTGTTCCCTCTATGATGAAATCAATCTCATCATAGAACATTTCCCAATCAAAGCTTGATTCGTCGATGACTAAAAAACCTGCGCTCATGGGGGCGTCTTCCTTGCTGATCAATTCGCGATAGAAGACTTTATTGCTGGGAACACCTGTATCGAAATCCTCTAATGTGACCGTTTTGCCGCGAACAATTTTCAGCCCGCTGGCATCTCTTTCTTCGGCAAACGGCGCTTTGGGGATTGGATTAAGGTCGCCCTTCAAAAGTCCGCTATCAATGATTGCTTTCAGTGCCTTATAAATTATATTACTATCGATGTCGCCCTTGCAGTCACTCTTCTGCTGAGAAATAATATCCTTGCAGTCGTCTTCTTTCTGCTGAGGAGCACTATCTTTGCAGTCATTCGTCTCTACGTTGGGGCAACCCAACATAAACTCTACGCCCAACGTATTAGCCGCATCCCTTGCTGCCGGTGTGATTATGGTATTACCGGCAATATAGTATACCTTTTGTCCCTTTTTCACCAAAGCCTCTACTTCGCTTGCACAAACGAGTTTTTTCATATTTTCACCCCCCTTCGGTGTGTGTTAATTCCATTCGAATTTCGCATGTTAAAATCATTAAACCTTCTATCAAAGCTGTTATCTCGACAGCCTGTCAACTTTTTTCAAGAATACAATCCACATCGATAATGCCTACCACAACAGCATCGACCGGCACATCGTCATTATTCAACATTCTGCGTGCCGAGGAACCAGTGCAGATGATTACCCGCTCACCGATACCGGCACCGATGATATCGGCAACAATCAACTGCCGACCAGCGTCAACGCCGCCGATTACCTCTGCAAGCATAAATTTCAGACCCGTAAGGGACTCGGTTTTTCTTGTCGCCCATACATTGTCAATCAATTTTGCCGCTATCATCAAGTCACCCCATCTCTATGCATCTTTCATTTCATGCTTTATCTTGTTGATTGCCTCTTCCACTGCCGCAGTATCTCCAAAAATTGCAATCATAATCATATTCTGCGGGCAACTGCCCCTGATATCCTCAACTGCCACCCCGACAGCCTTTTCGGCAATATCAGCAGCATAAACCATGTCAATTAGCCTTCCCTGAACAAGTCCCACCGCGTCACAACAGGGAACCTTCTCACTGGCACCGGAACCCATGCGCCGCAATAGGAGCTCCATTGTCCCTTTTGAGGGGGTTTTTATAATACGATACTCCATAAGCGAATTTCACTCCCGATTTACATGATTTCCTGTGTACAGTTAAGCGCAATGCCCAAAGGTGTTACAAACATGGGGTTTTGCGGCTTATAAGTAGGAAGACCTGTCCGCTTTTCAATGATGCCTTCAATCCCACTCAGGCAGCAGGTTCCGCCGACCAGATAGATTTCATTGACATGGTAATCGGCAATGTGCCGGTTGATGATGGAGGATACCTTCTCTATCACAGGACGCAGCACAGGGAGCAACTCTACATGATTATCAGGGTTGCGTTTGTATAAGTCTGCCATTTCAAAATCCATTTTAAATGCACCCGAGATTACAAGGGAAAAGTGTGTGCCGCCTGTCGGCTCATCCGCAATATAAACCACCTCGCCATCTTTCAGAATAGCGATACCGGTTGTGCCGCCGCCGATGTCTACAATTGCACCGTTCCTGATTTTCAGAACGGCATTGGCTGCCGTCGGCTCATCAAGCAGGTTTGTAATTTCAAATCCGGCTCCCTGTACAACGTACTTGATTGCTCCCGAATCCAAAGAATCTGTTCCCGGAGGGAGAGCCGCTGCCGCGTAAATCAGCTCCGTCCCGAGCTTATCCTCAATCTGCTGCTTTAATTCTTTTACGATATTTATCGCGCCGATATAATCGACTACCATTCCGTCCCGCACAACATCTGCGTAGCGATACGCACCGGCAACGGGTTTACGGTTTTCATCGAGAACAGCCAATACAACACAGGCAGTTCCAAGATCAATTCCGGTGTAATAAACGGAGGATTCTCTCACATCGGGATGCTCAACAACATTTTCGAAGTCCCGAACCAACTGGTCGCAATATTGAAAAGTGGAATCTATCTCTGGCATGTTTTTCCTCCAACAGACAAGCATATCATAAGGTTGAGCGAATTGATAATCTGATTAATCTTACCAATTATGCTTTCGCATAAGTTACTCTGATCATCACTACCCTCATATGCTTCTAAAATAGCCGGTTCAATCTCGCGAAGTGCGCTACGCAGGTGATGCAGGATGGCTATTTCCTTTCCCTTTTGGAGCTGGATATGAAATTCCGTAATTTCAAAGCAATCTCCCAAATCATCGGAAAATCTATCTGCCTTGATTCCCGTGCATTCCTTACATACGATATCTCCAGCAGATCCCTGTCCATCCAAAACCTTTTGTATATCACGGAATTGCTTTCCAAGATCCATCACTTTTTTCGCCAAGATAACGTCCCGGCTCAAAAGCTCTTCACCGGTCACAAGAAACAGCGACGCCATACACCGCATTTTGCTGCGAAGCTTCGAGCTACGCCAATCCACGCATTTTTCTTGTACCGGAGTCGGCGCATCCGCCTTCTTTTCGATGATGCCGTCATACTGATCTTCCATCGTTTTTATGCCCTTGTCTATCAGAAATTGTCGGGCTTCGGGCGTAAATCTTGTGTCCGATCCTATGTCGTAGGCTGCAAAGGGCTCTGCTTTATATAAGTTGCGTAAATCCATTTCAGTAATGAACTTCATGTGTCACCCCTCAGCTCCTTTTTTCCCAAATAAATGCTCTTTTAAAGCCGTCATACCTATATTGTTGGGAACACAAACCCAAAAGTATGGCTCCGGAATTCCGATCCGCTTCAGCTGTCTGAAACATAAATCTGCGTTTTCCGGCGCGAGATCGGTCTTGGTCACCACTCCAAGCACGCGGCATGTAAACGACTTTGCAAAACCGGGTGAATACACTTCAGCTGCGTTGGACTGATCCACAAGCATAAGAACATGGGATGCGGTCTGCGCTGTTGCAATCAGGTGACAATACATCGAAGCGTTTTCAATATAAGACCCGGGCACATCAATGGTATTCGACCCATAGGTAATATCCTGTGTCCTTCTTAATGACCCTGAATAATTGTTCAGCGCATTGGCAAGGGTAGTCTTTCCACATTGGGTCGGTCCGACAATCATCACTGATTTTTTCATGTGCGCGTGATTCCGGTGATTGTGAAGCCCAACATGTTTTTCAGGGTGTCATTGATGGCGGACAACGCTGTTTCAACACTGGCGACGTCCCCTGTCAAGACTAAAGAACCCGTAAAGCGGTCCAGAAAACCAATTTTCACCTCGGATATCTTTGTAGCGATATCGGCTGCGATAATTGCCGTTTCATAAGGAGAAAGGGTCAAAATCCCGATAGCGCCCTTTTCCTCTATGCCCAAACGCTCATAGATTTCCGGCATGGGCGAAGCAATGATATGAGCCAGCGTTACCTGCTTGCCGGGAACGGACTCCTGTATAATGCGTTGCATTCCCGAATCTCCACCCATTATCATAAAAGCCCTCCCTCCAACATACTTCCTACTTCCAGACCACAGATTTAATGCTTAATTACTTTAACCGGGTAATCATAGTCCTTAATCCACTCTTCAATCCTGTTTAGTTCTTCCTCTGAAAGGCTCAAATCTTCGGTAATTGAATATATCTTACCCAACTGCTTATATTTATTTACACCCAATTTGTGATAGGGAATCAAGTCAATCCCCTGAAAATTCTTGTGTTCCTTAAAGGGTTGCAGGAATTCCACCGTTCTGCGAATTGTCGCCTCATCGTCATTCAACGACTTGATTAAAGGCATTCTGACTTTGACATTGAATCTACGGCGTATTAACTCCTGTAGATTCTCCAAAATCCGTTCATTGCGTACTCCCGTCAGCTCATAATGCCGGTCGGAATCGATATTCTTGATATCAAATAAAAATAAATCTGTGAACTCGGCTATCATAAGCATAGCGGAAAGACTCGCGTATCCGCAGGTTTCAATGGCGGTATGTATTCCTAACCTTTTACATTCCATCAACAGGTTGGCAGCGAATTCCGGTTGCATTGAAACCTCGCCGCCGCCGAGAGTAACGCCACCGCCTGATGTTGTATAGAATGCCATATCCTCCTGGATAACCTCAAGGACTTCTGAAATGGTCTTATCCATTCCGACTATGGACAGCGCCTGGCTGGGGCAAATTTCTTCGCATTTTCGGCAGCCCACACAGTCAATATTCCAATCTATTCTGTGCCAACGATTTCCCTCCTGCGGCATATCGTCCGAGATACTATGTATGTGGGCAGGGCAACCAGGAACACAGCTACCGCAATCGATGCACACATCGCTTTTAAACATTACCTGGTATTTTCTTTCCATGCCCTCCGGATTTGAACACCACCTGCACCGCAAAGGGCAGCCCTTGAAGAAAACCAATGTTCTAATTCCCGGTCCATCATAGATGGAATATTTCTGAATATTAAACAGTCGTGCTTTTCTTTCTATCGTTCCTGTTTCCGTACCTATAATACCCACTCCCCATTCATGCGTTTATCCGACAGGCTGAGTCTGCACGCATGTCGCGTCCCCTTCTTTGTGGAACGCAATTGTTTTTACCCATGTTTGGACATCTAAATATAATACTGCTATAAATCATACCTGTTCGCGTTCCAACATACAGGTGCTGCATGTTGGAACAAGCCGCCATGTGGCGGTGCGAACAGGAAACTCGAATTTCATTAGAAATGAGTAATCATTGTTCTGCTGATGATTTCATCCTGCACATCTTTGCACAGTTCAACGAAGTATGCACTGTAACCGGCGACGCGGATAATAAGGTCACGGTACTTTTCAGGTTCAAGCTGAGCCTTCTTCAAAACTTCGTTATCTACATAGTTGAACTGCATCTGACCATTGCCGAAAATCGATGCTGTTCTAAGCAGAGTAATTATGCCTTCTTCACCTTCCGGCGTATCTAACAGGCCGCGCAGAATTTTGAAATTATGTACCATACCGATATTCATATTCTCGCAGTCAAGTTTACTGACCGATTTGATGATAGCGGTTGGCCCCAGTTTGTCGGCGCCTTGTGTCGGGCTGATGCCGTCGGAAAGCGGTGTCCATGCCTTACGGCCATTGGCCGAAGCGCCTGTCAACTGTCCAAACGGGGTATTGTTGGAGATTGAAAGTGTACCATGGCTGAAAGTTGAGTACAGTGTCTTATAATTATGATGAGTCTTTTCAGTCCAGTTGATGATATCTGCAGCAATCAAATCCGCATAATCATCATCGTTACCATATTTAGGTGCGCTCAGGCAATCCTTTCGGATTTGCTCATAGCCGACGAAGTCAGCTTTCAGCGCTTCATTGAGCTGGTTCAGCGTATACTTCTTGTCATCGAATACAAGTTTCTTGATAGCGGCCATGGAATCGGTGTAGGTAGCAAGCCCTGACCAGATAAGGCCTGGACCCCAGTTGTACATTGCGCCGCCGGCGGTAACGTCTTTACCCTTTTCCATGCACCCCTCAAACATAAGGGACATGAGAGGCTTTGGCGATACGTCTCTGTGAACGCGCTGACTGATAACAGTGCCGATTGAAGAAAGTTCGGTGATGTACTTAACCTGTGCCTTCACCGCATCATAGAACTGCTCATAAGTCTTGAAGCTGCTAAGATCGCCGGTGTCAAGGCCTTCCTTTTTGCCAAACTGAAGCATAACGCCCCTATTGAGCACTGATTCAATGGCGATAGGCCACTGTGTATAGCCTGTTGATGTCCACTGATAAAGACGTCCTGCCTTCTGCGGCTCAACACAGCCCATAAGGCAATAATCTCTGGCATCTTCGATTTCCAATCCCTTGCGGAGCATCATCTTGATGTGGGTATCGTCGAAATGGCAAGCTGGGAAACCCATTCCTGCGCGAACAACATCAACAATTTTCTTCAAGTACTTTTGTGGCGACTTGTTGTGGATACGGCAGGCCAATGAAGGCTGATAAACTTTAACATGACGTACGGCATCCATAATAAGATAAGTCAAATCGTTGGTAGCGTCGCCGCCTTCACGTTTCTGACCGCCGACACACATATTAACAAACGGCTGATAACCTGCGAAAAACTTTGAGCCGCCCTCACTGGAAATCCACATCATTTCGGAACATTTAATTAGGAAGCAACCCACCAGCTCAAAGGCCTCAAAGTCAGTCAATCGTCCGGCTTTTTTATCCGCCTCATAGAATGGATATGTGTATTGATCCACACGGCCAACCGACATACCGGTCTGGTTTTCCTCGATGACTAACAATGATTCTACCGTCCAGATGGACTGCAACGCCTCATAGAATGTGCGTGGCGCGTAAGCAGGAACATGGGCATTGACCTCACCGATTTTTTTCAGTTCAACTTTGCGTTTGGGATCGCTTTCCTTTTCAGCAAGTTGGTACGCGTAATCGGAAAGTCTCTTTGCATATGCTATGACGCCTTCAGTGGTATCTATGACTGATTTATAATAGTAAATTTTATCGATATCTTCCGGATTAATCATAGAAAGCTTTTCCAAGTTATCAATAGCTTCCTTCTGGATATCCTTCATACCTTTTTTCATAAGGATGACATCGTAGCCGGGATTGGAATCGCCGCCACCGTTAATCTGATGGTATGAAAGATCGCTGACAAACGCCTCACCGGAAAATTCCCAAAGACCTGCTTCCCTGTACTGTTGCTCGCAGATTTCATCCAATGAGCGACCTTCCCAGAATGGGAACAGCACATCGCGCATGACTTGCTTGTCCGACTCGGAGATGTAGAACGGATCCTGTGCACGGGTTCCTATGGTATCCAATTCGTCACGGGTCCAGCGCCATGCGATATCCGGAGAGAATGCTCCGGCTCGTGGTGCACCGCATGGGTGTCCGGCGATAAGCTCGTTGTCCTGAATCAGCAAAGGTGCTTCTTCACAGGCCTTGCGGAACGCTTTTGCACGCATTATAATCGGAGGCAGACCAGGATTCTCCTTTGCTATTTGGGTAAATGCCAAAGCGCGGTAAATGGTGATGGTCGGCACTGCCTTCAGGTAATTCTCTTTAATCTTTTTGAGCCTGTCGGTCATTCCGTTGGGAACGCCATCGGGAGTGCTGGTTTGTGACGCACTGGACGTACTCGCATTATCATTGGAAAGCTCATTGGAAATGCCCTGAAACATCTTCATAATTGCTGTACGCTCTTCCGGAGACATGGATTTTGTCGCATCAGCGAACTTGTTTGAAAAATCATGAATATCCAATATTTTTTTCCTCTCATTCTTTATAATTTTCAACGTATGTTAATATGCTTTTTGATAAATACAAATCAAATCCTGTTTGGACGGTTTTCTTGGACTGGTGGGGGTGCATCTGTCTTGCAGCGCTGTTTCGGACATAGCCTCCACCGCACTTTCAAAGGCTGATTGCTCGATGCCGGCCGACCGTATGTTCTCAACGATATCCAAGCCCTTTTGCAGCCTCTTGACGGCTTGCATTAAGCTTACAGCACCTTCACGGCGTGTCCGAGCCGGCAGTTGCAGGACTTTGGCTAATTGTGCGTATCTTTCAGAAGCACGGCTGTCGGCGCATCCGCTCAAATCGGCGTTATATTCCATAACCGCGTTCATCATAAGCGCGTTTGCAAGTCCATGTGGAATATGAAACTTTCCACCTATAGCATGGGCAAGACTGTGTGTAATTCCAAGCCCTGAATTTGTAAAAGCCATACCTGCCATGCAAGAGGCGTTTTGGACACGGTCTCTCGCGTAAGGATCTTTAACATTCTTGTAAAGTGTCGGAAGATACTCAAAAATCAATCTGGCCGCTTTCTCGGCAAGAGCGTCTGTAAAATCTGTTGCCTTTACGGATACATAAGCCTCGATGGCATGTACCAAAACGTCTATGCCCGTATTCACCACCACACGCGGGGGAAGGCTCTCCATAAAGGTCGAGTCAAGTAAGGCCATATCCGGCGCTATAAAATCGTCTATAATGCAAATCTTTTTATCATCGGCGGTAATTACGGAAAAGTTCGTCACCTCGGAACCTGTGCCACTTGTGGTAGGAATTGCAATGAACTGTGGCTTTTTGAACTCATTTCCGGCCTCTTTTGCAAACTGGCACGCAGAATACAGGATTCCTTTGGCGGTATCGATTGTGGAGCCACCACCCAATGCGACTAAAACATCCGCGCCGCTCTTAACGTATTCCTGCATTCCGTCTCCGATAACTTTCACATCCGGGTCAGGGTGTACGTCCGTAAAAGCAGTCGAACTTATCCCCGCTATGCTCAGGCAATCGATGACTTTTTTGATATACCCCATCTTATCCATGATTGATTCAGAGACAATAAATGCCCGAGTGCCGTGAACCTCCTTCAAAAGCTCTATGGATTGTTTGTTAAAATTAATTTCTGTTTTAAGAACAAACTTGTCTACCATGGATTTCCTCCCTTCCTCTAAACTACATCATCTGGTTTAGAATTTTTTTAAGATATAGGCTCAAGTCCTGAGAATCTTCAGTGCAGTTATCGTCCGGTTGGGAAGAATCGCACTCCAGAACAGTTCCGGCTGTGTACACACCATTTGAAATATCTTCTATCTGACGCACACCATAGCCGACCTTGCGAATATTGATTAGGTTCATGGGCGAAACATTATCGGAGGTTGCTCCGCCTCCTGCCGCGCCGCTGCCCAAAGTCATTGCCGGAAACAGATTTGTTGTCACACCCATGCCCCCGAAAGTGCCTGGGGTATTGACAAGAACTCTTGAAACGGGCTTTTTTAGGGCAAACTCCCGAATAACAGCCTCGTTCTTTGAGTGGATGACCAAGGTATGACCGCGCCCTTCGGTCAACAACAATTCTATACATTTCTCGCAGGCGTGCATCCAGTCATCCTCGACAAAAAAGGCCAGAACCGGGCAAAGCTTTTGCCGTGAATACGGATTGGCGGAAGAAACATATTTCTGTTCCGAAATCAGCACTTTCGTATTGCAGGGAACACATATTCCGGCACACCGTGCCAGCTCCACAGCCGATTTTCCGATGATATCCGAATTCGCGCTGCCATCGGGATTTAAAAGAAGTAAGCCAAGCTGTTTAGATTCCTGTTCCGACATGAAATAGGCTCCGCTGCTCTTCAACTCCCGCCTTATATCCTCGGCAACACAACCGTCAGCAACAATGGATTGCTCCGACGCCGATACGATCCCGTTATCGAAAGTCCTGCTGGCAATAATATCAGCCACAGCCTTTTTTATATCGGCCGAACGCTCGATAAATGCCGGACCGTTACCCGCTCCGCCATAAATGACCGGTTTTCCGGAAGCATATGCCTCTTTGAGCATCTTGGGCACACCTGTAATCAATATAAGAGAAGTATCCTTGTGGTTCATAAGTTCGACTGTACTGCCGTGTGTCGGGGTATGCAAGTATGCGATAGCGCCTTCCGGCAGTCCGCATTTTTCAGCAGCTAAAATTATGAGGTCAAGCACCTTACCAATCGTTTTTTTTGCTCTCGGATGTGGCGAAAAAACAATGGCGTTACCGGATTTAATAGCAATCAACGTCTTGTATATGGTAGTGGAAACGGGATTTGTTGCGGGAGGCAAAGCAGCAATGACACCGACCGGTACACCGATATCTATAGTTTTGTTTTGATTGTCCTCGCTGATAATGCCTACACATCGCATATTTTTGAGCTTGTTGCACAGAAAATCGCAGACAAAAATGTTTTTAATATATTTGTCTGTACATTTGCCGTATTCCGTCTCTTCACAAGACAGCTCCGCAAGCTCACGGGCATGTTTTCTGGTCTCCCCAGCCATACACTCAACAATTTCATCCAACTTTTCCTGTGGAAATGCTCTTAACAGCTTTTGTGCCTCACGGGCGTTTTCTACAAGAATCCGAGTCTCTTGGATGGAGAGCAAGTCATTATCAATTCTGTTCATATATAAACTCTCCCATGGTTAATGCGACGTTTATGTATTATTTACAGGTCAAGAGTATATCTCGCTATAATCTTTGCAATATCCGGATGAGGATGGGCAATAACATTTGAACTGTAAACTTCGGCATTCATATTGTGGACTGCCTCGATACCGGCGTCCACAGCTGTTTTCACAGCGCCAACATCGCCGCGAACCAAAACGGATATGTATCCGGAAGCCACATTTTCATAGCCAATCAATTCAACATCCGCTGCCTTGCACATGGCATCCGCTGCCTCTAACACAAAAACCAATCCAAAGGTTTCCACAAAGCCAAGGGCATCTAAATATTTCATTCATATCCTCCTTTCTCAAATCGCTTGTTTTCAAGCATCAATGTCATGTACGGAAACGATTTTTCCTACACCTTGGATAGGGCGAGGCATGACATTGGATGCCGTCACCTTTCCGATGACAGCCGCGGCTGCGGCGCCTTGCTCCACAGCAGACTTTACTGCTGCGACATCACCTTTAATCATGATTGTAACAAGCGTGGATCCAACGTTCTCATAAGAAATCAATGTGACGTCGGCAGCCTTCAGCATAACATCAGCCGCTTCGATTGCAGGAACCATTCCCAATGTTTCAACAAGGCCAAGTGCTTCTTCGCCAGAGTATTTCATCCAAAAATCTCCTTTTTATGAAATTTCAGTCGTTTTTACTGCTTTTTTTAATAACTATTTTCTTAAATTTGTCGATAATTCATGATATCATACAAAGAGAAAAGTTTATTGAAATTTCAATATGCAGTTTTAGCACTATCATGTCATGTTGAGTTTCAATATTGTACAAAAGCGTTTTTTTATAGAACAATAACAAACAACAAACCGCCATTTGACCATTTTTAGAACCTTTTATTTCCTTTTTGGGAACGGCACATCACTCGCCGGCGTATTGATTCTTGCTATTATTCTTGCTATAATGAAGCAAAGCTCGTGATTTTGGATAACCCATTTAATTCCTCAATTCCTCAAATTGCACTGATTTTGGGTTGCCTCTATCTTCGGCTTGTTTCATATGATAGGTGAAGCAGTGAATTAAAATTTATAATATATATGGTGGAATTATCAATGAAAATGGAAGAATTGGTTCAGGAAAAGCTGCGCCTTATTTTTAATAATGAAAGCATTATATTCGACAAATCTCGCTTTGCGGGAGGGCTTACCAATTACAATTACATCATGGATATTAAGGGAATCGAATATGTCATCCGGCAACCGGGCGGTATGACCGAACAGATGATTGACCGGAAAATCGAAAGGGTCAATAACAACATTGCTTCAGAGTTCGGTGTCAATTCCGAGTGCACTTACTTTGATGAAGTCAGTGGAATCAAAATAAGCGTATACATTAAAGGCAGCAAAACTATTGCGCTCTCTGATCCATGTTCTCATAAAAATCTGCAGGCGGTTTCCGGCCTGATGAAAAAGATTCATTCCAGTCCAAAACATTTTCCTAATCTATTCGATTGGCAAAAAGAGTTGACCAAATATGAGCAAATTGTTCGGCAGCTCAACGGTGAATTTTTCTTTGACTATACAAAGCTGAAAAATCAATTGCTTGATTTTATGCAGAAGAATATTAAAAATACAATTTCCGTCCCTTGCCACAATGATACGGTACCTGAAAACTTTATTGTCGATAGCAATGGCCGGACTTACCTTATCGATTGGGAATATTCCGGAATGAATGACCCAAGTTGGGATGTGGCCGCGTATATCATTGAGTCCCGGCTGACTGAAGAAGCAATTCGATTCCTTCTCATGGACTATTACGGTCAATTATTGTCCGCCTCGGAAATATTAAAAATAAAAAGCTATATGATGGCGCAGGACTTACTTTGGACTGCATGGGCCTTAATCAGGCACTACAGCGGTGACGACTTTCTTGATTACTGTTGTATCAGATATGAACGCTTTCGTAAGAATGTCACGGCAATCACTCTTTCATCTGACTATTCCATAGCCGACATGGTGAAGAGTTAAAAAATTATAATCACTCACTGTGTATTTGCTGAAACTGCAGCTGCTTAATAGGTTTTGAAATCTGTTTAAGGGGCTGTTAAAAAGTAGATTTGTGATAGCCGATTGAACAATGAAAATGATGAAAAAGTAAAAAAAGCGACCGGAATACGTTGTAAAACGTTCATTCAGGTAGCTTTTTGTGCTTTTTTAATTTTCAGGCCTGTTTTGTAACAGCCCCTTTTATTATTTTATCCGTTTATCCCTGTGCCCGAAAAGCATACCTTGTATCAACACGGGTATTGGGTAAATGTTTTTTTGTATTGGTGTATTCAAAAAATTTAAATAAAAAAAGGTGCTGACAATCCGTGTTTAAAAACTTCAAAATTCGAGCAAAAATTTCAATCGTTGCAGGTGTTGTATTTACATTGGCCTACGTAGTAGTTTTTAGCATAGTTCTTTCCAGTGTTTATAACAACTGTAAAGTCCAAGCTGAAAGTCTTGCTAAGGAAACATCCATCTCCTACGCGAAAGATGTAACCGGGAACTTAAGCATTATCCAATCTGTGGCCACAGGATTGGATAACTCCATTGTCAATAACATGAATGCAGGTTTTAAAAACAGAAACGAAATCATTCAAATGCAACAAGATATTTTACAGAAATATCCCACTATTTACGGCGTTACAGTTGCATTTGAACCAAACTTGTATGATGGTAATGATGCAAAATATAAGGGAGACAGCAAATACGGAGCGGACGGCATGTTTATACCGTATGTGACAAGAAGTGATAATGGTTATCATGTTGAAGCGGCTTATGACAGTACCACCGACATGACGTGGTATAATACGCCTAAATCAACAAAAAAAGTTTTCATAACAGAACCTACTACATATAAGGTAAACGGTAAAAATGTTTCCATGGCTTCGGTTGTACTACCCATAATTGATAAATCAGGTGATTTTATGGGTGTTGTTTCTTTCGATTATCAGCTTGACACTTTGCAAAGCAATATTAAAAATGTTAAAGCGTTGAATGGTGGAGCAGTACTTATTTCAAAAAGCGGCTCAATTATTGCAAATGGTGTTGATAATTCGCCGCTAATGTCGAATATTTCTCAGGAAAATAAAACCACATGGAGCAGTGTTCTTGCAGAGACAAAAGAGGGAAAACAGGTCAGCAAATATGGCATTTTCACAAAGGATGGTGTTCAAAGCCTTCTTTTTGCGGCACCAGTCAACGTAGATGGAACGCAAACCAACTGGTCGCTTGTCAATATAATACCTGTAAAAAATGTCTATGCTGATTTTTACGATATTATATCGGTTGTTATTCCTATAGCGATTATAATACTTATTTTGTTAATTCTAATTATGATATTAGTATCTGGGTTTATTGCGAAGGGGATCCAATTTGCCGAAAAACATCTAAAAAAAATCGCTGAGGGTGATATAAGCATCGATGTCGATCCTAAGTATTTAAAAGGCCGCGATGAAGTGGGAAACCTCACCAGAGAAATGCAGCTTATCACCGAGAATCTAAGAGAAAAATCGCTTATAGCAGAAAAAATCTCGAATGGTGATATTGATGTAACAATTACCGAAAAATCGGAAAAAGATGTTCTGTCAAAGTCTATGAAAAAGATGGTCACAACTCTGGATGGTCTTATCAAAGAAGCTGGTCTGCTTTCTCAGGCTGCTATGAAAGGCAACGTCGAAATCAGAGGAAATGAGAATAAATTCAATGGAGGCTACCGCCAAATTATTGCGGGTGTAAACAGCACCCTTGATGCCGTTTCCCAACCAATTAATGAAGTCCGGTCTGTTATAAGCAGCATTTCACTAAATGATTATACGGTAAAAATCGAAGGTAACTATCAAGGCATATTTAAAGATCTTGGTGACGATATCAATATGGTCAGAGATAGGCTTCTGGTTATTCAGGGCAATGTAGTTCAAATTTCCAAAGGCGATATCAGCAAAATTGCGGAATTAAGAAAATCAGGCAAACGATCTGAAAATGACAATATGACTCCTGCCATGATCGCCATGATGCAGAATATAGAAAGTCTGATTATAGAAGTCAAACGCATTACCGCAGAAAGTGTTAATGGAAACGTAATCAATGCACGGGGCAATGCGGAGCACTTTGAAGGCGGTTTCAAACAAATTATCGACGGTTTCAATGAAACTCTTGACAGCATTTCTAATCCGCTTCTGAATATCATGACGATTCTAAATGCAATGGCTGTCAACGATTTTACTTCTGAAATAGGAAACGATTACAATGGCGATTACAAAAAGCTGCGGGACGCTGTTGAAAGTGTCACAACGAGTCTGCTTTCCGCTCAGAACGCCGCAATTAAAATATCAAACGGTGATATTAGTGAACTTGAGAATTTCAGAAATATCGGTCGAAAAAGTGAAAATGACAAACTGGTTCCCGCTTTTACACAGATGATGGAATCTATTAACGCACTGATTCAAGAGACAATGGCAATTGCAAATTCTGCGTCTGATGGTAATTTGAGTGTTCGAGGCAACGCAGATAAATTTAAGGGAGGATATTCCTCAGTAATTAATTCAATTAATAATTTGTTGGTTGCCGTTGAAGACCCTGTAGATGCAGTAAAGGAAGTAATGACATCAATATCAGCTAGCAAACTTGATGAAAGAATAGATAAGCAGTACAACGGTGAGTTCAAAGTATTGGCTGATGCCGTTAATACAACGGCGTCGATGCTCGAAAATATGATAAGCAGAATTTCGGATATTTTGACCAGTATGTCCACTGGTAATTTTAGCATAAACAGGATAGAAAGATTTGAAGGAAATTTTGGTGAAATATCTACTGCCATGAATTCGATTCTTGACTCGCTCAATGAATTGCTTGGCAATATTAATGCAACGTCGGATCAAGTAGATGCGGGTTCCACACAGGTTTCACAGGGAAGTCAGTCACTTTCTCAGGGTGCCACAGAGCAGGCAAGCGCGGTGGAAAAATTGACGGCATCTGTAACCCAGATTGCAGCCCAAACGAAACAAAATGCAAGCAATGCGAATGAGGCGGATAGACTTGTAACAGTTGTCAGAGATAGCGCGTCTGCCGGTACTGGCAATATGGACGAAATGCTTCAATCGATGTCTGATATTGGCTCGGCATCCTCAGATATTTCCAAAATCATAAAGGTGATTGACGACATAGCGTTCCAAACAAATATCCTTGCGCTTAATGCCGCAGTTGAGGCTGCAAGAGCGGGTCAATATGGAAAAGGGTTTGCCGTTGTTGCAGAGGAAGTAAGAAATTTGGCAGCAAAGAGCGCCGATGCTGCAAACAGAACAGCCATTTTGATCGAAGAAACAGTCAAAAAAGTAAGTAATGGTATGGAAACTGCGAATCAAACAGCGAAGGCTCTTGGTACTATTGTGGATGGTGTCAATAAAGCAGCTAAATTTGTTGGAAAAATTTCCGTGGCTTCAAATGAACAGGCAACAGGCATTATGCAGGTTGACAAAGGCTTGCAAGACGTATCGCAAGTGATTCAGACAATTTCGGCGACTTCTGAAGAAAGTGCAGCAGCAAGTGAAGAACTGACAGGACAAGCCGATTTGCTCAAACAACAGGTTTCAAAGTTTAGTTTAAGAAAAATGAATCAATAAGTTCAATATATCTTTAGGTAATGTCCACACTATGCAGTCACCGCACTCCACACAATTTGCACAGTGTTATACCACATCTCCGGATGGCCGTGTAAATCCTGCAATAATTGGCACCACGCTCTGCACAAACAGAAAGGGCACTCAGTACAATTGTCAGAATGTACTGAGTGCCCTTTCTGTTTGTATTTTGATAAAAAATCATAAGCCAGATGGATTCTGTGCCTTTTGTGGATAATAACTCTGATAGCCGACGGAAGTCTATTATAGTTGTAAAACCAGTTTCACAAATCCAAAATCGGATAAAAAAAGATCATTTCCAGATGATTAAGTTTGGCTAATTCATTACTATATTCGTCAACAATCAAAACTACGTATTTCCCAAAATACATTTGTCATTTGAGCTTCGGCTTTTGATCCATATATCACGAATCCCGGTGTGCTTTTAATGTTTGTTAATAATAATTCAATGGATTTGGGGTTTTTAGAGAGTTTAAGTGTTTCTGCAATCTCACGTTGGTGTTTAAAGTATTGCGAATTATTCTCTGTTTGCTTCATCTCCATGGCGCTTATATCATAAGGTGCCTCCGTTTGCTCATACCTGATGATTTCCCGCCAGTACGGATAATAAGTAACAAGCTGCAAAAACTCTTTTAAATTATCTGATATTTCGCCATACGTTCCATCGCGGTTAACATATCCAACCGGGTAATCATCACCTGCAACGGCGCCTGTTCCGCCGATTGTTCCAAAACAGTTTCCTTTATGATCAACAGCAAAAATTGAAAGTTCCGGCACAGGATAAAACTGAAACTCATCCGGTGTTTGTACGGTACAAAAAACCAAGTCACAGTTTTCAGCAAACAGTTTGTAGATTTTAAGATCCCGTTCATTTTCAGGAACAGGAATAACAATTTTTCCGGCTGAAATGGCTTCAATTCTTTCACCGTTTTCAGATATGAAACCATATCCGCGCGCTTTATTTTTTTCTTCAACATCTATCAATAGTTTTTGCGACATGTCCTTCACCTTTCAAGCCTTTCTGCTATATGGATAATCTTATTGAGCATATGTCTCATTATATTTTTTGAAGGTTTAAGAATTCCATAAAGTATAGCCTATCCAGAGACTGAGTACGATTATTAAAGCACCTAAAATTCTGGTCAAAAGAACTGCCTTTTTAATACCGAATATCGAAAATGTTTCAGGTGTCGCAAACGGAAACAGAAGTACATCCAAACCAAATAAAGCGAGTCCAAAACTCATTAATATGCTTCCGATCATTAATTTTCTGCAAGTTAAAGTTATAACCGCAGCAAAAAATGCAATCATAGCAATGACTAAGATTATAATAAAATGTGGCTTGTGGCGATCAAAAAAAATAAAAAATTCAACTGATTTATTTTCGCAGCCATCAGAACAGCACGTAAATTGAACTTTATCTTTGCCGGCTATAACCGGATGCAAAGTTTCTATTTCCTTATTACAGTACGCACATTTACTCATTTTCAAACACCCCATTAACAACTGGAGGCTCAGCTGTCTGGTAACTTTTCACAATCAAACAGTCTGCGGCTCATCCGGAAGTTTAATTGACTTTTCTTATACATTATAGCACTTGAGTATGCCTCTTTCTACCATATAAGCTCATTTCGCCGAAAGGAGGATGTAAGTCTTGTCGGATAACTGAATTTACAAAACCTTCATAGCGCCTTAAACACATGGAACGATAAGCTTTCTGAGATATGGCAGGCTCGTTGGAAACAGTTAAAGGCGGAGCGATCTGAGCGGTAATGCAAAACATCTACGGGACATTGCAGACCATAGGCTATGCCCTGCTTGTACTGTCCTTTGTATTCGGGACACAAAAATTTGCGGCAGCTTCGCAGAGATAAATTTCCAATAAAGAACAGAGCAAAAGCGCACCCTGTAACTTAAATTCAAAGGGTGCGGTGATACCAAATATATGGATAACATACAATCACAAAGAGAAAATTCCGTTTAACTTCCGTTTACAATTATAATGTACTATAATAACAAAAAGGTGGTGTGTCCTATGAATCAGATTTTAGTTGTTGATGATGATGAATATATAAGGGAGCTTGTGTGCACACTGCTTCGAAACGAAGGCCATAGTATCATAGAAGCGGCAGACGGGCGTGAAGCACTGGGCAAGCTGGGAGAAGAAAAAATAGATTTATGTGTGCTTGACATTATGATGCCGAACATGGATGGATTTGAATTTTGCAAAACGGCCCGGAAATATTATAAAGATTTGCCTGTTCTAATGTTAACCGCAAAAAACGACCTGAGTCAAAAGGTAAAGGGCTTTGATTTGGGCTGCGACGACTATATGACCAAGCCGTTTGAGGGAGCAGAGCTGATTGTACGCGTCAGAGCGTTATTAAAGCGGTATCACATTGATCTGGTGGAAGAAATCACAATCGGCAGGGTGATCATGAACAAAAGCAGCTATATTGTATCCGTAAACGGCGATAAATCCGATATTCCCATGAAAGAATTTGAGCTTTTATATAAACTGGGAAACAGTGCAGGAAAAACCCTGACGCGCGATTATCTGATTGAGGATATTTGGGGCTATGACTTTGATGGCAACGAGCGTACGCTGGATGTCCATGTCAACCGGCTTCGCGAGCGCTTTCCCGCCGATGAATGCGGCTTTAAAATAACAACCGTTCGCGGTTTGGGATACCGGTTGGAGGTCTTATCATGAACAAACCGGGAAAATGGCACGTGATTATCAATATCATCGTTGCGACATTCTCATTCTTTGGCTGCTTTAGCTTAGGATACGTGTTGTCTGCGCTCTTGTTTCAGTTGACAGGCAAACCGACGGGCCTTATTTCTTATATTATTTCCGTAGTTATAGGAATTTTGCTTTTCACATGCATTGCAAGGCTTGCAACAGATATTTTAAGCCACACAAAATATGGGCAGAAACTCGACCTGACGCGGCATCAGTTTTTAAACAGCACAATAGAGGCGTTGAACAAAATCTCTCGAGGCGATTTTAACATATCTATCGCCACTCATGAGCATGACCCGTTTTCCGAAGTGGCGGAAAGCGTCAATAAAATGGCAAGGGAATTATCAAGCATGGAGTCCCAGCGGCAAGATTTTATATCCAATGTATCCCATGAAATTCAGTCGCCGCTCACATCAATCAGCGGATTTGCGGCATTGTTGAAATCCGATTCGCTGACAAAGCAGCAGCGTGACCATTACATTGACGTTATCGAGACAGAAAGCAAACGATTGTCCAAACTCTCTGACAATCTATTAAAGCTGTCTGCGCTGGAATCTGAAAATGTACCGCTCCAGCTCAGTGATTTCCGTTTGGATAAGCAGATTGAGCACGCCATTTTGATACTTGAGCCGCATTGGATAGAAAAAAACATTGATGTCGATGCAGAATTTGAAAAAATCAGCATCCATGCGGATGATGACCTGCTGGGTCAAGTGTGGATCAATCTGATCCATAATGCGGTGAAATTCACGCCGAGGAATGGGTTAATCAAGATTAAACTCTTTCAAAATGACGCTCAAATCGTGTGCAATATTATTGACAACGGCGTAGGCATTTCAAAAGAAGACCAGATCCATCTTTTTGAGCGGTTTTTTAAGGTGGATAAATCCCGCGCCCGCTCGCTGGGCGGCAATGGACTCGGACTGTCACTCTGTAAAAAAATCATCGAACTTCACAGCGGTCAAATCACCTTGGAGAGTGAACTTGATAAAGGGACGAAATTCATCGTTACTCTGCCAAAATAAATCCTTGCGTTTACATTGCGTTTAACTTCCATTTAACCTCCGTTTACTTTGCAGCCCTATAATAAGGCTGTAAACAAACGAAGGTTATTTTTTTAGGAGGTTTTATTATGAATATGATCGAAGTCAACTCACTTGTTAAACAATATGACAGAGCAAAGGAACCAGCGGTTAAGGGCATTGATTTTTCTGTAAACGAAGGTGAATTTTTCGCATTCCTCGGCCCGAACGGCGCAGGAAAAACCACCACGCTCCGGATGTTGACCGGTTTTCTCCGGCCCAGCTCCGGCACGATCCGCGTCAAAGACTACAGCATCGAAGACCATTCCCTGGAGATCCGGAAACTCCTCGGGTACCTGCCGGAATCCGCGCCCCTCTATCACGACATGCTGGTTTACGATTACCTCACTTACGTGGCCGACATCCGCGAGGTGGAAAAAAAGAACAGACTCGCCCGCCTCCGAGAGATGGCCGATCTCTGCGGCCTCAACGAGGTGATGCACAAGCCTGTGGGAGAACTCTCCAAGGGGTACAAGCAGAGGGTGGGACTGGCGCATGCCATGATGAAGGACCCGGAGATCCTGATTTTCGACGAGCCCACCTCCGGGCTCGATCCCAACCAAATCATCGAGATTCGGGAGATCATCCGGAAGATCGGCAAGGAAAAAACCGTCATTCTTTCCACCCACATCCTGAGCGAAGCAG
>DBTI01000006.1 GCA_002306975.1 Ruminococcaceae bacterium UBA1320
TAACAATGTCGGCAACACCCCGGCAGTAAAGCAGGGGGCGCAAAATATCAAGCGCGAAAACAGCAAGCAGTGCCCAGCCGGCAGCGAGAATAAAGGCACCGTTTCTGTCGAACACAGGGATTATCAAAAGCAGCAAGCCACACAAGAAAAGTACTGCTGCATATATGATATAATATTTTATTTCGCCAGCGGATCGGGCACGGGAATTTTCACTGACAAACGACGAGTGTCTGAGCATAAACGCTCCTCCTCAGTTTTATCCATAATTTTCTTATATGTATTATTGCACAGCTGTTGAACCTTATACAGTGCGGATTTTATAAAGTTTAAAAGAGCATGGATACAGCCGGAAAAACGGAGCAAACCACGTTTTTCCGGCTGTTTTTATGCATTTATACTTCATTAGCTGGGGTATTTTTTATCCTCTTCGTCGTAGTCTTCGTATGGGTATTCTTTTTTGCATTCCAATTTAATCTCTTCAGTGCGATCCACCTTGAACTTCAACTTTACTACAGTTTTTTCGACAAGTTTTGTGTAAACTTTTACACCCTGCTTAAAGATCTCGCCGCACCAGTGGTCTCTCTCACCCTCAATTACAGCTTCGAGCAGCTCAGGGGTGTCGCCATCTTTTACTTCGGGACCAACTGCAACAAATCCGCCGAAAGGAATCTTTGTTGTGAAATGGAAAACCGGGCCGCTGACAAAATCGTCACAGGTTCTTTCGACTGTCTTGTAGTTGATATCCTTCCAGAGATAAGCGTTAAAAATAACCTTACCGCAAATTGCTGTCATGTCATAAACATCTATCCACTTTTTTATTTCTTTAACCATATAGACAGGTGGGCATGGAGGAGCTATTACTATTTCTTTTTCAATAAAAAACTGCTGTTCGCCTTTTCCTACCACAACCGGAACCTGTATAATCTTTTCGCCCATTATGATGTCTCCTCGTAATTTTTTGCCGCAATAAATCGCGGTACATTACAGTATATACAAAATGTCCCACTCATGACAGGATTTTTCGGATTCAAACTTTCAGTCATTACTTTTTATATCTTCTCATATTATTTATTGTTTTAAAAATAACTGCACAGCAAGGGAGACGCAATATGGATATAATCTGCAAAGGCAGCAAGCCGGTTGTTTATAAAAGCAAATTGAATTTAAAATTTTTTTCTGCTTCATTTGAGGACAGTGGAGTAACCTTAACTGCCATTTTCACAAAACTTTTAGATGACGGGAATGCAGTCGTGTACGGCGAATATACAATTTATCTGCTTTTCAGCTTCATTAACAGTAAAAATCAAAAGGAATATATAACAAAAACACAATGCGTAAAATTCAACGAAGTTGTATTCTGCCGGCTTCCCGATGGAGCAGCCAGCGAAAGTCTTTACGCGCAAACATCCTTTACTCCCCGTGTTTCAAGTGTTTATGAGTCTGGCAGCGGCTGGGATATCAATGTTGAAGGAGAATTTGACGTTTTTATTTATGGCGACAAGGCCACTCTTGACGCACACATCATCTCACTTAAAACCAGTCACAGCAATTCCGGCACTGCCACGGTGATCTGCATTGATAAAAACAACATCTCAGCAAACGAACTGCTTGAAATGGATGTCGAATCAATCGAGAAAATATCCGCCAATAAGCAACCCGATAATATTCCTGAAAATTAAAGAGATAGTCTCGTTGTTCTAATTGAAACTGCTGTAAATTTTATTTTTTCAGTGACTATTCTAAAAACCAGTCGCCGTTTTTTTGCCTTTTGATTACGTATATTATCTTTTGTTTAAAGCAAACTAAGCCATGAAGAATATTGAATTTTATCTTTATGGCGGTGAAATAAATGATTCAAACTGTTACTGGAACTCCTTATTGGACCGGGGCGGCAAAAATTCCGAGCCAATATTCTTATCTTGCTGAAGATATAGAATGTGAAATAGCTGTTGTCGGTGGCGGCATTGCCGGAGCACTCTGCGCATTCCAGCTTCAACAGGCTGGGATCGGAACCGTTCTTGTTGACACTGGTCTTTTTGGTTTTGGCAGCACCGGAGCGTCATCATCAATTTTACAATATGATATTGACTATGACCTGATCGGGCTGAAAGAGCTAATCGGGGTTGACAAGGCCGTCCGAGCTTATCGCGCCTGCATACGCGGTCTTGACGAGATTGAAAAAATCACAAAGGATCTTGGGGCGAATGTCGGCTTTACAAGGCGTGACAGCTTTTACTATTCCCCCAGTGAGTGTGGCGAGGATGCGATGAAGAAGGAATATCTTCTTCGCAGGCATCATGATTTCCCTGTAGAATATCTTGACAACGTTAAGGCAGCCGACCGTTTTTCCTTTCGTGTTGAGGCAGGGATTTACTCTACCGGCTTGGCGGGCGAGATCGACCCATACCGTTTCACGCAGGCGCTTATTTCCGATGCTGTGTCGATTGGCATGCGCGCTTTCGAGAATACATCTGTAGAAGTAGTCACTCCCGACCTTGCCGGAATCAGCCTCGAAACGTCAACACACCACACGATACGTGCAAAGCGGATGGTCAATGCGACAGGGCTTTCCGCCGCAAAAGAAGCCAGAGGTGTTGCGCAGCCTCGCACAACCTTCTGCGTTGTGACCGCACCGGTCGCCGGTTTTGAAGGCTGGCACAACCGCTGCATAATCCGTGACAACGGCAGCCCCTATATTTATATGAGAACGCTGCCCGACGACCGCATCCTGATAGGCGGGCTTGACAGCCGTGTAATCAACGCAAACGGAATTTTTGCGCGAGTGATGAATACGCCCGCGATCTTACAAAGAAAATATGACATGCTTGAAAACAAACTTGTGTCGATGATGACCGATATTGACAACATCCTTATAGAATACCGTTTTTCCGGAACCTCCGGCGACACCGGCGACGGTTTGCCCTATATCGGCAGCAGACCCGGGTATCCCAATGTTCTTTATGACATCTGCTGCGGTTCAAACGGCATTGTTTTTGCGCAGCTCGGCGCAGACATTATCCGCGATCTCTATCTCGGGGGCAACGCGACAGACATGGATCTTTTCTCTTTCAACAGATTATAGCCCCACCTGCGGTGAGCAGTTCGCGAAGCAGATTGTTTGATTTTGATTCTTTGTGTCGCGGATTTTACAAATATTAGTTTTATATAAAAACGGCCTCATGCTGTATTAACTACAACATAAGGCCGTTTAAATGCTGTTTTATAGAGGTGAAAGTGAAATTCTTTACAACTTGCCAACCGCAGGTGAAGTTTCGTCCAGCAAATTACTTATTATAAGAATTTTTCTTCGACTTGCTCACCGCAGGTGTCCACCAAATTACTTATTGTCAGGAGATTTTTCCGACTTGCTCACCGCAGGTGTCCCCGGCTTGCCCGCCGCAGGCGCCGTAGGTGCGGCTTGGAGTCTGGTTGTTGATTCTATGTCAACACCTACTTTGGAGAGCGTCAGCAGGTTAAGCAAAGTGTCGACAATGGTGTTGCTCTGCCCGTCTTGAGAACCGCCCATGTTGACGACAGTGGAGGGAACGATAGGCGTTTTTGCCTCACGGATAGCTTCGGATAACTTGTCGGCAATTTCCTGCGTCAGCCTGTAGCTTGATCCGCCGTAAGCCTCGACCTGCTTTTGGATAGCGGTAGCCTTAGCGGTACCGACCGCAGCTTCTTTTTCAGCTTCCGCGTTACCTTCAAGCTTAACCCTTTCGGCATCCGCTCTCGCGATGGAAACGATCTTGTTTGCTTCCTGCTCCGCTTTCTTGGCAATAGCCTGACCTTCATTGGATGCGACTTCAATGGCAATCTTTGATTGCGTTAACGAAGTCTGATTCAACGCGACCGCTTGCGCTTCTTTAAGCGATTTTTCTGTTTCAGCGGCTTCCTTCTGTTTGTTGTAGGTTATCTTCTGCTCCTCAGCGATTTGGCGCTCGCGAAGCTGGGTGAGGATATTCTCGATTTTGGTGTCCCCTGTCATCGCAAGCGGTGTACCAATAAGCACTTCTTCAAGGTTAAGGTTGTAGTTAGCGAACTTTTGGCGCATTTCAATGACCGCTTTTTCACGAATCTCACTGCGTTCCTGTATCAACTGAATCAAAGTTTTTGTCTGGGCAATATCTTTGAAATATGCACTTACAAGCGGGTCGAGCGACTGGTTGACGAGTTTCTGTAAATCACCAAAGCGTTGAATGACCCACGGAGCTTCCTTGTAGTCGATGTGCATGACCACGGAAAGCGGCAAGGCAGGCTCAAAAGCATCCTTTGTGATTATATCAACTTCCGCAAGATCTTCGTCATATTTTTGTCCGCCGCTGTCGTTGGATTTCCATTTAAGAATAATATTTGTTGTCGGCACAAGGGAAATCGCGCCGGCGTCGGTGTTAAAGGCATATTTACCGGGCATCAATGGCTCTGCGAGAACACCTTTGCAGCCCTGGTTTACAAGCTGGCCGTGACCGTATTCTTCACCGGTTGTGTCACGCCCCACTTTACCGTAGAACGATGTGATGACACCGACATAGCCGATTGGCACGATTGTCTTTGGTCTGCGCTCGACGGTTGCAAACAGACGGTTGATATAATAGGTACCGTCCGTCAGAACCTGAAGCTGTTTACCACGGCAGCCGCCGGAAAGAAGGAACTTTTCAGGATCCTGAAAGCTTGCATGATCATTACCGATATCGGGCGCGATGATTTCTCCTTTAGGAATAGACGGGCCGTCATGAACCGTTACAATTCCGATAACATCGGTGCTTTCTGAAACTTGCCCGTTAAGCGGCTTTTGCATGCCGGTATTCATAATTACAACGGGGCTGAACGCGCCGCGCGCCTTTAATATGTTCTCAAGGCTTTGCAGCTCGTTTATTTCACGTGTGCTCGAAGCAATAGATTTAATTCCCGAAGTAGTCACGACAATAAACTGCGCAAGGTTGATGGCGTATGTACCTTCACGGAGTATTCCGCGCTGAGGTCCACGCTGACCACCGTTCTGCAAAAATCCTGCAACATCCTGGAAATTGTTTGCCTTTGGCACAACATTACCGAGCGTCTGCTCAGGGTTAAGCGGAATACCGTCACGTGCAAACACATAGGCAATTTCACCTTGTGAAACTGTTATAAGAGGATACTTGTGTATTTTGTACATCAGTGCGGAGCGGAAATGCATGCCGCCACGCAGCAGATCGGGCAGGTAACCCGCTTCACCGTTAATCGCGATAATGGAGTTTTTAAGTGAACCCCTCGGGCTCCACCATTTTTCCAGAACGGCAACTTCATTTGATTTGACAACGCGGAGACCTAATATTTTGAAAATTAGAAGCCAGATAAAGAACACTGCGACAACTGCAATTAGTGCATAGATAACAAATTCCATTAATGTTCTCCCTTTCGAATTTCAATAAAAACCAATGATTATTGTATGCATGTCTTTATGCTGATAGAACTCATTTTAACTAATTCCGGCAGCGTTTTGAACCTTAGTATTTATATAATACTAATTGATTGAATTATATCACAATAAAAAGTATTTGCAATATCATAAAATATCCTTATGTCACATTAAGCCGCATTGTCAGATATTTTTGTGTATTTTAATAGATAAAATGCTTGTCTGGCTATTGCTGTTATTTATTTGTTGCAGTTGGTTGATTTATCTTTCTTCTAATCGTATACTATTGTAAACAATCAAGGCGGTGACATGTTTTGAAAATAAGAAAGTGGATTATTATTTTAACTATCTTGGTAGTTGCGGCGGGCGGACTGGTTTTCTATTTAGTTCGAATAACAATACTGTCCCTCCGGTTGAACCGTCTGTAAAGATATCGTACTATGCTAAAAGCATTGACGACCTTATACAGGATTCTCCGTATATTGTTATTGCAAAGGTTTCTGACAAGCAGTCATGGTATCGATATCGTGGCGTTTATTTTTATAATACGCAGATCAATGTTCAAAAAGTCCTTAAAGGTTCTATACCTTCCGGTAAAGAAATAACATTAATGCAAACGTACTGTGAAGAAGACACCATTGTGGAAAAGGGCAGCACTGTTCTTCTTTTTTTAGACCGTTATGAAGGTCCTGCTACCGGTAACGCCTATGTTTGTCAAGGTGCATATCAAGGGCAGTATAAAATTGACGGAAAAAAGATATTACCGTCTTTAGATGATCGGTTAGGCTCCGTATCGGATTTTGAAAAGTTTAATATTTTAGATAAAATGGAAACTGAAATTTTAAATATTTCCGGTAGCAAAAGCTAAAACCTGGCGCTTTGATTGAAGGGTATTATTCTAGTCCAAATTTTTCCATAATGCGACTATTATGTTCCTATCCCATACATGTTGATTATTTACACCGCACTGTAGTCGCCTTACACAATACTTTACAATACAATTCGCTCGCTTTACAGTTTTTTTGATGTATTCAATAAATTTCTATACATTTATTGTAATTTTATTAAAATTTTAATTATAATAAAGGATATTATATACTTTTTTATACATTAGTGATATTATGTAGATAGTTTCTTACTATAGTAAATATACTAATGACAATAAGGAAGGGGCAAAATTATGGCAGCAGGAAATTACACAATGACATTGAATCAAACAAAAAAGGTCTTTTCTATCTATGCAGAAGGCATTTTTTCACCCGAGTTGGGGCAAGCTTATGCAGATGAATTTATTGAAAAATCGAAATCTATTGATTCAGAAAATTGGATTTTATCTATTGACGTTATTAAACTAAACACTTTGGGCAATGGTACTGCAGTATTATTAATTGAGGTGCTTAAAATGTACCTCAGCTTTCCGTACAAAAAGAGATATATTACAAATATAAAAAATCCTATTTGTGATATGCAGGTTAAACAAATGGGTGAAGCGATACCAAACTTTAATGGCATGACATGGGTTGACAGCGTAGATAATACTATTTAAGTGTCAGTTAGCTGTCGCTTGCTAAAAATATTATAAAAAATGCCGCGCAGTCATTTCTGACTGCGCGGCATTTTTATGTCAATGATTATACAAGCTCAATAATTGCCATATCGGCGGAATCGCCACGGCGCGGGCCTGTTTTGATGATGCGGGTGTAGCCGCCGTTAACGTCGGCATACTTCGGCGCGATCTCGTCAAACAGTTTCTTTACCACAGCTTCTTTGGTAACAAAAGCTAAAACCTGACGCTTTGACTGCAGGGTATTATCCTTGCCCAAAGTGATCATTTTTTCAGCCATTGACCTTACTTCCTTGGCTCTTGCTACGGTGGTCTCTATCCTGCCTTTTTCGAGGAGGAAAGTAACCAGCGCCCTCAGCATTGCCATCCTTTGGTCTGTCGGTCTCCCGAGTTTCCTGGTTCCGGGCATCTGAATTCACTCCTTTGACTGCGTGTTGCAGGCGGATTAATCTTCATCCTTATTCAGTGAAAAACCGAGCGAGTGAAGCTTGTTGATAACTTCTTCAAGCGATTTCCTGCCGAGGTTTCTCACTTTCATCATATCGTCTTCCGATCTGTTGATAAGATCTTCTACCGTGTTAATGCCGGCGCGCTTCAAGCAATTGAAAGAACGCACCGACAGGTCAAGCTCCTCAATAGTCATCTCGAGAACCTTTTCCTTGCTCTTATCGTCCTTCTCCACCATGATCTCAGCCGATTGCGTTTCTGCGCACAGGCCGACAAACAGGTTGAGGTGCTCATTGAGAATCTTGGCTCCTATTGATACCGATTCCTTTGCGGCAATCGTACCGTCGGTCCAGACTTCAAGTGTAAGCTTGTCGTAGTCAGTTATCTGACCGACACGTGTGTTTTCAACGGTATAGTTGACCTTAATAACCGGAGTGTAAATTGAATCAACTGGAATAACTCCGATGGCAGGCTGTAAATTCAGCTTGTTTCGTTCCGCGGCAACATAACCACGGCCCTTGTCGAGGGTTATTTCCATATAAAGTTTTGCGCCTGAGCCTAAAGTTGCAATGTGCATGTTGGGGTTGAGTATTTCAACCTCAGAGTCCGCCTTTATATCGCCTGCGGTAATTTTGCAGTCACCTTCAGCATCGATATATACTACTTTTGGGCCGTCGCTGTGCAGCTTTGCCGTCAATCCCTTGATGTTAAGAATTATCTCTGTAACATCTTCTTTGACTCCTGGAATTGTAGAAAATTCATGTTGAACGCCGTCGATTTTAACCTGTGTTACCGCAACGCCAGGCAGCGATGATAATAGCACCCTGCGAAGGCTGTTGCCGAGCGTCGTACCATAGCCGCGCTCAAGCGGTTCGACGATAAATCTTCCATAAGACCCGTCGGGTGAAAGCTCCGCTGTTTCTATTCTTGGCTTTTCAATCTCAATCATTAAACAACCCTCCTGACGGTCAGGCGGCTAATCCGCCTGCATCGGTGTTCACTTCCCCACAGCATGGGGACTGCGAGGGTATCGGCAATCCGCTTTTGAAAAGCATCATGCCGCAAATCCATTATTTTGAATACAACTCGACGATGAGATGCTCTTCAACAGAAAGGTCGATTTCTTCACGGTTTGGAAGACTGACAACCTTGCCTTGGAAGGCTGTTTTGTCAGAGTCAAGCCACTTTGGAACAGGCCGTGATCCATTAGCATCAACAATACTTTTGATTATCTCATTGCTGCGGCTGGTTTCTTTAAACGCAACAACATCGCCAACTTTAAGACTGTAAGACGGGATATCCGTCTTGTGACCATTTATAGTGAAATGGCCATGCAGAACAAGCTGCCTTGCCTGTGCATGCGAGCTTGCGAAACCAAGTCTATAGACTACATTATCAAATCTCTGCTCAAGCAGACGCAACAGGTTTTCGCCTGTCATGCCCGGCTTTGCTTCGGCAGCTGCGAAATAGTTTCTGAACTGCCCTTCAAGCACACCATAAAAACGGCGAGCCTTTTGCTTCGCACGAAGCTGAAGTCCATATTCGGACGTCTTCTTGCGATCCTGGCCATGCTGACCGGGAGCGTAGCTGCGACGTGCCACTCCGCACTTGTCGGTATAGCATCTTTCGCCCTTCAGGAACAGCTTTTGACCTTCGCGCCTGCAAAGCTTGCAGACCGCTCCTGTATATCTTGCCATCAGTGTAACACCTCCGTATTTGCGTTATACGCGTCTTCTCTTTGGCGGGCGGCATCCGTTGTGAGGAATTGGAGTAACATCTTTAATCATGTTTACTTCAAGACCAGCAGCCTGCAGCGCGCGGATTGCGGCTTCACGACCTGCGCCAGGACCCTTGACAAACACTTCAACCGTCTTCATGCCATGTTCCATAGCGGTTTTAGCTGCAGTCTCGGCTGCCATCTGTGCCGCAAAAGGAGTTGACTTTCTCGAGCCACGGAAGCCGAGGCCTCCTGCACTGGCCCATGAAACGGAATTACCCTGAACATCAGTTATCGTAACGATAGTATTGTTAAAGGTAGATTGGATATGCACGGCGCCGCGATCGATATTTTTACGTTCACGCCGCTTTTTTGATGCGGTGGATTTCTTTGCAGTAGCCTTGGTGGCCATCCATGAACCCCTCCTTTTTATTTCTTCTTGTTGGCGATAGTCTTCTTGGGACCTTTACGGGTGCGAGCATTTGTCTTACTGCGCTGGCCTCTGACTGGCAGGCCTTTGCGGTGACGGATGCCCCTGTAGCAGCCGATTTCTATCAGCCTTTTTATATTGAGTGCTGTATTACGCCTTAAATCGCCTTCAATTGTATAACTCTTGTCAATAACTTCACGAAGAGCGGAAACTTGTTCCTCGGTTAAATCCTTGACACGAATGTCAGGATTTATGCCGGTTGCGGCAATAATATCGTTTGAACTCTTGCGGCCTATGCCAAAGATGTACGTCAGGCCGATCTCGACCCTCTTATCCTTCGGCAGGTCAACGCCGGAAATTCGAGCCATGCTTTTTGCACCTCCATTGTTTGGCACGCGCCAACGGGTTTATCCCTGACGCTGCTTATGCTTCGGATTTTCACAGATAACCATTATGCGCCCTTTGCGTTTGATGATCTTACATTTTTCGCAAATCGGCTTGACGGAAGGTCTGACTTTCATACAAACAACCTCCTTTACGGCATCGGCCGTAATCTGCTTGAGTATTTTCGCATCGCGTTCGTTTTTTGCCCGTCTGGGCTTTTATTTGGAGCGCCATGTTATACGGCCTCTTGTCAAATCATAAGGCGACATTTCCACAGTGACTTTGTCGCCCGGCAGAATGCGTATATAATTCATACGCAGCTTGCCCGAAATATGTGCAAGTATGGTGTGCCCGTTTGGCAGTTCCACCTGAAACATTGCATTCGGCAGAGCGTCCACCACAGTGCCTTCGAGTTCGATTACATCATCTTTAGACAAGCGAAATTACCTCCCCTTGGCTGGCCCTAAAAGCCCTTAACGCGTTTCTGAGCTGCCTGTTCGTTTCCGTCGGAATGTCTTGCTCCAATATGCCTGCCGGTTCAAGATGCCTGAGTTTCTTCTTCTTGGGTTTTTCAAGCCTTCTGACTTTTCCGTCGGCAATCAGTGCATGCGCTTCGTCGGCAAACCCGATGACAGCAAAGAGAACGCCTTTGTCGTGCCCGGCAACGGATTCAACAACCGTGCCTATCCTGATTTCCACCTATTGCTTCTCCTGCGTCGGTACCGTCAGGATTACGGGGCCATCCTCGGTTATTGCGACGGTGTTTTCAAAATGTGCCGACAGCTTGCCGTCACAGGTTTTGACCGTCCAACCGTCCGACAGCGTTTTGACATCTGCCTCGCCTTTGTTGATCATTGGCTCGACGGTGATTGTCATACCTGGCACAAGGCGCAGGCCGTGCCCCGGCTTTCCGTAATTCGGAACGTCCGGCTCCTCGTGCATTTTTTTGCCGATTCCATGGCCGACAAACTGCCGGACAACTGAAAATCCGCGATCCTCAACATACTGCTGCACGGCATGACCCACATCGCCCAGTCTTGAACCGGCCTTTGCGGCCGCGATCCCCTGGAACATGCCTTCTCGCGTCGCGTCTATCAGCTGCTGCGCTTTCAAAGAGATCTCGCCGCAAGGGAAGGTTGCCGCGCAATCGCCCTGCCAGCCGTCATAAAGGACACACAGATCCACACTGACGATATCGCCGTTTTTGATTTTGTAGTCGCCCGGAATCCCGTGGATAACCCCGTTATTGACGGATATGCAAGTGGCTGCCGGAAACCCGTTATAATTGAGGCAGGACGGGATTCCACCCTGCTTTACAATATAATGTCGGACAATATTGTCAATTTCGGCAGTCGTTATTCCCTGCTCGATGGCCTTCCCAGCTACACGCAGAGCGTTTGCCGTCATTTCCCCGGCCACTTTCATTTTCGTCAACTGCTGTGGATTTTTGAGCACAATCATGAATTAAAAGCCTCTTTATAGACGGCTTTTAAACTGCTCGTTTAAAAACCTGTCTAGTTTTCAAGCACTTCGACTGTATATCGCGTCGTATCTTTGATATCTTCCTGACCCTCGACGATATACAGTTTGCCCTGCTCCTCATAGTAACCCTTGAGCGGTTCGGTCTGTTCGTGATACACCCGCAGGCGTTCTTTGACGGTCTCGGGCGCGTCGTCCTTGCGCTGGATAAGATGGCCGCCGTCGTTGTCGCAGGTCTCGCCGTTCTTAGGCGGCTTATACTCGATATGATAGGATGCGCCGCATACCTCGCAGACCCTGCGGCCGGACATACGTTCCGTAATCTTTTCGTCCGGCACAAAGATTTCAATCACCTTGTCGATAACGACGCCCATTTTATCAAGCGCGACGGCCTGAGGCACCGTACGGGGGAATCCGTCCAGAATGAACCCGTCTTTGCAGTCATCCTGCGCAAGACGCTCTTTGATGATGTCAATCACAATTTCGTCGGGAACAAGCCCTCCGGCATCCATGTAGGTTTTGGCCTTTAACCCGAGTTCCGTTCCGTTTTTCAATGCTTCCCGAATGATGTTCCCGGTGGAAATCGAGATGATGCCAAAATGCCTGCAAATATACTCTGCCTGCGTCCCTTTACCGGCGCCGGGCGCTCCAAGAAACACAAGATTCATATATGCGCCCTCCTAATTCTGACTCAATCGACTACTCACTCAAGAAACCCTTTATAGTGCCGCATCATCATCTGTGATTCGAGCGAACGGGCTGTGTCAAGTGCGACGCCGACGACGATCAACAGTGTTGTACCGCCAAGCTGCATTTCAATGCCTGCCGCTGCCGAGGTGATGATCGGGGCGATTGCGATGATGCCGAGAAAGATTGCTCCGATAAAAGTCACCCGCGAGAGGCAGTGGCTGATAAAGTCGGAGGTTGGTTTTCCGGGGCGGATTCCGGGGATACCGCCGTTGTTTTTCTTGAGATTGTTGGCCATTTCGTGCGGATTATACTGGATGGTTACATAGAAGCTGTTGAACGCGATGATCAGCAAAAAGTAAACAACCGCGTACAGCACCGACCGATCGCTGAACCAGGTGGTAAAGAATTTGGAAAATGCGGAGTTCGGGTTTACCCACTGCGCGATCAGCTGTGGAATGGAAACAATCGAGACTGCGAAAATGATCGGCATAACGCCCGACGCCAGCACCTTGACCGGCATAAAGGAGCTTTGCCCGCCGTACATTTTGCGTCCGACGACGCGCTTTGCGTACTGGATCGGAATCCGGCGCTCGGCCGCGTTCATATAAACGATGGCCGCGATGATCGCGAGTGCCACAATACCGATTAACGGAACCAGCACATAGTACTGGTTGCCCATGCCCCAGTATTTTGCGAGGGTAGAGAAGGTGATGGGAT
>DBTI01000244.1 GCA_002306975.1 Ruminococcaceae bacterium UBA1320
CCGGTGGTTTATTCCGGTTAACCAATGAAATTGCCCACAGTGAAACCTTTTCCAAAAGGTTTCACTGTGGGCAACTTTTTTATCTTATTAACTCACAGATAAAATAAATTTTATTCCCTTTGGGTCGGCGGAGCCACCCGAAGCATAATGTATCGCGTCCGGTTGGATGACGACTGAGTAAAGAATATCCTTTTGCAGGGAACCGAATTTTACAAAAAGGCCGGAAGAATCAGGTTCGCTAAGATAAATATTGTCGATTGGTATCTGATGACCTTGTGGGTCGGTAATTGAAATCGTATCTTTCGAGGGAAGCTGAATTGTTTTGCTAAATTCATATTCAAAGTCAGTGTCAAATGTATGCAGACCCGTTGGGTGACTACTTGTAGGATTGTCAATGCTGGATTTCATCCAAGCAAACCATCCATCTTCAATCTGTTGGAATGGCACTCCAAGCTCATTCTGCACAATTGCTTGCAGGTTTCGCGAATCGGAATACATGGCGTAACAAATTTCACGAGCCACATCAGGACCATAGTTTTCCCAGATGTACGTATACAGGCTTCCAAGTTGGTCGTAGTGCGGCACACACTGCGCTTCTGAAATCTTCTGGAAAGCGTCGCCTTTATAGCTGCTCCAGTCTATGCCTGAATCACTCGATGCCTGAAATAATCCTGTGATAGTCGAATAACTTTGTGTCACCCAAGAAGTACCGTTACGGCCCGGAGAAAAAAGAAGCGGAGTCAAGTGACCGGAGCACTCCTGATTGTTATAATCGCATGTTGTTTGGGCGACCATGTTTCCGGTTTTGAAAGACGTCACATTGTGATACACCTTCATTAAGTTATACGTCGCGGCATCATGATTAAACTCATGGGCGATACAACCAATAACTGAATTGGCATCGGCATCGCCATTAGGTTCGATAACGCTGACACTATAGTTTCCCGGACTTTGAATTCCACTTTCATTTGCGGAACTCACACTACGGTGTGCCGTCGCCCATCCTTCATCAGTCGATGTAACAAGATAAATCCTAATCTTCTTTCCTATGGACGGGCTGTAGTTCCACCATTCGTCCTCGTCCCATAACTGATCCAGCATCGGAACAAGGTCAGGAATCGCCATGTCAAATTGCGGCTCCCAAATCAACTGAAAATGCTCGGTGTCATATTCCGACAATGTTTTGTTGATTTCAGATACTTTAACCTGTTTTATCGCTGATGAATCAAATGTTGTAGCTTTGTCTGTAACCGCTGAAACATAAAATACCATCTGTTTGACAATCGCCATAGAATTTTGCAGAGATTGCGGCTCAATGGCTGCAATCGTATCTGATGCGGAAACGTCGGTTGAATCGCAGGTACGAATAAACGCGTTTGGTATCCCTGCTGTATCCATTTGCGCATTATCAAAGCTGTACAGTTCCTCCGCGTCAGAAGCCGAATCATGAACCTCTGAGTCGTAGTTGGCATCAAGCTTTACGGAAAATCTGGCCGCCGCGTCCAGTTGCTCATAGCAGGAATTTACAGTAATACTTTTCTGTGTTTCTTTACCGCCGACATCGTATAGATTCACATCGGCAACAATTTTTCCCACTTTGCCTTTATGTGCCAGGAACCATTCTATGCCCGACCTGTCATAGCATTCACTGCCGACAGCGGCTAACAGGATATTGCATGCCGGCTTTGTTCCAAGACTGCGGTAATATTCGGCAAGTCCGGCTAGATCTCCTACACCCGCGGCATCCGCGCTCGCTCCCGGAAAAACTGTTCCGTCAGGGAGGGTGCCATAACTGTCGAGATTTGCTTCAATCATAATGGTTCGGGTTGTATCCTGACCTTTAATTAACCCAAGTACATTATATGAGGTTTGATTCGGAGTTCGGGTGATTGAAATATTCCCTTGTACTTGGGCATTCACTGTCTGCGGGGCTTTTTCAGACAGATTTATTCCCATAGACGCCGCGACCTGCGGAGATATGTAGTCTGCGAAAACCTTACTGTCGATATAGTTGAGCGGACGCTCATAGTTGGAAATCGAATAAATCTTCCCTGAAATAATCAGCGCGCCGATTGCACCTTTGCTGACAGCATATTCGGCGCGGTCGATAGTACCGGTCGGTGTGCCGGTTCCTGTCATTTCATTGGTGAAGGCTACGATTTTACCTGACACGTCAAGACCGGAATAGTCGGAAGAATAACCGTTGCCGACATAAATAATCTGGCTCCCCGATAATGTTCCTGATTCAGAGTTGCCATGTGGTTTAAAATCCGTCATGAGTTTCATGCTTTTTCCGTTAATTGTAAGTGTAGGCTCTGCTGAAAACTGCGCCACACCGGTTTTGTATGCTTGCAAAAACGAGCCGGAATCACCGTCCGGCGTCAGCCCCATTTGTTGAAAAACGCCTGCAACATACTGCACTGAGCTTTTATATTCTTTTGTTCCGGGTTTACGCCCTTTATATTTCAAATCGGATATTTCTTTAACAACATTATATGCGACATCAGTATCGGCGCTGTAGTCGGTACTTCCAGCACTACCGGAAGAAGAATCATTTACAATAACATTGGCGGTTGCGGTTATATTCGATGCTTTGCCACGGACGGTAAAAGTGCCTGAGGTGGCGTAACTTGACGAGGCTATGCTGTTCCATTTTACAGATACTTTTTTCATACTGCCACTACTCATAACAGCTGTAACAATAGTTGGCAGCACAGGCAATGTTCCGACTGGTGTTGTAACGCATACAGGTATAATTGATTTGATAGTGGGGGCAGTCTTGGCTGTGCCAGCACTTGCTGTAAACGGGGCGCTCGAAAACATTGTGCTGACCACTAGCAGTATCAAGAGTACTGACAAGACCTTTTTTCCCTTAAAAAATGTCATAGTAATGATTCTCCCTTTTGCTCAAGTTAAAAAAGCAAGTGAATGATACCTAATTGTTGCATTTTGCGTAAAACCTTGTTTGAAAAATTTATTACCTGTTTACAAAACTATCATAATTATACCATGTTAAATTTAAAAACGCACTACATAATTGCAAAAATATCGTTGCTAACATAGTTGTTTCATTGTAGTTCACCTATAAAGCCTGTTTGAATACAATTACCTGAAATGCACCGTGGACTTGCACACAAAGTTTGTGTTGAACCGGTAGAGAAATATCCGAAAACAACCGGAGAAAAAATACGTTATTACCGCCACTTAAAAGGCATGACGCAGGAACAGCTCGCAACTGCCACCGGATTTTTTAGAACCACAATCTTTAGGTATGAAAATGGACAATCCCCTTGTGATTCTGAAACAGACAACGGAACATGGTATAAGGCCGTCGATGTCGAAACCGTCCACGCCCGGTGACAACGCCTGTGCGGAGAATTTCTTCAGCATTTTCAAGACAGAATGCATTTATATTGAAAAACCTAAAACACTTGACGAAACATTAAAATTGACTGACAAATTTGTCCATTATTATAACTATGAGCGAATTCAGGGAAATGGCTTAATGCCTTACGAGGAACGGCAAACGGCGTTTGCAAAGCAAATAGCCGATATTTAAGGAAATGGGGGTTGCCACCCACAAACCCCCGCGAGTTTATCGCTTTCGTTTTCCAAAGCAGATAAAAGCAAAAACGGACAGCCATTTGACTATCCGCATCTGCTTTGCAAAACCCATTGGGCCGCTTGGGTCGCTCTCCAGCGTTGCCCTATCCTGCACAACGATAAAAGCATCCCTATTGTTGACAGGTTTGTGTTGGTCCATACGCCTTACAGTGTGGGTGTGCATTTTCACTGTGCGGAGCTTTTGGTGCAGTACCAATTTCCTTGTTTGTCAACTAAGCGTATTTTCTTGCCAATGCTAATGCCCTCTTTAAGTATAATTTTTTACATCTCATTTGTATTACTTTTTCTGTTGCTATTTTAATGTTATTGTATTGGCATAATATTGAAAATTACCTTGCATCTGAAGTAAATTATTGTTAAAATGATTATATAAAAAATCAAATCATACTAAGGGGTGCAATAAAGTTGGAAAATGAGAGCGGCACAGTTAATAGCGATTCAGAAGAGTGGTATTATGCTTCAAATGGTCAAAAAATTGGTGCTGTTTCTAAGTCCGATTTGCTTAATCTATATAAAGCAGAAAATATAACTTTAAGCACAAGAGTCTGGACAACAGGTATGTCAGACTGGATTGAACTTGGACAAACCGATTTAATAAAAAAGGTTAATACACCACCACCTTTAAAGGGTAACGATATAAATAATACATTAGTTTGGATATTAGCTTTTGTTCCAATATTAGGTACGGTATTAGAGTACTTAATATCTGGAGCAATAGGTGTAACAAGTGCATCCTTATGGTTTGTTACCGTCATTCTGAATACTGTATTATGTATTATTGACCAAAGAAAATTAAAAAGGGCAGGATATCAAATTAAGGAATTGTTGGTGTGGGCAATATTCTTAGTTCCTGTTTACCTTTTTAGACGTGCATATATATTAAAACAAAAGAATATCTACGCAATAGTATGGTGCTTAACTTTTGCTATTTTGCTTTTTGCTCCTTCTGTAATTTCAAGAACGACTGGTGTTGCTGACCCAAGTGTTGTGACAAATTTGAAAAATGCAACACTCAATTCATATCCTAACAAAACTGTAGGGCAAATGGTCGATAACTATTTCGGAAATCCAAGTTGGAAGGCAATAGTTGCAAATGACGGTAATACATATATTAATATTACCGGAAATATAACGTATGATGGAAAAACTGTTGATGTGTTATTACAATATAAATATAATAGCAATAACACTTATGATTTTAAAGCGTTGGAGTTTAATGAAGTACCACAAGCCAAAACTGTATACCAACAATTAGTACAAAGTATGTATGACTCCTAATTTCACTATTTAAAACCTTTTAGACGCGTCAAATTCTGTAATCCCTGCATTTATGCGATTGAGGTACTTGCAAACCACTTATACACTTAATATGTATACGCCTCTATAACAGGAGTATAGGGGATTCGACAGAATCATTTTTTCATGGTTTTTATATTTCATGCCATAGATAGCTAAAATGGCTATTCGTTAAAAGATAACATGTTCCACCATAACTAAATTCATTTACAGATGGATTTTCGGAAAAACCGTAAATAACGAGATATCCTGCGTCTGTGCTAGCGTTTTAAGATTTAATATGTATCCATTAGGAGCGTCATTTACATCATATTGGCACTCGGACTTATGGCTGATACATTGAAACAAAATAAACTAACGCACAATGGCAAAGAGATTGGTACCAATAATTTTTTCAATTTCAATTTTTTCACCTTCCAAATTTTTTACTTAATAAGAGATCGTATATGCACCAACCAGAATAAATCATTTGCCTCCTTACTTATAATTTATTAATCTAGGGCGTGTTTGAAAAAGATTTGAGCTTGTGTCATTTCACTAAAATACAGATAGCCGCAAGCAAAACAAACGCGAAGAATCTGGAAGCCAGTTTGTCATAACGGGTAGCAACACGGCGAAATTGCTTAATTTTCTGAAAAAAGCATTCGACCAGATGGCGCTTTTTGTAAAGCCACCGGTCACATGGCCAAGGTTCTTTGGCATTGGATTTCGGCGGGATATTATAATCTGCTCCCTGCTCCGTAATATAGGCTCTAATCTCTGTTGTTCCATATGCTCTGTCAGCCTGCACAACGCTTTCCTTTATCATGACGTAAGACAGAACTTCAGTAGCTACCGTGGAATCATGCAGATTTCCAGTAGACAATTGCAAATGAACCGGATTTCCCAGACCGTCTACGATAGCATGGATTTTGTCGTCTTTCCACCCTGGCTCGTACCAATCTCCTGATTGGTCTCTCAATCTACAGCCCCTTTTTAGCGCCAGCACTATGCTCATGGGCTTTAATGCTGGTACTGTCTAAGCTCAAGTCCTGATAATCAGCGTCGATGCTCAGTATGGAAAATATCTCTTCAAACACATGCTGCTCTTCCCATTTTTGAAATCTGGTGTACACGGTTTCCCAAGGACCGTATCTTTCAGGCATGTCTCTCCAAGCCGCACCGATTCGTGCTATCCACAATATTGCATTGAGCATATCCCAATTAGGTTTTGGTGGCCGTCCTTGCTTTTCAAGTTTATCTGACGGGAGCAAGTCTTTGATGCGTTCCCATTCTTTGTCACTTAATTCATATTGTCTTTTTACTGTTGCCATTTTTATCACCGCATTGATTATACCATATTTGTGCATCTTTTCTTTTTCAAACACGCCCTAATCAAATAATAGATCATTATGTTTTACAATTAAATATAAAAAATTAAAGATAATAAAATAAAATGTATAAAAATGTTATGAACGCTTTATAAAACATGCTATCCTTGTTAAAAAACTAAAATCCAGTGGGTTAGAAAAGCCCACTGGATTTTCAACTTAACATCGACAAATGATATATAATAGAAAGATATAGAAACCCACCTTACATCTTCGGTGGCTTCTTGTCAAAGCTCGGGTTAAACGCGTAGAAATTTTTAGGATCAAGGCGGTCTGTCGCAAGGCGCAGGCCCTCACCAAAACGCTGGAAATGCACGACCTCGCGCGCACGTAAAAACTTGATGGGGTCGCGGACATCGGGGTCGTCGGCAAACCGCAGAATGTTGTCGTAAGTCGTGCGAGCCTTTTGTTCCGCTGCCATGTCCTCGGTAAGGTCGGTGATTGTGTCGCCTTTTACCGCTAACGCGGCTGCGCTAAAAGGTGTACCTGATGCGGCGGCAGGGTAGACACCTGCGGTGTGGTCGACAAAATAGTCCATGTAGCCGCCTTTTTTTATGTCTTCCTCAGTCATGTTGCGGGTAAGCTGATAAACGATCGTACCAACCATTTCAAGATGGGCAAGTTCTTCTGTGCCTATATCGGTAAGTACTCCTTTTAATTCGGCGTAAGGCATTGTGTAGCGCTGGCTAAGATAGCGCACAGAAGCGCCAAGTTCACCGTCGGGGCCGCCATATTGCGTCATAATAATCTTGGCAAGCTGGGGGTTGGTATTCGTAATTCTGACAGGGTATTGCAGTTTTTTCTCATAAACCCACATTGTTCTCCACCTCCTGCGTTATATCCCACGGCCACGGGTCATTAACCCACTGCCAGCGGTTCTCACCTGTGATATTTTTCATGCCAAGCATACCAAATCTCTGTTCATATTCGGCTACAAGAGCATCTCGCCTTTTGCTGTATTTCTCATGTAATGCCAAAGCCTCAGTGTCATTTGGGTGAGTGTCAAGAAAAATATGAAGCTCCCACATTGCAAAATCAATCGACTTGATTCTGCGCATCATAGAATCTCTTTCGTTCATCTTGCGCCGCCCCTTCCCATAAGAAATGGCTTGTCAAGGTCAGGGAAAAGTGTACCTACCTGTAAAGCAACCTCGTCCTCATATATGGCTCCTAATTTCTGCATAGGCACATAAGCCATGGCAAGAGCAACCCGAGAGGGAAACGCGCTTTTATCCGGCTGCAGCGGGTACATAGTGCTGAATACATCATCGGAAATCAAAATGATTACTCCTTTCAAAATAAAAAAGCCCAATTGACGCGAAAAAACGTCAGCCGGGCGAAACACCCACTAACAGTATATGTACGAGCTGCGGACAGGTTACCTGCCACAATAGCTTATAGAGACCGATAAAAAAGGCGCGTCCCTTATGGAACGCGCCTTAGGTGTCATGTAAATTTATTTTAGAAAAGTTCAAGCTGTTTTATAAGCTTCGGCAGACCGGCTTCGAAATTCACTCCATACAGAGGATCTGTTCCGGCAATTTTGGTTCGCAGGATGCTGCCTTGTGTGAAATCTACCGCGATCTTTGCAGCGCTATCAAGTGACTTACCGTTTAAAATAGCGGCGAGCAGGACGCTTGCAAAAATATCTCCGGTCCCGTGAAAGAAGCCTTCAACCTGATCGGACATTGCATAATTGATTTCTCCGGAATTTGAATCAAGGCAAGCCGCTCCAAGCTCCTTGTTGTTAAAGTAAACGCCTGTCAAAACAATTTTGTTCGCACCAAGCTTTGACAAGCCATGCAGTAAATTTTCTATGTAAGATCTCTCATGGGGACCCTCACGATAAGTTTCACCGAGCATCATGGCGGCTTCGGTAATGTTCGGAACAATAATATCGGCTTTTGAGCAAAGCTTCGTCATTTCGGCGGCAAAATCCGGTGTAAACAGGCTGTAAAGTGCGCCATTGTCCGCCATCGCGGGGTCTACAACGACAAGATTGTCTTTTGTTTTAAAGCTGTCAATAAAATCGCCGACAATCTCAATCTGTTCAAAAGAGCCGAGAAAACCGCTGTATATCGCGTCAAATGTAAGATTGAGTGATTTCCAATGCTGCATGAACGGGCGAAGATCACTGGTTAGGTCGCGATAGGTAAAGCCGGTAAATCCACCTGTATGTGTTGAAAGCACGGCAGTTGGCATAATGCTTGTTTCAATGCCGGCGGCAGAAAGAATAGGAAGCGCCACCGTAAGCGAGCATTTGCCGAATCCTGATATATCGTGAATGGCGGCAACCCTTTTTTGTTTAGTCATTTATTATCCTCCAAAACCGCCGATAGCGGGCTTATTAAAATTTAAATCATTATAGTGACTGTTATAAAGTAGAAAAGTTGTTTTTTGTTTCTCTCAGCCGGAGGCGGGGAGAAGCACCCCTTGATTTTCCTTTTTAAAAATTAAGTAGCTACAGTATGTTTATTAAAGCGGCTCATAGCCGACAACAGTATTTTGCTCAATAAGCCACGGCAGTGATTTTTCAACCATAACGCCCTCACGCGGCTCACAGTTGTAGCCGTATGCGGTACGAACGGCAATTTCGACAAATCGCGACGCGCGCGCCATAGCAATGGGAAGGCTGTCACCTGTCAACAAACCGCCGACAAGCACGCTTGAGAAAACATCGCCTGTTCCCGGGTAGTTTACCGGAACAAATTCACAGTCAACACGCCAAAACGCGTTATGCGTGCGGTCATATCCGATGTTGGAAATTTTGCCGGGCACTACCACTGTGTCAGATATAACAACGAGGGACGGTCCTTTTTCAGATAACCGGACGAGCATGCTGCGCGCCTTGTCGCGCCCAAGCGCGGCGTTTGTGTAGTTGTCGCCAAGCAACAGGCAGGCTTCGGTCATGTTGGGGGTGATAAGGTTGGCCTCTTTGACAAGACCGGTCACTTTTTTGATTAGCTGGGGTGTAAAGGTACGGTATGGCTTGCCGTCGTCACCCATCACGGGGTCAACTACGTGCAGCGCTTTCGGCCATGCCTTTATATAATCTCCGACCTGAGCGGCTTGCTGCTCACTTGCGAGGAATCCACTGTAGATACAGTCAAACTCAATCTCAAGCTTTTTCCAATGCTCAAGGCAGGGGGAAACAAAATCGGTAAGGTCGCGCATTGCAGGGTCACCAAAGCCGCCGGTGTGCGTGGAAAGCACAGCGGTAGGCACAGGGCAGGTTTGCACGCCCATAGCCGCTAAAATCGGTATAACGACCGAAAGCGAACAGCGGCCGAAACCTGAAAGGTCGTGAATCGCAGCAACGCGCGGCGAACGGTTTGTCATGTTACCGGCTCCCTTTTAACGTAATTACGAAAAGTTGACACAATTATTATATCCTCTTGTTTATGGCTATGCAAACAAACCTGAAAGGCTATTTTGGATGGAATGTTGTTAGAAGTGCATTAATAATTTTAAACATAATTATAAACAACTGTTGAAAACTTACAAAATTCGATTATGTCACAATATTTATTTACGCTCAATTCAAAATAATTGACTAAAAACACAGGAATAATGACGATAAATTGTGAAAATAGCAAATGCAAATTGATTTATAGGATACGTTAATTAGTTGATGCACAGTGAAATCTATATAAATAAAAAAATCGCACCCCATTTTGTACGCGCTATTGACAAGAAGGCATATTTTGTGATAATATAATGGTCGTCACAAAAATGGAGAGATGTCCGAGTGGTTTATGGAGCTAGTCTTGAAAACTAGTGATCCGAAAGGACCGGGGGTTCGAATCCCTCTCTCTCCGCCATATGAAATCAAATGGGCATAGTGGTTTTTCGCTTCATTCCCATGTGGTTTTAAAATTTTAAGTTCACCATGGAGAAGTACTCAAGTGGTGAAGAGGCGCCCCTGCTAAGGGTGTAGGTCGGGTAACCGGCGCGAGGGTTCAACTCCCTCCTTCTCCGCCAATCCATTATGAGCCATGCCTTTGGGTATGGCTCATAATACTTTTTATAGAGAAATTGGGGATGGGTTCAGCTTAAACATCCCACAAAATTGTAGTTGACTTGAATGCTCTGGCTTTTATGACCGTTCTCGTCCGTCTGCTCATGCACGTCCACATGGTCGATGAGCTGGAACGCCGTGGCTCTGTCAAGCCTACCAATGCAAACGCAATCCTTAATCAGTCCCATCCACTTCTTTACGTCACTTTCGCCGCTTGCTTCTTCTTTGATACACTGTCTTATGTCCGCTGACTTATCTTCCAATTCGGATAATTCACGCTCATAATCAGCAAGCATTTTTTTGAACAGGCTATCCGGCACATTTCCGATGATTTTTTCCTCGAACAGCCGCTTGCTGGCATCCTCAATAAACGAAATACGATTTGTCGCGTCGCGCAGGATTTTTTCCTGCGCGGCTTTTTCGTTTCGCCGTTCCTGCCCGGAGAAGGACATCAACCTGTCCATCAGCTTCTTTTCGTCGGTGATTGCCGTCTGTGCGTAATACTGGATATCCGACAGGATGATGCTTTCCAGCGTGTCCGCGTCAATGGTGTGCATGGAGCATGACTTGCTCCCGCTGTTGGCGTATCGACTGCAACGGTAAAAACGTCGCTCTGCTCCGCTTTTTCCAACCTTCCGGTTGAAGGCCATCGCCGCCCCGCAGTCGGCGCATCGGATGATTCCCGAAAAAATATTGACCTCATCCGTGCTGTTGACCTGGATTGAATGATGGGAGGAGGCGCGTTTCGTGCTGTCCATGCGCCTTTGAACGCACTCCCATGTGAAATGGTCAATGATCGCCTCGTGCGTATTCTCAACGATCACCCAATCTTCGGGACTGTTAACAAGACGTTTTTTCGTTTTGAAGGATGAAACCTTACGTTTGCATTGTACCATATCACCTATGTAGACTTGGTTTCGCAGCAGTTGCATGATCGTACAACTGCCCCATTGCTGACCGTTGTCACCCCGCGTTGACCGCTTTCCCGTTTGCTTGAAGTAATATTCGGCGGGAGTGTCCACGCCCTCGCCGTTGAGTTTAGCAGCAATATTGCGTCCGCTGTCGCCGCCCGCAAACTCGCGGAAAAGCCGTTTGA
>DBTI01000112.1:0-15290 GCA_002306975.1 Ruminococcaceae bacterium UBA1320
ATCAGGGCGACGGCGACCTTGCCGCTATCGGTACCGCAGAGACTGTTCACAGCGCCACCCGCGGTGAAAATATCACTGTTATATTCGTTAACAACGCGATTTACGGCATGACAGGCGGCCAGATGGCACCTACCACCCTGCCCGGTCAGGTCACTCAAACAACGCCTTATGGCCGTGATGTTAACTATGCCGGCTACCCGATCCGAGTCTGCGAAATGCTCTCAACACTTGACGGCGTCGCATACGCGGAGCGCGTTTCAGTGGACTGTGTCAAGAATGTTCTCAGCGCTAAGAAAGCGATTAAAAAGGCTTTTGAAAACCAGCTTAACGGGCTTGGCTTCTCCATTGTTGAAGTTGTATCAAGCTGCCCGACAAACTGGGGCATGACACCGACCGACGCCCTGCAATGGGTTCGCGACAAAATGATTCCTTATTACCCGCTTGGCGTCTATAAAGACAAAACGCAGGAGGTGGGCAAATAATGGCTAACGATCAGAGCATTTTGCTTGCCGGCTTCGGTGGGCAGGGCATACTTTTCACCGGCAAGGTAATTGCCTATGCCGGGCTTGTGGAGGAGCGCGAGGTTTCATGGCTGCCGTCATACGGCCCTGAAATGCGCGGCGGCACCGCAAACTGCAGCATTACCATTGCTGACGAACCGATCGGCTCACCGCTCATCATCAACCCAACTTCACTTGTTGCCATGAACTACCCTTCACTTGAGAAATTCATAGACAGTGTTGTGCCGGACGGTGTAGTTGTCATTGACTCCACACTGATCAGTGCAAAGGTTGAGAGAACAGACATTAAGGTGTTTTACGTTCCCGCTACCGGGCTTGCTGATGAAAAAGGTCTTAAAGGCCTTGCCAATATGATTATCCTCGGCAAGTTGCTTAAAGAAACGCAGTTTGCGGAGTATGATTCGGTAATTGCAGGCTTGAAAAAATCAATACCGGCCCGCAAAGCGGAGCTTGTTGATTCGAACATAAAGGCAATTTCAATCGGCATGGAGCTGTAATACATTTTATATCATGTTTATAAACCGGCGAGCGTGAAAACGTTCGCCGGTTTTCTGCTTTTATCGCTTTTTTTAACGATGAACAGCTTACTATAATTGACAACAGACCTACACGATTATATAATGTAACTATATATTGGAATATAATTTTGACATATAATATATTAGCCATGTGCGACCTAAACATTATGACAGCTCGGAAAGCTGCAATTTTTACCTGAATTTAATTGCCGTCATAATCTTGCTTTGAACCTTTTGACCTGAAAGGATCTAATCAAATGGAAAGCAGCAATAATTCGAAACTTAATTATAAAAAATCAGCCAAAAAGAGCATGAATATACAGCAGTACCGTGAATGTGTTGTCGATTTGCTTGACAGCGACACGGTAAAATCGATGTCTAATTTTATTCAGCACAACGAGGTTACCTGCCTTGAGCACTGCATATCGGTTTCTTACTACAGCTTTCTTGTCTGCCGCCTATTTAATATTGACTGCCGTTCTGCCGCACGCGGCGCGCTGCTGCATGATTTATTTCTTTATGACTGGCATGATACAGCGCCGCAAGAGGGTCTGCACGCCTTTGTCCACCCAAAAATTGCGCTTAAAAACGCTGGGGTTTTTGAATTAAATGAAACCGAAAAAGATATCATCAAGAAACACATGTGGCCGCTTACCGTAATTCCGCCAAAGCATTTTGAATCCCTTATCGTTTCCTGTGTTGATAAATACTGCGCTTTTAAAGAAACTGTTATAAAATCTAAGAGGATAGATATTGAGCCGGCTTAAATTAAAGAACTGACAAATAGTAAACTTTTCTTAATATATTGTTAATTGAATTTTAACAAATTAATTTTAAAATAGAATTAAGGGGGCGGTTGAATGGGTTCGGGAATTACAGCCACCAATCTTGCAGGCTCAATTTACGACAACTACATATTTACGAACAGCAGCAATGGTCAAAAATATGCTTCATCCGTTTCAGAGTCGGATTTGGCAGAAAAATTCTATGGTGTTTCCAATCTTTCAAACGCGTTAAGCTCACTTGGAGAAACCGCTGACAACGACGGAATAACAACTGTAGACGCCTTTGCAAAGAACTATTTCAATGCTTCGCAGTCTTCTGTTTATAACATCGCTTCCCGCTCTTTTGATGCCGGAATGATTGCAGGCAGTGCGGCAAGCTATGCGAACGCATCGGTTTTGGCGAATAATACAGTCGCTCCAAGTGCCGCAAACACTTATCAATATTACAACTACAGCAGTTCATATTTTACCGGAAGTCTTTTAAACACAGCTGCGTAATTCTTTTGATTTCACATTGCTGCGGAATGGAGGTCTATCCTTGAGAAAAAACAGATTTGCAGCTATTTTTGCATCAGCTGCCCTCTCTCTTGCGTTAATCGTTTCCGCTTCAGGAAGTGCCGCGTATGCGGCAGACAGCACGGTAAAGCCTTTGTGGGAAATGGATCACTTAAGCGCCACCTCTTCCCCTACCGGATATTCACCCTCGCAGATAAAAACCGCATATGGTATTGACGGCAGTGTTTCAACAGGTAAAGGCAAAACCATCGCTGTTATCGTAGCCTTTGGAAACCCAAACCTCAAAAATGACCTTGCGGTCTTTGATAAGCAATACAATCTGCCGGATGCCAATTTGACCGTTCATGACAACGGCGTGACAGAAGCCGACTCCGGCTGGGCGCTTGAAACATCAATGGATGTCGAGTGGGCTCATACAATAGCGCCGGACGCCAAACTTTTTGTCGTTAACGCCGCGTCCGACGACAGCGACGATCTTTTAAGCGCGGTTGATTATGCGGTTAAAAACGGCGCGCAGATTGTTTCGATGAGTTGGGGCAGTTCGGAAACTTTCTCGCAGATTGACGAGGACAGCCATTTTTCCAACAAAAATGTTGTGTTTCTGGCGGCGACAGGTGATGGCGGAGAATTTCCGTATTGGCCGGCGTCTTCCCCGAACGTTATCGCGGTGGGCGGCACAACCTTAAAGCTTGACTCCGGCGGCAATATTTTAAAGGAAACCGCATGGTCAAGCTCCAGCGGGGGAACAAGCTTTTTGGAATCAATTCCGTCATGGCAGGCAAAGTTCGGGATCAAGTCAAATTCGCGCTCCGCACCTGATGTTTCTTTTGACGGCAACCCTCAAACAGGTGTTTCGGTATATTGCAGCGTTGAGCAAGACGGTGAATCCGGTTGGTTCAGATTGGGCGGCACAAGCCTTGGCGCACCTGCTTGGGCCAGTCTTATCGCCGATATAGACCAAAATGTAAATTACATAAAAAACGCAGGTTCACTCTATGCCCTTGCCGGAAGCACCGGTTATTCGGACAGCGGCAACTGCTTTAACGATATCAAATCGGGCTCTAATCTATTTTTCAGGGCGGCGGCGGGATATGACTCCGTAACAGGTCTTGGCTCACCTCAGGCGGCAAATCTTACGGCACAGGCAGCCGCTGATGCAGACCTGCTGGCAAACGATGCCACAACTACCAACACAAGCACCGCAAAGAGCAGCTGGTACAGCATTTGGAGCCCATACAGACGCTGGCCTAGGTAAATGTTAAAAAATCCGTGGGAACCACCCGCGGATTTTTTGTTTGCTGTTTTTGAGCAAAAAGCAAAATGCGTTCACCATAACCTATGGTGAACGCGTTTTGTTGTCTTACAGAATGGTCTTAAACCAACGCCTATTATGCGCCGGTTCTTGATCATTCTTAAGAAAAACTATTACCTCTTGTAGGTGAACTTCTTTCTTCTGCGCCTGTTTATGCGCTTTTTGCGCTCGTTATAATAAACGCTCAGCGATATATAAGCTACGAGCATGAGCACAAGCAGCACTGCGACAATTTTAAACCAGACAGAATTAAAAAAGCTCTTGATTGTGGCAAGAATATAGAGAGGTTGGCTTAATTCGGCATCTTCTTTCGCCACAAGGTCAACAGTTGCAATCTTTTGCAGCTTTTTGGTATCGAGATTCATGATTGATATATCTTCCGTGCCGATCTTGTCGCCTTTTTTTATCGGGGCCTTGACAGAATCCGGCACATGAAGCGTTATCTTTAAATCAGAGGTCTTAAAGCTCTTGGGCATTAGCTCGTTTATCTGTTTTTGCGGAACCAACAGTAGCTTGGTTTTCTGCACGGCAAGTTCAAGGTTGACCTGAGCCGGGGTGTCTGTTGTTTTTACAATCGGGGTTATTTCAAAGTCTGTAAACGCCCATTTGTAAAGCATCTTTGTTTCGGAAAACGCCGTGTTTACCGTTTTTGTTTTATTGCTCACGCCGCCCATTGTAACACAGTAATAGGTTACGCCGTCATTTTCCGCATAGGAAACAAGGCAGGAACCCGCCGGTGTGGTCGTGCCAGTTTTTATGCCTTTTACATACTTATAGTAAAAAGTTTTGTAGGACGGGTTGATTACAAAATTAGTGCTTGAAAAAAAACGTTTCCCCGATTTATTGGTGGCGGCGAGGGTATAAGACGGTTGACTGACAATCTTTGCAAGCAGGTCTATCTTCATCGCGTTTTTTGCAAGAAGGTAAGTGTCGTAAGCTGTCGTGTAATGGTCATCGTCGTGCAGGCCGTGCGGATTGACATAGTGGGTGTCGTTAAGGCCAAGCGCCTTTGCCTTTTCGTTCATCATGTCGACAAAGTCTTCTATCGAGCCGCCTGTTGCTCGTGCAAGCACATTGGCGCTGTCGTCGCCCGAGCGGACGAGCAGGCAGTAAAGAAGCTGCTCAACCGTCAGCTGTTCGCCGACTTTAAGCCCGACTACGCTGCCGCCGGACCCTACGAGCGGCGACAAATCGTCCTTCTCGACAGTGATTTTGGTGTTAAGATTATCTTTATATTTTTCATAGACCAACATAGCGGTCATTAGTTTTGTGATTGAAGCTGGGTATATTTTGTCTTTTTCGTGACTGGAATAAAGCACCGTGCCGGTATCTTCGTTGACAAAAAATACAGCTCTGCATGTCGGGGTGGAAGGCGGTTTCCAGAGTTCAGCTGCCTTTACCGGTGTGAACATGGAAAAGCTCACGCAGAAAATCATTAAAAAAACTAAACTTTTTATTCCTTTACACATGGACAACCTCTCTATAATAGTTGTATTATAATATTATTAATAAAGTATGTTTTAAATCTCGACTAAAAATGCAGGACGTGTTAAAATTAATATCAAAAATCACTTATTTAATTATAACAGGATTTTGCTAAAAAAGAAATATCAATAAAGGGATTTAATCCTTTTATACAGGCAAATTCGGTTGCAAATCCGTTTCCCCGCAGAAAACGGATTTGTGTTAAACTTTATAATAATGTGTCTGCGGAGAAACGGAGCTTAAAAATAATGCAAAACAAAAAACAGGGATTCGACACGATCATGATCCACGCCGGTCAGAAACCGGACAGTGACACACTCTCACGCGCGCTGCCGCTTTATCAGACTACGGCATACTCATTCAGAAGCGTTCAGCACGCACAAGACCTCTTCTCGCTCAAAGAAGGCGGCAACATCTACACCAGGCTTCAAAACCCGACCAGCGATGTGCTTGAAAAGCGCGTTGCCGCACTTGACGGCGGTATCGGCGGTCTTGCCGCCGCTTCCGGTCACGCTGCGATGTTTATGACCTTCGCAAACCTTTGCGGCGTCGGTGATGAGATTGTCTCGTCAATCTGCATCTATGGCGGCGCAATCAATATGATGGGAATTTCGCTCAAAAAGCTTGGAATAAATGTAACCTTTGTTGACCCGGATGATCTGAGCGCGTGGGAAAATGCGGTAACCGACCGCACCAAGGCGTTTTTTGTTGAAGCTGTCGGCAACCCCAACGCCAATGTCGCCGATATCGAAAGCATCGCCAAGATAGCGCACAGTCACGGTGTTCCGCTCATTGTTGACTCTACCTTTACAACCCCGTATCTGCTGCGCCCGATCGAGTGGGGCGCGGATCTGGTTATTCACTCCGCCACCAAGTTTCTTGGCGGTCACGGCACCTCAATGGAGGGCGTAGTTGTTGACTCCGGCAACTTTGAGTGGCTCGGCAATCCCCGCTTCCCTGACTATAACACGCCTGATGAAAGCTATCACGGCGTAGTTTTCGCGAAGGACTGCGGAAGAGCCGCCTTTATCACAAGACTCAGAACCCTCATCATGCGTGATTACGGCGCTGTCGCCTCACCGTTCAACTCTTACATGATTCTGCAAGGCATTGAAACGCTGTCGCTCCGCATGAAGAAGCACAGTGAAAATGCTCAGCGCATTGCGGAATTCCTAAGCGAAAGCCCGTATGTTGATTTTGTCAACTATCCGGGACTTAACTCAAATAAATATCACGCGCTCGCCGAAAAGTATCTGCCAAAGGGCTGCGGCGGCGTTTTCACCTTCGGTCTTAAGGGAACGCGAGAGACAGGCGCGAAATTTATAGAGGCGCTCAGCATTTTCTCACACGTCGCCAATGTCGGCGATGTACGTTCGCTTGTTATACATCCGGCTTCCACAACGCACAGCCAGCTTTCTGACGAACAGCTTGCCGCTGCGGGCATTACACCGACAACAATAAGGCTTTCAATCGGCATTGAGGACGCAAACGACCTTATCGACGACCTTGAAACCGCAATGAAAGCGGCACAGTAAAATATAGATAACACAACAAGTTTTTGGTACACCTAGCGATATCACAAGACCATTGTGTTATCTATAGCACGTACGTGCGGCACATCGTGCGTTCGCGAAGCGAAAAATCGCACGTGCCATGGCGTTTAGCTACTGGCCACAGCCACGCTATATACAACTGCTCATATACTAATCCTTTATTCAGTTGTATATAGAATCGGAATCGTTTTGTTATCTCCCTGTCTAAGCAGATGGTCTCCGGCGGGGAAGATAATATCAAACAGCGCACAAAAACGGCGTCAGGCTTTGAACCCTGACGCCGTTGCTTTTTTATGAGACAAGTTTATCTTTCGATGTTCTGTTCCCTGCCCGGACCGACGCCGACCATTGAAACCTTACAGTCGATAAGCTTTTCAATCTCTTTAATATAATCCTGCGCGCACTGCGGCAGTTCGCTAAAGCTGCGGCAAGCGGAGGTGTCGCCCTCAAAGCCCTTGACGGTTTCATAGATTGGCTCGCAGCCCTCAAGTTCTTCAAGTGTCGGCGGAAAATCATTTGTTATGCTGCCGTCCGGCTTTTTGTATGCCGTGCAGATTTTAAGCTCCGGCAAATCCGCGAGCGTATCAAGCTTGTTGACAGCGACGCTTGTAAGACCGTTGATGCGAACCGCGTGGCGCGCGATTACCGCGTCAAACCAGCCTGTGCGGCGCGGGCGGCCTGTGGTTGTGCCGAATTCATTGCCGCGGTTGCGGATCTCGTCGCCTGTGGTGCCTAAGAGTTCCGTCGGGAACGGACCTTTGCCTACGCGAGTTGTATATGCCTTGATTACGCCGATTACCTCGTCGATACAGGTAGGACCCACGCCTGTGCCTGTTGTCGCGCCGCCCGCCGTGGGGTGGGACGAGGTAACAAACGGATAAGTGCCAAGGTCAATGTCAAGCAGTGCGCCCTGAGCACCCTCAAACAGCACATTTTTACCCGTCTTGATTGCCTCATAGGCATAGACGGAAACGTCTGTCACGTATTTTGCAAGCCGTTTGCCATATGCTGTATATTCTTCTATAACGCGAGCAGCGTCAAATGCTTCGCCGTCATAAACGTTAACAATGAGTTTGTTTTTCAGCGCACAGACAGCGGCTGCCTTTTGCGCAAATACTTCGGGATGAACAAGGTCGTATATGCGTATGCCGCAGCGCTCGGCTTTATCCATATAGCACGGGCCGATGCCGCAGTGTGTGGTGCCTATGTCAGACGCACCGCGAGCCTTTTCCGAAAGACCGTCAAGTGCGATATGCCACGGCATGATTACATGCGCGCGCGGGTCGATGTGAAGATTGTCGCAGGAAATGCCGCGTGACTCAAGCCCGTCGATCTCGCCAAGAAGTACCTTTGGGTCAACAACAACGCCGCAGCCGATAAGGCAAGGTGTTGTTTTATAAAGAATGCCCGAAGGAATAAGATGAAGCTTGTAGACTTCACCGGCTGATTCAACGGTATGACCGGCGTTGTTGCCGCCCTGGCTGCGAACAACGACATCGGCACGAGATGCCAAAATGTCAATTATTTTACCTTTTCCCTCGTCGCCCCACTGGGCGCCTACTACGACTTTAGAAGGCAAAGCAAAAACCTCTTTTCAAATCCTTATGTTTTACCCTGTTTTTATATTATCTTTCGTCAAAATGCATACAAAAGCAAAGCAACAAACTTAATTATACCAAAACAAGCTTAAATATTCAACTCACAAAAGTGCATATAAAAAGGATATCTATACACTTTCGATTTAAGTAGATTTTAGTTTGATAAATTCTCTGATTTTTACTATAATAAAAGGTAGATTTTTTTATTTTTCGCATATTTATCTTGGACGGAGTGGCCTATCATGAATTTTACTATAAGATCTATCGAGAACGCCGACGTTGAAAATGCTTTTGCTGTAATCAAAAAAGCGTTTGATAAATTTGTTGCGCCCGGCTATTCTGATGAAGGTGTTAATGAATTTTACAAATATGCCGGCGTTCAGGGTCTGAAAGAGCGAATTTCAAACGATATTATACTTGTCGCCGAAACGCCGGAAGAAAAGATTGTTGGTGTGATAGAAATAAGGAATCACAACCACATCTGCCTTTTCTTTGTTGATCTGGAGTATCACAACAACGGCGCGGCGAAAAAGCTTTTATCTTCTGCGCTTGATCTATGTGGTGCGCAGAAAATAATTGAGGTCAACGCTTCTCCCTATGCCGTTCCCATTTATGAAAAGCTCGGCTTCAAGAAACAGGCTTCGGAGCAACTGACAAACGGCATACGTTATATTCCGATGACAAAACTCAGATAGTCAGCCCCAAAACGAGCAGATTCCGCAATTTTTCATATACAGCTTCAAAGTCGGTGGGCGGCAATGGATTTTTACCGCTGCCGATCTCCACAGTAAAGCCCGGGCGGGCGAAAACGCTGATATACCAGTCTTTAAAACCGCCATGTGAAGCAAGTCCTTCCGGCTGTGAGATTTTATAACCGCACGATTTGGCTAACGCTTTCGCAATGTCGTATGAATTTTTAGGTGTGCGGTCGCCATATTCCCAATAAATTTCTTCACCCTGGCTGTGAAAAGCGTATGCGCGGCGAAACAGCATTCTCCGGCAAAGGTTGCAAAGTGCGTGGGTTTCCGGCTCACTTTCGGGTCTGTAACCGCCAAACTGCCGAGTCGCCGGTCCGGTTATGCCGCTCTCAATCTCCATTCGCCGCAGAGTTTTAAATCCTGCGTTATAGTTGTGGTTCAAGTCAACGCCGCGCGCGTTTGCCTGCCACCCTGAAAAGTCTCCGTCTGCGATACGGTTTAACCTTTCTCGGAGCGCGCCCGCCGAAGACGAGCCTTTCAGATGCAGTTCCACTCCGTCCGGGTTGAGCATCGGCACTATGTAAACGCTGCGGTGCGACAAAATTGAGTTTACATTGCGGCCGCACAGTTTTTCCCCGCTCTCCTGATGTTCGCACAGCTCCCCCGCAAATTTCACAAGCGCCATTGATGTGAGATATTCCAGTGCGTGGTGAGCGCCAACATACAAAAGCGGCGGGTTGCCCGTTCCTATTATAAAAGTGGTAATTCCCCGCCCGAGCACACTTTTTCCGATTGAAAAGCATTGCATTGATTTATACCTCTGCTTCAATTTCCATGCCGCCGCGCAGAACTCATCATAACCCATAGGCTTTGATTCATCGAATAAATCGTCCATATTAGCCCCCCATTCATCCACAATTCATGTTTTACCCGTAAAACAACAGCCCCCGTTCTGCCGCAAATAAATATAAATATTAAAAGCATTAAGATTAAAAGTGGTAATATAATTCTATGCTTGTGGTCATGCCGTCAATGCAGCCCCGAAAGGATGTTTTATTTGAATTTAGACGAAAAAACAGTTAAAGAAAATGTAATATACAACGGGCGCATCATTTCGCTTTCCAACGACACCGTTGAACTGCCAAACGGAAAAAATGCGTCACGTGAGGTGGTGAAGCACCCGGGCGGCGTTGGCATTGTGGCCTTGACCGAAAAAGGCGAGGTTCTGCTTGTCAACCAGTTTCGTTACCCTTACAAAGCGCAGATTTTAGAGATTCCCGCCGGCAAGCTTACCCCCGGTGAAGATCCGCTTGAGTGCGGCAAACGCGAGCTGCGTGAAGAAACAGGCGCGGCGGCTGAAGAATACACAAGTCTCGGCAGGCTTTTCCCCTCGCCCGGGTACACCAACGAGATAATTTACATGTATCTTGCAAAAAATCTTTCCTATGGCGAGATGCAGCTTGACGATGACGAGTTTCTTGATGTTATAAAAATGCCGCTCAAAGAGGCGATTGACATGGTTATGTCAGGTGAGCTTGTCGATTCGAAAACCCAGATTGCACTATTAAAAACGTGGTATTTATTAAATCCCTGAAAAGTGATGTATATAGACAACGTTGTCTTTTATAGCGATTATATTTTTCAAAAAGAAAATAAGGAGAAACAAAAACAATTCCTCTTCTTTTTAAATTACTATAGATAATGCTATCTTTAAGTAATAAATCAATATTTGTGGAGGGTACCGGCTTTGAAATTTTACAAGATGCAGGGTATTGGCAACGATTACGTCTATATAAACTGCTTTGAAAAAGACATTGAAAATCCAAACGAGTTATCCGTCAAAGTATCCGACCGCCATTTTGGAATCGGGTCCGACGGGCTTATTCTTCTGCGCCCGTCAAAGGCCGCCGACCTTAAAATGAGCATGTTCAACGCCGACGGTTCCGAGGGGCGCATGTGCGGCAACGGAATCAGATGTGTGGGCAAGCTCGCCTATATGCTTGGTTTGGTTAACAGCGAAAGCATAACTGTCGAGACACTTTCCGGCATCAAGCTGCTTAAATTAAACGTTGTTGACGGCAAGGTTATCAGTGTGCGTGTTGACATGGGAAGCCCGACGCTTGAGCGTGAAAAAGTTCCTGTAATATACAGTGAGCCGCGCGTTGTAAACGCGCCTATCCGCGTAGGCGGCAAGGAATACCGCATAACCTGTGTTTCTATGGGGAATCCTCACGCCGTCATATTCACCGAAAACATTGACGACATTGAAATTGAAAAGATCGGCCCTCTTTTCGAGAAAAACCCGATTTTCCCTGAAAGTGTTAACACCGAGTTTGTTGAGATTTTGGGCAGCAAAGACCTGAAGATGCGTGTTTGGGAACGCGGAAGCGGCGAAACCCTTGCATGCGGAACAGGCGCGTGTGCCGTTACCGTTGCCGCCTGCATTAACGGCATCTCCCCGCGAAACGAAGACATTAACGTACATCTTCGCGGCGGTGTTTTAACCATCAAGTGTACAAACGACAGCGTTTGGATGACCGGCCCAGCCGAATTAGTCTTCACCGGCACTTACAGTGAGTAATCCGCGCACCTGCGGTGAGCAATTCGCGGTAAGGCTGTAATTTATTTTTTACCTTAATGTCGCGGATGTTTTTGCTTTTCACAGGTTTGATTCAAATTTAATCAATATGCATATCTAGGATTTTTTAATTTATATAATCTGTCGCGAATTTTTTTCACGCGGCAGTAGCGTTCAAGTTATATATCGGCTTGGCGCGAATTGCTCCCCGCAGGGGGGTAGGAGGGTATTTTATATGGCATTTGTTAATGAAAATTTTCTCAAATTGAAGCAGAGTTACCTTTTTGCGGAGGTAGCGAAGCTCGCCGCCGCATTCAAGGCGGCAAACCCGGATAAAAAGGTTATTTCTCTTGGCATCGGCGACGTCACACTTCCGCTGCCGCAGGCTTGCATTGAGGCAATGCACAAGGCGGTTGACGACATGGCGGATTCAAAAACATTCGTTGGTTACGGCCCTTATGAAGGCTTTGATTTTCTTGTCAGCGCGATTGCGAAAAATGATTTTGCACTCCAGGGCATTGATATATCTGTCGGTGAAATTTTCGTCAGCGACGGCGCAAAGAGCGACACAGGCAACATCGGCGATATCTTCGCAACCAACAACATAGTCGCCATCACCGACCCCGTCTACCCTGTCTACAACGACACCAACATCATGGCTGGCCGTGAGGTCAAGATTATCCCCTGTGGCGAAGAAACAGGGTTTGCGCCTGTTCCTCCGGATTTCCACGCCGATATCGTTTATCTTTGTTCGCCAAACAACCCCACAGGCTCGGTGATTAAAAAGGATTTGTTAAAGGCGTGGGTCGACTACGCGATAAAGAACGAGGCTATTATTCTTTATGACGCGGCGTATGAAAAATTCATATGCGAAGACGATGTTCCCCACAGTATTTATGAAATTGAGGGTGCGAAAAGCTGCGCCATTGAGTTCCGCAGTTTCTCGAAAACAGCGGGCTTCACCGGCACACGCTGTGGTTACTCCGTTATTCCAAAGGGGCTCACCGCAAAAACACGCGGCGGTGAAAAGGCCGATCTGAACAAAATCTGGTATCGCCGCCAGTCTACAAAATATAACGGAACCTCCTACATCATTCAGCGCGGTGCTGCGGCGGTTTACACTCCGCAAGGGCAGGAGCAGATCAAGGCAACCATCGGCTATTACCTTGAAAATGCGCGCATAATCCGCGAAGCTGTAACCGCTGCCGGTCTTGAATGCTCAGGCGGCGTCAACGCTCCTTACATCTGGCTGAAATGCCCGAACGGCATGACCTCGTGGGAATTCTACGATGAACTTTTGAACCGCTGCGCGATTGTCGGCACCCCCGGTTCGGGCTTTGGTGAAATGGGTGAAGGCTTTTTCCGTCTTACCTCTTTTGGCAGCCGTGAGGATACGCTCGAAGCCGTTGAGCGCATTAAAAAGGCGTTTTAAACAGTATTCCTGTGGAAGTTAAATATAGCTAAAAACTATAGCCCGCCATACCACAGTAATAGCAATTAATTGGCCGTAAAAAATCCGCGGGGCTTTTGCCCCGCGGATTTTTATTTTTGTATAAGCGCTTAATTCTTTTTTGCCAAATCAGCGTATAACTTTTTGAGTTTCTCACGACTTTCCTGTGTCAATTTTTCATCCATGACAAAAGAGCCTTCGTTTTCATGCAAAATGTCACCTTCGCGCACATTCAGCGGCAGTTCGTCACGCAAAACATCAAAGGTCCTGCCGTTTTTGTTTTGAAGGACCGCATACTCGCCCTCATATCTGTCAAGTACATAAGCCTCAAGATGATCCATTGAAATTTCCATTTACTTCTCCTCTTTACCTATAATGTTTTGTCCGTCGCTTTCTAAAACGACTGTTTTGTCTATATCTGTCCTGAAAACCTCTATCCCTTTATCCTCTAATCTTTGAGTTACCTCGGTATTTGGCAGACCGTAGCTATTGCCCCGCCCTACGCTGATTACCGCGTATTGGGGATTGACCGCGTCTAAAAAATCCTGTGTGGTTGCTGTTGCGCTGCCGTGATGGCCAACCTTTAAAACGTCGGCGCCAAGGTCGCTTTTCGCATCAAGCATGTCTTTTTCAGACTCTTCGGAAGCGTCGCCTGTAAATAGAAACGACCTGTTTTTATAGGTCAACTTTAAGACCACCGATGTATTATTCAAATCGTCGTAGTCGCGGATAGGCGCTAATATTACAAACTGTGCGCCGCCAAGCCTGTAGCTGTCATTTACCCTTGCGGGCGTTATCTGTTTCTTTTTATCAGAAATTGCTTTAAGAAGATTCTCATAAGTTTGTGTTGTAGTAATGGCATCGTTCAAAATTATTGTGCCGGTGTCATAATCTTTTATCACACTCACAAGCCCACCGATGTGATCGTCGTGCGGGTGAGTGCCTACGACATATTCAAGGCTTTTGATACCCTGACCGCGCAGATAATTTTCTACCGTGCCGCTCTCTTGCGGAGTGCCGCCGTCTATAAGCATATTCTTGCCGTTACAGCAGATGAGTATACAATCGCCCTGCCCAACATCAATAAAATGCACAGACAGATCTTTTGAATTTTGCGGTTGTGTATAAAGCAAACCACCCGTTGCACTGTTTGCGGAATCGAGTGGATTTTGCAGCCACGCGGGTAATACGCCTTTGTCGCAGACATTTGCGAAGATTATAAAAAGCGCGACAAGTGGCAGTGCGATAAATAAAAGCCTGCGCTGACGCTTGTTCAGCCGCCTCTTTTTCCCCGCCATTTATTTTTGTCTCCTCTTTGCGGCTTTCGTTGTCCTATATCCTTCTGGGCACTGCTTTTTTGTTGGAGCGGACGCACAAGGCAGTCGCGCCCTAGACCTATCAAATCCTGACGTCCCGCTTTTTTGAGTGCTTCAACAACAAGCACGTGGTTTTTAGGGTTAAAATATTGCAGCAACGCGCGCTGCAACGCCTTTTCGTGAGCGTCCCGCGGCACGAAAACAGGCTTCATCGTAAACGGATCGATACCGGTATAAAACATGCAGGTTGAAACTGTGCCGGGTGTTGGGTAAAAATCCTGCACCTGCTCCGGTCTTATATCCTCGCGCTTTAAAAAAAGCGCAAGCTCCACCGCATCTTTAATCGTACTGCCCGGATGTGACGACATTAGATAAGGCACAAGATACTGCTTTTTACCTGCTTTTTTTGTGAAAGCGTAAAACTTTTTACTGAAATCGAGATATGCCTCGATGTGCGGTTTGCCCATTTTATCGAGCACAGCCGCCGAGCAATGCTCCGGCGCTACCTTTAACTGACCGCTGACATGGTAGGCGACAAGTTCTTTTAAGAAGGTGTCGTCCTTATCCTGCATGATATAGTCAAATCTAAGCCCCGAGCGGATAAAAACTTTTTTTACCCCCGGCAGTTCCCGAAGCCTGCGCAAAAGCTCAAGATATTCCTTGTGCGAAACCTGAAGATTTTTGCAGGGTGTCGGCGCAAAGCATTTCCGGCCCGGGCACAGCCCGCTTTTGATTTGCTTTTGGCATGAAGGAACCCGGAAGTTAGCGGTTGGGCCGCCGACATCGTGGATATAGCCTTTGAAATGCGGATTTTCAACGAGCGCCTTTGCCTCGTTCACTACTGATTCTTCACTGCGCGCGGTCACTCTTCTGCCCTGATGAAACGCGATTGAACAGAAATTGCAAGCGCCGAAACAGCCGCGGTTATGCGCTATCGAAAACTCAACCTCTTCGATTGCG
>DBTI01000112.1:15544-16022 GCA_002306975.1 Ruminococcaceae bacterium UBA1320
ACTCAACCTCTTCGATTGCGGGCACACCGCCCGCTTTTTCATAAATCGGGTGATAATACCGTTCATACGGCAGCTCATAAACCCTGTCAAGCTCCTCTGTTTCAAGCGGCAGCGCAGGCGGGTTTTGCCAAAGAAACTGTTTGCCGAAACCTTGTACAACCGCTCTGCCTGTCACCGCGTCCTGATTGTCGTATTGAATACGGCAGCTGACGGCGTAGGCCTTTTTGTCGGCTTTTACGTCTTCAAAAGACGGGCAGACGGCGGCTTTTCCCGTATTCTCGCTGATGAAATCTGCATCACACGCAAAACAGATTCCTCTTATATTCGACATTTTGTCTGCTTTTTCGCCCTTTTTGAGGTACGACGCTATCTCGACAGTCTGCCTTTCGCCCATACCATAGCTCAAAAGGTCAGCCCCCGAATCAAACAGAATTGAAGGTCTGACCGCATCGTCCCAGTAATCATAATGGGCAAAGCG
>DBTI01000112.1:16259-16427 GCA_002306975.1 Ruminococcaceae bacterium UBA1320
CCCAGTAATCATAATGGGCAAAGCGCCGAAGTGACGCCTCAAGCCCGCCGATTACCACAGGCAGCTCGGGATAAGCTTTTTTTATGCGCTTTGTATAGGCTATGACCGCCCTGTCGGGCCGACCGCCGATTTTACCGCCGGCAGTATAGAAGTAGACGCTGCGTGTTT
>DBTI01000196.1:0-7932 GCA_002306975.1 Ruminococcaceae bacterium UBA1320
GAGTCTGGTTATGGACGGGGGCGGGAGGGTTTTCCAATCAATGTGCCACATGAGCGAAAACCGTTTTCTGCCTAAAAAATGACTTTACAAGCCGATCCAGCATGATGTTAAAGGAGCAACCCAACGCCCCGACCTCATCTTTTCTATGGTCGTCCGGAATGCGCTGCGTCAAATTATCCTCACTGATTGCTGAAATCGTCCTGCTCAATTTATGGATTGGCCGAAGCGACCTGCCCGCCACAACATAGACCAAACACATCCCTAATACGGATACAATCATAAGGATAATGAAATTCGTCGTATCAAATTGTTTGTTTGCCTCGGTCAGCGTTGGTATGTTTGTAATGGGGGATGTTGTTCCTGTTCCGTTTGGATAAAAATCCACTTGGCCGCCATGAACCGGAACAGCCGTATAACTGCTGCTGCCGGCAAGCGTTATTTCATTAAATTGGAAATGGGCGTTATAATAAGCGCCCAGTGTGAGGATTACGGAACAGATAAGCAAAATAGCGCCCGAAAGCAATGTGATGCGCATTCTCAGGGATATCCTGTTCATTCGTTTGCCTCCTCAATTTTATACCCTATCCCGCGGATATTCTGAATAAGTTTCTGAGTACAGTTGGCGTCCGAGAGCTTCTTTTTGAGCGAATGAATATGATATTTCAGGGTGTCAGGGAATAAATCGGCGTCACTGTCCCAGACATGATTTAGAAGCTGTTCCGTACTGACGACTTGTCCTTTTTGAAGCATCATATATTCCAAAATAGCATATTCCTTTTTGGTTAAAGGCAGTTTAACCAAACCAAATGAAACTGCTTTTGTGGCCATATTCAAGGTTAATCCGCTGCATGTAAGTTCATTTCCATGCTGGATATAGGCAATGCGCGATAAGGTGCGGATTCTTGCCTCCAATTCCAAAAAATCAAACGGTTTGGTCAAATAGTCGTTGGCTCCCATATCCAGCCCTTTGACACGGTCATCTACCGTGCTTCGGGCGGATAAGATCAGTATCTTCGCTTTTCTATCTGTTTGCCTTATGATCCTCAATACTTCCAGACCTTCAATTTTCGGTATGTTTAAATCGAGTATGATTACGTCATACTCGTTCAATTTGTAGTAATCTAACGCTTCTTCTCCGTCGTATGCAGTATCGACGGCATAGCCGCATTTACGCAATCCATGGGCCACAATTTCCGAGAGCTCTTCTTCGTCTTCAACAAATAATATCTTCATATAACATCCTTTTTCAAAATGGCAGGGTGAACAGCCGAAGATTGTTAACCCTGCCATTTTCAGACTATTTTGCTGCTGTGGTATAGTGTTGTCCCGGCGTGAGGGGGTGCAGCTCTTGCGGATCGAGGGTTTTGATGGTAAAGTTTTTCCCTAGAAATTCTGAGGCATCGAAAGTGCCGGGCAGGGCCGTAACCGTTGTGCCGGAATCGTCAGTCAACGTCGGATTGGGCGCGGTTGTGGCGGTTTGACCGTCCTCGATATGCGGCGTGACACCTTCGACAACTGAACAGGTGCCCGGCGTAATGTTCGCCTTAGATGGATCGAAATTACCGGCAGGAGTGAGTGAAAGCCCCGTTGATACTGCCATTGCGCTAATACTTCCCAGAGACATTACCGCTACAGCGGCGAGACTGACAATAACTGTTTTCCGTTTTGTAAGAGACATGATTGTTTCTCCTTTTCATTGTTGCGATAATTTTGTATCAAGCTTGCAACCTGTAATCAGAGTATAACAAATCAATGGTTGAGAAATAGTTAGAGAATTTCAAGAATGAGTAATTTTCTGATAAAAGGCTTTATCCTGATTTTCAGCAATGAATTCAAGAGCCCCTAAAGACCGATATTTTGAAGCTCTTTTATCGCCACAAAGCGAATTGTCGCTCATATAGAATAGAATCAATAACCATTTTGAGAATGGATCTGCACTGGTAACAATAAATGCCATTTATTATAATGGCGCAGTGTTTTAGTGTTGATGTTACAAAGTTTCGCCAATTCTTCAATACTTAATACAGCATTTGTATCCACCTATAGTCAGCCCCTCATTTTATTATATCAAAAAAACAAAAAAGCCAATTGCTTAGCAATCAGCTTTTTTCGATAAATTTTGTGGTGGAGATAAGGGAAATCGGAATTCTGAGTGCTGCCTAGCGGACTCTGCGCTCTCACAACGTGGTAAGTTTTGTGCCCACAGATGAAGGAAATCAACAATGAAAATGTAGGGTAATTAAATTTAAAGATATCAACACAGAAAATTTATTCAAGATTAAGGGACTGCTCGTCCGGATTTTCTTTTTTAACAAGGGATATGATCAGCATGATTAATGGGATTACAACCAATACGGGCACATACATAAAAGGTACGATGTTATTCGCCTCATAGAGCTGGGTTATAAAATCCTTGTACAATGTGGTCGAAACTATGATATCCAGCGCCGCAAGCGGCATTACATATATCTTGAATTCCTTTAATCCAAAAATATCGCCAAGCATCTTTGCCTGTGAATAAAGAACAAGAGCGACCTTCAAGATGGAAAACACGATTACGTTGATATCGAGCAGAGGGATAATGTCTATCGCCGGCATCAATCTGAAGATCTTTTCTGAGGGAAAAACTGTTCTCACCGCCATATTCACGCCCAGCGCGCTGATGTTCCTTAGCGTGAATAGATACATAATCCCACCTGCGACAAGCACCGAAAGGCTCAGAGATTTGAAAGTCTTTTTTTTATCGTTGAGGTTTGGCAAGATATTGAGTGCAAGAAAGACCTCTGCATAGGGGAGCAAACCACCGACAAGGCCGCTGACTGCCGGTTTCGCTATACCGTTTGTGAATATGGGCAGGAAGGCGTTTGGGTGAAAGTCCGTTAAAAAGCTGAAAAGTGTTACGGCAGTAATAAATATTGACAGCACCATCAGCACTTCGCTGATTCTGCCCATGGCCTCAAGCCCTATTTTTACGGCAAAAACGGTAACCAGCATATAACAGATTGAGATAAACGGTATAGGCGTTTCGGGGTAACTGACGCTGTTGCTGTAATTACTGAAAGTGAGCAGAACTACACCCGACAGCCATATGGCAAATATCAGATAAAAAAAGCAGATGATCCTGCCCGCCGTCCTGCCGAAACAGAAGATGAGAATCTCCGCGAGTGACTTGCCCGGATGCAGCGCGGCCAAAGATGCGGTGATAGTAATCAAAAGAAGGCCTACAGCAATGGCCACAAGCCCGGAAAACCATGCGTCCGAGCCATCTTTGGCAGCAGGATTCAGTACAACGGATGTGCCTAGAAAAAATCCCGCTATCAGCATTACCATCTGGTAGGATGATATTTTTTCTTCATTCAATGGCCTCACCTTTCAAACAGACTTTAATTTATTCAGGGACGATTATTTGATTCCGGTTATTTTTTGAAAAAAGAAGGATAGATTCTTGTCGTAGTCCGGAATAATTTGAAATATTTCGAGCACGCCGATCAAAAGACCCGCTGCCACGACTGCATAATAAATAATCGAATATTTTTTTCTATTCGCTGTGGCCTTAATCTTCGGCATGTCGATAAATGCGATGAGGGTGAAGGCGAAGAGTACCTCGACTGACTCCAAAACTTCCATAAAAGCCCCCGTTTCGGCACTGAAACATTTTACTTATCAACCATGAAGGCAGATTCCTTACTGGCTGGATGGTGATTGCTCATAGGCAGGTTTCGTGATGATCCCCGATCTTTTTATTGTAAACTGTACATGGATACTGATATCAGCATCCCTGTAAAACTTGTTCCAGTCGCCTTTTATTTTTTCAAAATCTTGATAGTTATGCTTGTATAATAGGTCATTAAAATTCAATATATCGCTGTCTAACGTTTTTTGCGATGTATTCAGCATATCGCGGATATTCTTGGATATCAGAGCCTCCGACTCGCTCTCAAGCTTTTTAACATCATCAAGTTCGGTTAGATCCGCGCTGCCCTGCTCGTCGCCTATATTTCCATAAGCCGTTATTTCAACGCCGAGCTTCGGTTTGCCGTTTATCAATTCGGCTGTCAGATCGCTGCTGCTGCCGGCAACCTCAATTGAAACCAAATTTCCCTGCTCCGCGGGGTTTGCAATCGTCAGTATAGTGCTCTGAATCTGATCTGATGCAAACAGATATCCTCTTGTCTCATCATTATCCAGAAACCCGGCAAGTTTGGCGTTTTTAAAAACCGCACCGCCCTCAACTTTCATATCCGTCAATTTGTTTGATCCGCCAGGGTCGATCACACCGGTTACCAAACCTGTCAGCGGTTCGCTTAGCAGTTCCGATACCTTGAACGCCTGAATTTTTACGCTTTTGCCGAACGCTTGATTGTCGATGGAATCCGAAATTTCCACAGCGCCTATGGGATTAGCTAGGGCTGTCGCCTCTAAGACTGACTTTGCTGTGCCGCTTTTCACCACAATCACCCGGAACAACCTGCTGACCTCATGGTCACGCTCAAAAAAATCCCACATTTTATCAAGGCCCTCTTCCGCCATTTCGTTGCTGATCACCAGAAGCTGAATTTGCGAATAATAGGCCTTTTTGCTCAGCTTGGGGATGATATTGCGCGCGGCATCAAAAATGTCGGCACCTTCTGAGCTGATTTCAATCGTGGAGCTGCTGCCGATTTGGGATGAAGTCGAGCCTGATTGCGAGCCTCCGTGGCTTGACGGGCTGATGATCTGAAAGGTGATCTCAATGTTTCCGTCTGCGGCCTTGTCAATGCCTAAAGCGGTAACAATGCCAAGGTCGGTGATATCGCGGTTGTTCCAGCAGCCCTCAAGCAACAGGGTCATAAATATTAAAAGAACACAGATCATTTTCTTAATCATTCGTTTGCTCCTTCGAATCTTGGGTAGCTGCCGGTCATTAAAACCTAATCATTTCTTTTGTTCCTCAGATCCTTTTCGCCGTATCGCCTTGTAACAGTTTCGGGCCTTTCAAACATAGCCCATAATGGAATTCTTATATACGTATCCTTCATATCTTTGCCGCACAGTGGGGTTATCGGTGACAGATAAGGCACGCCGAAGGATTTGAGAGAGCACATATATATCAGAAAAAATATCGTTAAAAGCACAATGCCCAATATTCCGAGTATATTCGCCGCAATCATCAGGGATACCCTCATAATGATAACAGGAGCATCCAGTTTTGATATGATGAAAGCGCTCAGGGAAGTCGCCCCGATAATGACCACGGCCGGGGCACTGAATATTCCCGCCTGCACTGCGGCCTCGCCCACAATCAGGCCGCCGACAATGCTCACCGCCTGTCCTATGGAGCGAGATATGCGCAGGCCGCTTTCTTTTATAATCTCGAAAAGCAAGGTCAGCACCAGCATTTCAATCAGCGGTGATAAAGGCACACTCTGCCGTGAGGCTGCGAGTGTAACCAGCAGCTTAAAGGGTATGACATCCTGATGGAAACACAAAAGCGCGATATAATAAGCAGGCGCCATGGTAGAGAGAAAAAAAGCAAAAAAACGAACCGCCCGAATAATAATTGAAAAAACCCAGCGGTTATTGTAATCTTCTGCATACTGGAGATAATCGACAAAAAGATTGGGCACGGTCATCACATTCGGCGTGCCGTCACAGAGAATCGCCACTCTGCCATCCAAAATACCTCCGGCTACCGATTCCGGCCGTTCACTGTTGAAGGCCATGGGGAAGATTGACAGCGGTGAATCCACAATATATTCCTCAAGATATCCTGATTCGAGTATGGCGTCGGTTTTGATATTTCTAAGCCTCTTGCGCACCTCATCGACGATCTCCTGGTTTGCAAGGCCCTTTAAATAGCAGATTGACACGTTTGTTTTCGTAATCCTGCCTATGGGCCTAACTTCGAAAACAAGGTTGCCGTCTTTTATAATGCGGCGGAGCAGCGTAGTGTTGATTTGAAGAGACTCAGTGAAGCCCTCGCGCGAGCCGCGCGAGACGGTTTCTGTAGCCGGTTCCATTATTGCGCGCTTTTCAAACTTTTGCTGACTTATATTGAGCGCCGTTACATCGCCGTCCACGAAAATCATAGTGCTGCCCGAAAGAATTGAAACAACGCACTCGTTGAAATCGCTGAACTCCGTCATTTCACATATCGCGGCAAGTTTAGTTTTCAAATATACGGCCTTTTTCTTCTCTTGGCCACCAATTTTTATTTCTTTCGCGGCCTGCATCATTGGCTGCACAATCGTTTCCGCAATCAAAAGCTTATCCACAAGACCGTCTATATAAGCCATCAATACAGTATCGTCTTCAAACGACCTGATCTTGAAATCAAAGCTGCCGTTAAAAGTATTCTCAAGCGCTGTTTTTATTTCGGCGGAAGTCTGCGGTATCGGCACAGGTACTTTCGGTTCTTCTGCGTTCATATTGCCGTCAGCAGCTTTTAATCGCATAGCGCGATAGAATCGTTTAAAATCACCGAGCATGATATCACCTCACATAGGTTATCTGATCTTATTGTTGCCACATATATGAAAATAATTACACATGAATGAGCAACAGAGTTGCATATCAGGCAGCAAAAACTGCATTAACGAATGATTCAATCAAGAAAGTATCCGGCTAAAGCGAATGGGATACTTTAATTTTTGATTGCATAAAAAAATCGGGGATGTGTTACGCCTTTGCGGTAAATGGCGAAGGGCGGTTCACATTCTCGTAGAAATGCAGTTGTAAACAAATAAAGTCAGCAACCCGAGCAGGTTGCTGACTTTATGATGGAGATAAGGAGGACCGAACTCCTTGACCTCTGCGTTGCGAACGCAGGGTTCTCGCGGAGTGAACAGTTATAGTCAAAACATTTTGACAGCACGAGAGGGAATTTCCCATATCTGATTTGTGCATCATAACCAACCAGACACTGTTTTGAATAGAAACGGAGCTTGATTTATCATTTGCTTGAAGAGCCTTTGTTAGATGTTTGAGAAAAACATGAGAATAGAGTGGGTCGGACAGATAGTTAGATAATATTTGAGAGCTTTTAGGATAACTAAAGTCAGTTTAACTATCTGCGCCCCATATGTACCGTTTTGGGTGCATAGGGGGCGCTATCTTTGTTGTGTAAGGAACCAAGCTTCGGTATAAGAAACTTGTGCTTGTCACTACAGTTTAAATCTCTATACGCAAACGAAACGGGACAAAACACGAATATAAACGAAATAACCATTTACAAACACGAATAAACATGCTATTATTAAGCTGATAAAACTTTTGCGATAATTAAAAAGGCCTACAATGACTACTAAGTAGTTATGATACCTCACGGTCATATAAATTGAATTTTGAAAATTAGAAAGGTGATTTTATGTTTGTCGAAGAACGGTATCAAGAGATCATAAAAATTCTTGATCAGGAAAACAAGGTTTTTGCTAACGATCTTGCAAATAGGTTTGAAGTCTCTATTGACACGATAAGAAGAGACCTTGCCACAATGGAGGAAAAAGGGTTACTCAGGCGAACGCATGGCGGAGCCATCCACGCAACTAAAGTACGGGAAAAAGTGAAACATTCTTCTGTTGGGGGGGCTGAGAACGGCTCGTTGCATCATCATGCTATTGCAAAATATGCAGCAAATCTTATTGAAAATGGAGATACGGTTTTTATTGGAGGTAGCTTGCTTCATCACCTGCTATTAGAGTATCTACCTACGAATATTTCATATTCTGTCGTTACGAACTCCATTCAGGTAGCAGATCGCTTGAAGGACTATGGAAATACGGATGTATTTATGGTATGTGGAAAGATCATAAGCAAAGGACTTACCGTTGATGCCTTTGCAACCGAGTTTATAAGAAGTTTACGGATTGACACGGCTTTCCTTACGGGCGCAGGGATTAGTGCGAATCATGGTCTAAGCAATGCTATCTCAGAAGCCGCAACATTCACCAAAGC
>DBTI01000196.1:8195-9773 GCA_002306975.1 Ruminococcaceae bacterium UBA1320
GTATCGGAAGTATCCAGAAGGAAAATCTGTTTAGCGTTATATGACAAAATTGGAAAAGAGAGTTTTGCGAGAAGCATCGAGGCTACAGATCTCGATATGCTGATAACGGATTGGGACAGTAACGAGGAAGAATTGAATCGAATCAAAACGCTTGGGGTAGAAGTTGTTGTCGTTGACAAACCCAAAGAATAATCTGTTAAATTTCAACTGGTTGAACAGTCTCCCTAAAATATAAAAACATAAATAGGTTCGGAAATGAGGTTAACATATGCCGGCACCAAGCTATAGAGGCTCAAGATTTTACCGCGAGACAGATGAAAAGCCCAATATCACCAAAGGGCTTATTCTTCGCATTGTCTCCTATTTCAAGCCATACTGGAAGCTGATGATCGTCATGTCCTTCACGATCATCATAACCTCGGCCCTGGGGGTCGTTCCATCCATCCTCACCAAAAATATCATTGATATTGCGTTGCCAAAAAGCAGCCTGAAGCTTCTGGTCTATTATATTGTGCTGTCGTTCAGCGTCCTACTTGGCACCAACCTCATTTCAGTCGGCCAGAGTTATTTAAACACCCTTATCTCAAAAAATATCATACGCGATCTGCGCGCGGAAATGTACCAGCACATGCAGAATATGTCGCTCAAATTTTTCTCCAATGTCAAGACGGGGGAAATTTCATCGAGGATCAACAACGATATCGGCGGAATTGAAAGCGTGTTCTCCAACACGTTTATCTCGATTTTACAGGGCGTTTTTGTCTTTGCAACCACGGCTGCCACATTGTTTTATACTAACTGGGTACTCGCGATTGTGAGCCTTTTGACGCTCCCGCTTTTTTTGGCCCCGACAAGAAAGGTGGGCAAGTCGAGGTGGAAAATCGCTACTGAAACGCAGGCAAAATTGGCGGAACTCACGACCATAATTACCGAAACTCTCAATGTCAGCGGAACAATGCTGATAAAGCTTTTTACAAAAGAAAAGGATAAAAACCGGGAGTTTGAAAAGATCAACAACGAAGTAACCCGGCTGGGAATCCGTGAAACCGTGGTAGGCCGGTGGTTTATTATGACATTACAAACCTTCGTCTCAATCGGCCCAATGCTGATCTATCTTTTCGGCGGGATATTCCTGATAAAATACCACAGCATTACCGTCGGAGGCATCGTGATGTTTGTGACGCTGGTAAGCAGGCTCTACGGGCCTGTAAACACCTTTGCGAACATCAATGTTGATATTGTCCGCTCGATGGCACTTTTTGAGCGCATATTCCAGTATTTTGACCTGAAAAGCGAGATTGTCGAGAAGCCGGACACGACCCGAATGAGCAGCATCCGAGGCGATATCCGGTTCGAGAATGTCACCTTTGCCTATAATGAGAAATCGCAGACCCTCAAAAACGTGAATCTCAGTATCAAGCCGGGCCAGATGGCGGCGTTTGTGGGCCCGAGCGGTGCCGGAAAAACCACAATCACCTACCTTGTCCCACGCCTCTATGATGTCACCGGTGGCTCCGTTATGATTGACGGCGTAAATATACGGGATATGAGTCTCGATTCCCTGCGCGGGCAGATCGG
>DBTI01000196.1:10065-19490 GCA_002306975.1 Ruminococcaceae bacterium UBA1320
ACCTACCTTTTCAACACGACCATACGCGAAAACTTGCTTTTCGCCCGACCGGAAGCCACCGAGGATGAGATTATCAGCGCCTGCACGATCGCGAATATCCACGATTTTATCGTCTCCCTGCCGGAGGGCTACGATACTATAGTGGGTGACCGGGGAATAAAGCTCTCGGGCGGCGAAAAGCAGCGCCTCTCCATTGCGAGAACTCTTCTGAAAAACCCAAGAATCGTCATTTTCGATGAGGCGACTTCTTCCCTCGACTCGAATTCCGAAATGCTGATCCAGCAGGCTATCGAACCTCTTTTTAAATCGAGAACGAGCCTCGTGATCGCTCACAGGCTTTCGACCATTATGTCGGCCGACGTCATCTATGTGGTGAAAGACGGCGAAATCGCCGAACAGGGAACCCATGCGGAGCTACTTCAAGCGGGAGGTGTCTATAAGGAGCTATATGACAAGCAGTTCAAGCCCACCGAAAATCAAACCAGATTAGCGATGCAATAATAATGTTGATCTGAGATTGGTTTTAACAAACAGTAGTGATATAGATCATTTCTTTGAAAATTAGGTCTGGAAATAGCTTTGTGCAGATCAATGGTGCGCCGGAATTATTCCGGCGCACCCACCGATTTATTTGCATATTTTCAGGCAAACAAAAAAGCCAGCAACCATAATGGTTACTGGCCTTTTAAGTGGTGGAGATAAGGAGGATCGAACTCCTGACCTCTGCGTTGCGAACGCAGCGCTCTCCCAGCTGAGCTATACCCCCACATACTGTGTTGCCTTATTATTTTAATGGCAAGACATCATTTTGTCAAGTGCTTTTCTAAAACTGATAAAAACGAGTGAAAATTAATTTTGCATTTACGCTTATAATCGCCGCGCTTTTGTGTTTTACACCAAAATGGTAGCATAAGGTTACCTCCATGCATATTTTTGCTTTAAAATCGTTGCGGTAAGGGCACCAATGTGATAATATAAATATATTGCGCTTATATATAATTAAGAGGACTGTTGAGAGGATTTTCCTTTGCCCGGTCATCATAAATGATATTTCGGAGATGTATAGTTAATGAAAAAAGCAACTGTCGCCATAATTTTTGGCGGTGTTTCGTCAGAACATGAGGTCTCACTTATCTCGGCGAAATCGGTTATCGACAATATACCAAAAGACAAATACGATGTCGTTATGCTCGGCATAACAAAAGCGGGCCGCTGGCAGCTTTTCAGCGGCGACACCTCGGCGCTGCCCGACGGCAGTTGGGAAAACGACAAAAACAATGTTGACGCCTTTATTTCACCGGATACATCAATTCACGGCATAGTTAAAAAGAACGGCGGCGAACCAGTCTACATAGACGCGGTTTTCCCGGTTTTGCATGGGGCAAACGGCGAGGGCGGAACCATGCAGGGGCTTTTTACCCTTGCGAAGATACCGTTTGTCGGCTGCGGCTGTGCGTCTTCCGCCGTCTGCATGGATAAAATGTTTGAAAAATGCATCCTTGACGCCGCAGGAATAGGGCAGGCAAAGTGGGATTATACAGATATCGGCGACTATAAAAATGATCCGTCCGAAGTGATCGACCGGGTTGAAAAGAAGCTTGGCTACCCCATCTTTGTAAAACCCGCGAACGCGGGGTCATCAGTGGGCATAACAAAGGCTCACGACCGCGCGGAACTTGAAAAAGCGATAGATTCCGCCGGTGCGCACGACAATAAGATTGTGTTTGAAGAAACAGTTACAGGGCATGAAATTGAATGCGCGGTTCTAGGCAACACAGACCCGTTCGTTTCCTGCTGCGGCGAGATTTTACCCTGCAACGAGTTTTATGACTATGACGCAAAATACCTTGCGGGCAAGACCGGGCTTTGCATTCCCGCGAAGATTCCCGACGATAAAGCGCTTGAGGTCAGAAATACCGCTAAAAAAGCATATAAACTGCTCGGCTGCGCCGGTCTTACCCGAATGGACTTTTTTGTCCGCGAGAGCGATGGTAAGGTGCTTTTGAATGAGCCCAACACAATCCCGGGCTTTACCTCGATAAGCATGTATCCCAAGCTGCTAGAGGCGTCCGGCATTACATATCCTGAGCTTTTAGACAAGCTTTTTCATCTTGCCATGCAAAAATAACGCGACAGTATTGCCGCTTTTTTAAATATTTCTGGAGGATTGAGTATTGGATACAAGACCCATCGGCGTGTTTGATTCAGGGCTCGGAGGACTTACCTTTGTCAAAGAGTTTGAGCGGCTGTTACCGCGCGAAAAAATTGTTTATTTCGGTGATACCGGCCGTGTGCCTTATGGCACAAAGGGGCGTGACACCATAATAAAATATGCTTTGCAGGACATTCGTTTTCTGAAAAGCTTTGACGTTAAGGCTATTGTAATTGCCTGCGGCACGGTAAGCTCCGTCGCTTTTGGCGAAGCCGCCGCGTCGGCAGACGTTCCGATAATCAGCGTTGTAAAACCCACCGCCGGTGCTGCGGCGCGATGCACGAAAACAGAGCGAATCGGAGTTCTCGGCACAAGCGCCACCATTGGCAGCGGCGCATATAAAAAAGCAATACTTGAGCTGATGCCTGACGCGGAAATAAAAAGCCGTGCCTGTCCGCTGTTTGTTCCCCTTGTTGAAAACGGGTACTTTAGGCGTGATAATCAACTTGCCCGGCTCGCCGCGCATGAATACCTGGACGAGTTTTCGGGCGATGTAGACACGCTAATTATGGGCTGCACCCATTATCCGCTCCTGCGTGGCGTGATACAGGATATTCTTCCCGGGATAACGCTTGTTGACGCGGGGCTTGAAACCGCAAAGGCAACGGTTAAAATGCTGGAGCAAAACGACCTGCTGTCAGGCAAAGGCGGGGGAACCCGCTATTTTGTAAGCGACAGCACCGACGATTTTGCAAGGCTCGCGAGTATTTTTCTTGAACATCCGGTTGCGGATATGGTTGAAAAGGTTGAAATAGAGAAATACTAACTGGAGGCAAAAGCTTGAATAATCCTATTCCCGAAAAAATGGGCGACTTTTTTGACAAAAGGGCGGACGAATACGACGAACACATGTTCCGTGATGTTGCAGGAGCCGCTGAGCTTTATCACAATACCGCACTCTGCTTTGAAAAAACGGACAAGCCTGTTTCTGTGCTTGATCTTGGCTGCGGCACAGGTCTTGAGCTTGTCGAAATATATAAAATAGCGCCTAACGCACAGGTAACCGGAATCGACCTTTCAAAAAACATGTTGAACTTACTTGAAAAGCGATTTGGTGGTTCTTCCAATAAATTAGAACTTGTTAATGCTTCATACCTTGATTATAATTTTGGTGAACAGAGGTTTGACTATGTAGTTTCTGTAATGAGCCTGCACCATTTTTCAAAGGAACAAAAGCGAAAACTTTATAAAAAGATTCTGCAAAGCCTGAAAACAGGCGGAAAATATGTTGAGGGTGACTATACCGCCGCGGATGAGTGTGAAGAAGCACTTTTTGCGGCGAAATGCAGAGAAGATGAAAATGGCAGGCAAAGCGGTTTTTATCATCTTGACATGCCGTTTACAGCGAATACTCAAATGCAGTTACTTAAACAGGCGGGCTTTTCACAGTGTGAAATTTCATTTAAGATAAAAAACGCAGCAGTTTTTACGGCGATATCAAAGCCTCAGTAATACGATCAACATCCCTATAATCAAATATAAAAATTACTTATATTGTTTTAAATTACGGCATGGAGGGCATTATTCATATGAACGCACTGATAAGCATAAAAGGCACAGTTTTAGCAGAGGATGCACAGCCGGACGTTATCGAGCTTGTCACCGCCGGCCGTTATTACACCAAAGAGGGCAAACGATATATTATCTATAAAGAATCCGAAATGACGGGGCTTGAAGGCGTCACAACAACACTAAAAGTAGATGGCGACGACTCGGTTACGCTGATTCGATCCGGCGCGGCGCAGTCACAGCTGATTATTGCAAAAGGTCAACGTCAGCTTTGCCACTACGGCACAGACTTCGGCGATTTGATGGTCGGGATCTCAGGATGCCATATAAATTCAAAACTCGACGATGTGGGCGGTGAGCTGTCATTCAATTACACGCTTGACGTAAACTCCAGCATGGTGAGTCACAATGAGGTAACTATATCTGTCAGGGAGGCACAAAAACACAATGTTAAATCTAATGAATACAGCTGTCACTGAAATACACAGGGTTTTGCTTGAAGCGGCGGGAAGATGTGTGGCCGAAGAGCTGCTGCCGAAAGAGCCGATGCCCGCGTTTGCCGTCGAAATTCCGGCGGATCGCAGCCACGGCGACTTTGCTTCAAACATTGCTATGATATCCGCAAAGCCGTTCCACATGGTGCCGCGTAAAATCGCGGAAGCGATTATTTCAAAGATTGATTTAAACGGCACCTGTCTTGCGAAAGTGCAGACGGCGGGTCCGGGCTTTATAAACTTTTTTGTTTCGCAGAACTGGTATACGGGTGTTCTCAAGGCTATTGACAATGAGGGCGAGGAATACGGCGGTTCTGACCTTGGTCAGGGCAAAAGGGTAATGGTCGAGTTCGTTTCGGCAAACCCGACAGGCCCGATGCACATGGGCAACGCGCGCGGCGGCGCGCTTGGCGACTGCCTTGCCGCTGTGCTTGAACGCGCGGGTTATGACGTTACGCGTGAGTTTTACATTAACGACGCGGGCAATCAGATTGAAAAGTTCGCAAACTCGCTTGAGGCAAGATACCTTCAGATATACAAAGGTGAAGACGCTGTGCCGTTTCCGGAGGATGGATATCACGGCGACGACATAATTGAGCGTGCAAAGGAATTTGCGGCTGTAAACGGGGGCAAATATGTCGAAGCTCCGTCGGAAACACGAAAAAAAGAGCTTGTCTCATACAGCCTTGAAAAAAATGTTACAAAGCTGCATGACGACCTTTTAAAATACCGCATTGAATATGACGTTTGGTTCCGTGAAAGCACTCTGCACAACAGCGGGGAAGTCGCGCAAACGATAGAAACCCTCAAAGACAAGGGCGCAACCTATGAAAAAGACGGCGCGGTCTGGTACGCCGCGACAAAATACGGCGGAGAAAAAGACGAGGTTCTTGTTCGCGCAAACGGCATTCCCACCTATTTTGCCGCCGACATCGCCTACCACTGCAACAAGTTTGAAAAGCGCGGATTTGACCGCGTTATAAATGTTTGGGGCGCGGACCACCACGGCCATGTCGCAAGACTGAAAGGCGCAATGGACGCAATCGGGCTTGACGGCTCGAAGCTTGACGTTGTGCTCATGCAGCTTGTCCGTCTGACAAGAAACGGCGAGGTTGTGCGTATGTCAAAGCGCACCGGCAAGGCGATTTCCCTTGACGATCTGCTTGAAGAGATTCCGGTTGACGCCGCCCGTTTCATATTTAACCTGCGCGAGGCAAATTCGCATCTTGAGTTTGACCTGGCGCTCGCGGTTGAGCAATCGTCGCAGAATCCGGTTTATTATGTTCAATACGCACATGCGCGCATTTGCAGCATTCTTAAAAACCTCGCGGCCGAGGGTATTGCACCTCGCCCATGTACGCACGAGGAGCTTAACCTTCTGACAAGCGCTGAGGAGCACGAGCTGATCCGTCACCTCGGTGCGCTCACCTCCGAAATAGAAACGGCGGCAAAAGAATACGATCCCGCCCGCATAACGCGGTATGTGCTTGAGCTCGCGACGCTTTTCCACAAATTCTATAACGCGAAGCGCGTTAAAGGTGAGGACGAACCGCTGATGCAGGCAAGGCTTAATCTGTGTGCCTGTGTGCGTGACGTTATCCGCAATGTTTTGTCAATGCTCAAGATTGACGCGCCGGATACAATGTGATAAATTTATAGGTAACAGAACCCCGCTGTGAGCGGGGTTTCGTGCATAAAATTATAGAATTACAGTACTAACTTTTAAAAACGGCCATAAATAATTACAAAAGATTATTTTACTGCCATAGACATTTATAGAAGACTTACTTAATGCACGGAATAAAAATTGTATCCCTTATAATTCATAAACTCGCTATAATCAGTACATAAAACTGCAAATGGAGGAAATATGTTTGAGTTTAAATTGCCGCTGCTGCTCGACGGCGCGACAGGTACAAATCTCATAAAAGCCGGACTGCCTACCGGAGTCTGCGTTGAGAATTGGGTGCTCGACCACCCGCAGACACTCATTGATCTGCAAAAAAGTTATGTGAAAGCAGGCAGCAACGTTGTCACCGCCCCGACCTTCGGGGCGAACCGCTCCAAGCTGGCTCAGCATGGCTTTGGCGACAGCGTGGCGGATTTTAACAAAAGGCTTGTCGCTCTTTCAAAAGAGGCGGCGGGCGGCAAGGCGATGGTTGCCGGAAACCTTGCGCCCACCGGTCTTTTTGTCGAGCCTTTCGGCGACGAGACATTTGACGGGCTTATTGCTGTTTTCCGTGAACAGGCATTTGCGTTAAAAGAAGCGGGCGTTGACTATATCGCCTGCGAGACCTTTATGAGCCTTACAGAGGCGCGCGCCGCGCTGCTTGCGTCAAAAGAAACGGGGCTGCCGGTCACGGTAACGCTGACGGTTGAAGAAAACGGCAAAACCATTTCCGGCGGCGATGTCCTTGCCGACCTTGTTACGCTCGCCGCTATGGGAGCAGCCGCGGTCGGGCTCAACTGCTCAACAGGGCCGGAGGTTGTTTTAAAAGCGCTTGGCGGCGTTGCGGCGCATCTTTCTGTGCCGGTTATCGCGAAGCCAAACGCCGGTGTGCCGGGTAAAGTGGAACACAGCATGACACCCGAAGATTTCGCCGCGTTCGTTCCTGAATTATATGCTGCGGGAGCGGGAATACTCGGCGGTTGCTGCGGCACAACACCCGAACATATTGCGAATGTTAAAGCGGCAATGGAAAAAGCGTCGTTTAATCCGCAAAGCTGCGGCGACGGAACGCTGTCGGAAGGTGTTCGCGACTTTATTGCCGCCAACGAAAAACAAGCTTTCTTTATTTCAGAGGAAGACCTTGAATTTTCCCACAAAATATCATGCGGGCCAGACCTTGCCGATGATTTGCTTGACGTTGAGGGCGACAACTGCGCCGCGCGCATCGTGATAAAAAACGCCGATGACGCGCATGAATTTGGCATGAACGCTTATCTTGCGAACGTGCCTGTCGTTCTGCTCGGCTATGACGCTATAGTGCTTGGCGAAGCGCTCAGACTCTACTGCGGCCGGGCTATGCTCGATTCAAAATCAGATGTGCCGTGTGACCAGCTTAAAGCGTTGTCTAAGCAATATGGCGCAATTATAATTTGAATTAGAAAAGACAATTGAATATAGGATGATTATTTTGACAAAAAGTAAATTTCTTAAGATATGGGATATCGTTATAATTTTTCTGAGCCTTTATACCGTCGGAGAGTTTTTCATCGAGCTTATTGTGAAGATTCCTGAGCACATGATTACAATATTTGAGGTGATTGACTTTTCCATTTGCATGTTATTTTTGGCTGATTGGATATATTACTTTGTTATATCAAAAGAAAAACTTACCTACTTTAAACATCATATTCTTGACTTGATATCGTCGATTCCCTTCACCCAAATTCTAAAACCGCTGAGAATAGCGCGTTCCATTCGCCTTATACGCGTTTTACGTCTTGCCCGGGGGCTTAAGGGTACGGAAAGATTAGTCAGCATCTTTGCAAAAAACAGGGCACGTTCCGCAATGTCAATTTACATAATCATCACTACGTTTATATACTTATATGGCACAATCGGAATCTATAATTTTGAAGAAGGCATAAATAAGAATATTGCAAGCTTTGGGGACGCGATGTGGATGGCATTCACGACGCTGACCACAGTTGGTTATGGTGACTGTTATCCGATAACACCCGGCGGGCGTATTCTTTGTGCAATGCTTGTCCTTACCGGAATGGGATTATTCTCACTTTTTACCGCGGAATTTGCGGCATATATTTTAAAGGCGGTAAAAAAGGTAAAGCAATAAAAAAACTGCACCGGCGGATATAAGAATACCGCCTGTGCAAATTAAAGCAATTTGATTTTAAAAAAAGAAACGTAAACGAGGTGTCCCCGCCGGAGGCGGGGACACCTAAAACAATTCCTCTTTATTTGTTATATTGCTATAAGTTTGAAGAATAATTTTGTCCTTGTTTATATTCTGACGGCAATTAATATATTGACCTCGTCAGCCTTTAAACGCACAGAGCTCGTGCAGACAGCAATCTTCGCACATGGGCGAGCGGGCTTTGCAAACCGCTCTGCCGTGCCAGACAAGGCGGTGGCAGAACATACCCGATTTTTCGGGTGGAATCAGCTCACGCAGCTGCCGCTCGACCTTCAGCGGGTCGGTGGAATCGGCAAGCCCGAGCCGGTTAGACAGGCGTATGCAGTGAGTGTCGACTACAATTGACGGCTTGCCATAGATGTCGCCGACGATAAGGTTGGCCGTCTTTCGCCCCACACCGGGCAGCTTGACAAGCTCTTCAATGGTATCGGGTATTTTTTCGTTATACACATCTATAAGCTTTTGACACATCCGCACTATGTCGCGTGCCTTTGTCTTGAAAAGTCCGCAGGAATGGATTATACTCTCAATATTAGAAATATCGGCTGCGGCAAAGTCTTTTGCGGTTTTGTAATTTGAAAACAGCTCTTTTGTTACTTTGTTAACACGTTCGTCGGTGCATTGAGCCGAAAGCCTTGTGGCAATCAGCAGCTCCAGCGCGCTGCCGCTTTCAAGCGAGCAGTGAGCGTCGGGGTAATTTTTTTCGAGCGCACTGACGACTTTGAGCGCACGCATTTTTTTATCCATGGTTTTAAGCCTCCCGAACCATATTACCACAAAACCGGGTCTTTTTAAATGTGTGGCAAACGACAAATTACGGCTGTAGTGACAATTGTTTCTATTTATGTTAAACTAAGAAACCCAACCGCTTATAAAGAAGGCTGCTCGATTACATCCTTAACTGGAATAGCTGTAGGTAAGCGCAAGAGGAGGAAACGGACTTTGAGTGATGATCTCAGAAACCTTTTGCAGTCGATCGGCGCTTTGTCGGAGCTGCTCGGAATTATGCGCGATGAATTTATAAAAAGCGGTTTTACCCGTGAGGAATCCGTTTACCTTGTCGGTCAAATACTGCAGTCTGTTGTAAAAAACAGAAATGACGAAGAAACAGGTAAGTAATACGGCACTCTTCAACTCTAACATTCTACTAAACCAAGGAAGTTGTGAAAATTGAATATTACAGGCATAGCATCACGCTTTTTTAAAACCACTTTCCGTTCGTTAAAATATCGGGATTTTCGCCTTTTCTGGGTCGGCCAGATCATTTCGGTTACAGGAACCTGGATGCAGCGCACAGCGCAGGTATGGCTTGTCTACACACTGACAAAA
>DBTI01000196.1:19738-29103 GCA_002306975.1 Ruminococcaceae bacterium UBA1320
AGCTTGTCTACACACTGACAAAATCGCCGTTGATGGTTGGAATTATCGGTGTTTGCCAATTTTTGCCCATGCTTATGTTTTCACTTTTCGCGGGCGTTATCGTCGACCGTTTCCCCAAGAAGAACATAATTATTTTTACTCAGATTTTGTTTATGGCGCAGGCGGCGGTTATGGCCGCGCTCACCTTTACCGGACTCATCCGCGTGGAGCATGTTTTGATACTGACCGCTCTTTATGGGTTGACACAGACGCTTGACACCCCTGCCCGTCAGTCGTATTTTATCGATCTTGTGGGAAAAGAAAACCTGATGAACGCGATTTCTCTAAACTCCACAGTGTTTAACATTGCGCGAATAGTCGGGCCGGCGATCTCCGGTCTTGTAATGGTTCTGGTTGGCACATCATTTTGCTTTTTAATAAACGCAGTCAGTTTTATTCCGGTTATTATCACGATGTCGTTAATAACCGCGCGGGGAATGAGCACGCATTCGGCTACAAGGCAAGTTTTGCCTGAGATAGCCGAGGGCATCCGCTATATAGCGAAAAATGAAACGCTGATTGTAAATGTGCTTGCAATGGCGTCAATCTGCACCTTTGCAATGAACAACGATGTTATAATTCCTGTATTTGCGCGCACAGTGCTTGGAAGCGGCGCGCAGGGCTACACGGGGCTAATGTCCGCCTGGGGCGTAGGCGCCTTTATCGGAGCAATCTTTCTTGCTTACACAAGCCGCGGGAAAATACGCAAAAAGATGCTGATCCTGTCGGGAGGATCCCTGGCGGTTTTGCAGATATTGACTGTTACAACGCGTAATTATTTACTTTGCATCATTATTGTCGGAGCGATCGGTTTTGCAAACCTTGCCTTTTTAAATACCGCGAATACTATCTTTCAGCTCAGCTCGTCGGATGAATACCGCGGAAGGGTAATGAGCGTTTATTCCTTCTTAAACCAGGGCTCAACGCCGCTCGGCAACTTTTTTGCCGGCAGTGTGATGGAAAACGTCGGCGGGGATTCGGGGTTTGTATCCTGCGGACTCGCCGCGCTGCTTACGCTCGCCGCCATTGTCACCGCAAAGCGAAAGACTATAATGGGGTGGATGAAGCCGCAGTCTAAATCTGTTTAAAACGGCTCTGAACGATACTTATCCGCCAGCAGCGTTACAAACATGTCATAGGTTATGATCCCCTGCTGCCCCTGTGATTTAAGGTAGCTGTCGTTGACCTTGCTTGATACGTCGGCGGCGTAGGAACTATGTGAAACGATAAAATCATTGTAATATTGGAAATCGCCTTTGGCGCGCGGGTCAAGTGAGCCGGCGGCTTTTTGCCACGCGCTTTGGTCGGTTTCATAAAGTGCGTTGGAAATATAGATATACGCTTCCATATGCGCGGAATATTGAAAATAGGGGTCGCTGTTTGCCGTGTCGGCAAGATAGGCGACAAAGCTTGCCTCCTGCTCCCTTGCAAAGCCTTTGTAATGCGCGCTTTCGTGAGCGGCGTTAAAGGGTAGCACAAAAGCCGGACAGTCGGTGTTGACGTTCGGTTCATAGGTAAAGGGCACGAATATACCTTCGATGCCCGTATAGGACATATATTTTGAGGCAAAAATACTTTTCGGGCGCGGCAAACCGGAGCCGAAAAGGGTTTTGTCTAGCGAACTTTGCTTTGCAAGTGCCGCATAGCCCTCAGTGACCCCCGAGCTTATCTTTCCAAAGCCGCCCGGGTAATTTGAACGGCCGTTTTTATCGTAGCTTACGCTGTCACACAGCGCGTTTATCGAGCGTGTTTCACTTTTTAAGATAGCCGAAAGCTCTGTTACAGTGGGCGTTCCGGTTTTATAGCCAAGGTTATTCTCAAGCGGCGCACGGTTGTAGTTTAACCCCCACATCAGCAAAAACAGGAAATACCCTGTAATGGCAAACCCGATCACGGTGACAAACAGCTTAAAAAGCGCTTTGAACTTGCGCCGAAACAAATAAACAAAAGCAAGTACAATGATGAAAACCGCAAAAACTACTAACGCGTAGAGAATACATTCGGCACATGAGAACGGGAAAAGATTAAAATAGAGTGAAACCGCGCTTGATACAGCGGGGTAAAAGCCGCGGCTGTAAAACTGTTCCACCGACTGGGGGTAAAGCTTTGCAAGCTGTTGAAAAATCAGTGCCAAAGGCAGCAGCAAAAACATTGTGGCTTGAAGAAAGCGCCTTTTCATCAATAACCCATCATTTTGCGGATTATGTTCATAATCGTATCAACGCCGAATATGACGATGCAAACCGCCGCGATAAGTAAAACGATGCCTATAATCTGTTGGGCGGGGCTGGCGGCTCTAATTTTGTCCGGCAGTTTGCCGTTATTGCCAGGGCTCTGCGAAGAATCTTCTCCACTTTCCTTTTCAGTTACCACACCGTCAACGGGGGGTAGTGCGTCCTTCGCGCGTGAAAGCAGTTCTGACGGCACGTAGAAATCAACGCCAAGGCTTTCATATTTTGTATCATATCTGAAAAATCCGGCCGGACCGCCGTGACCTTTTTTTATAAACGGGATTCCGGCGGTTCTCAAACCGCCTTCTACCAGATTGGCGTTGAATCCCTCGTTAACCGATATCAGAAAAGCCTCTTTTTCATCGGCTTGTACAGTTTTTTTCAGGTTCTCTCCGCAGTTCGGGCATACCTTTTCATCATCACTGCATTTGTATTTACATTTTGGGCATAAAATCATGTCGATCATCCCTCATCGTTAATCAGTAAAAATAGAACACATTATTCATAGATATTATATCAGATAACATTGATATTCTCAACGATAAAGAAACCTCAGCCGGCAGAAATAATTCTGCCGGCTTTTTGGATGAATATATACAATTACAGTCCGTTGTTCCGTCAGATTTAAAGCATTCATAAAAAGTCCAGTCTCTTCGAAAAATTTGCAAAGTAAAAAACGCATGTATGCTCACACGATTATAGATAACACAATGAAATTTTACGAGGGATCACTGTGCCACAGGGCTATTATGATTTGTGCAGATAATTACTTTGCCGTGGCTTCCACATCGTCATAAACCTGTGCGCAAATAAAACGGTACATTGCGCGCGCCATGTCATAGGCGCGGTTGACGGTTTTGCTGGTAAGCTCAAGCGGCATGTCGGCGGGGTATCGCGTCTCAATGTAGTAGCGGTTAAGAATAACGCTCTCGTCAAGCCATTCAGTAAAACGGCGGTCGCTTTTTATTGCCTGCCGGCAAAGCCAGGTGAGGTTATGACCGTCAACGTGCTGGTGAGTTTTGAAGAGGATATATCCCTTGAGGGCTTTTTCTATGCACTGCTGGCAATGAAAGGCGGCGGCATTAAGCGTATCGCCAAGCTCAAGCAGCTTTGCGGCGGCTTCAATATCTTCGGTCGCACGCTCCAGCCAATCAAAATACCGTCGGCTGTCGGTGTTGCCCTCGCGTCGTCTGCTACCCATGAATATAAGTCCCCTCCTTGATGATGCGGCAGGCGAAGCTGGTTTTTTCATTTTGCAGCTCGTCCCATTCTGCCGGAGTGTAAACAAGAACATCGAACGGAATGTCGCTGTCTACGTCAAGGTAGATGTGCTTTTCCGTATCAAGCCTGTTTTCGGTTTCGACAATAACACAGATTTTAAAGCCGCGTATCTCTCCGCCGACACTCCGTTTTACATTGTAGAGTATAACTTTTTCGGGGCCGAAGTTCTTCACGATTTCATCACAGACCGTTTTGATGGTTTCATTAAGTTCCATGTCTGTTCCCCCAAAGACCGCCTTGCGGCGGTAATTATTTATATAAAGCAATATGTTCGTAAAGACAACAATTTTCTTACAGCTACTCCGGTTAAGATTGAAACTCAATAAATTTTATCGATTTCCTATCTTAATTGGAATTGCTGTAACATATATTATAAGCAGTATGGCAGAAATATGCAATACGAAACAGCTTATCTACAGTGCAATAATGATTGCTATCGCTATTGTACGGTATATAATCGGGCTAAACGCCAGAACCCGTGCGATTTCCCGCCCCGCAAGCACACAGATGCGTCGCAGATGTGTGCCATATAGTCCCCAAAAGAGCTTCTTGAATAGTTATGCGGGAATTACTTCTCGGACTATAGATAATGTTATTTTTATAAACGAACAAATAGAAAAATAAAGGGCGGAAAAAACCGCCCTTTCATATTACTTCTCTTTTTCAACAAGCTCCAGAAGCAGTGACGCGTTCTTGCCGGAAACAAGCGTGACAGCACCGGTAAGATTAAGCGTGAGGTTATCCTGTTTTCTAAGCCTTAGGAATATCTCGTTTGTGTTAAGCCCGGAAACTATCAGTATCGCACTTTGTGAAACAGCCAGGCTGTTAAGGGCAAGTTGAAGGAAGATGCCTGGAGCGGCTGAAACTGTTGTTACGGAATAAACTATTCTGTAAATGCCTTCAACTTCTGCGCTGACTTGATTGCCGGTCAGGTTTACATTATGGTTGAGTGGGTCTGTAAAATTAAAAGGTATGACTCCGCCTGCAAAAGCGCCGCCCGCGGTGTTAGAAGCGAAATATCCGAACGCTTGTTCCTCATGGATCGGCTTTGGTTCGGGTTTGGGAGAAGGAATTGGGCATGGAACCGGGTATGGGTATGGAATTGGCTGCGGCAGCGGATATTTGAAGCAGGGAGGTGGACATGGTTTTGGATAAGGCGGTGGGCATGGAGGATATGGGGGATATGGGGGAGGACATGGAGGATATGGCGGTGGGCACGGAGGAAATGGAGGATGTGGAGGGGGACACGGTCTTGGACGTGGTGGGCACGGCGGACATGGTCTTGGATGTGGCGGGCAAGGGGGAACCGGAGGGTATGGCGGTGGGCACGGCGGGCAGGGAGGCGGACATGGCCTCTTTTTAGAGGGATAGGGCGAAAAAGACTCATCTATAGGCGCACTGGCTGACGCACTGAATACCTCATTATCATCAATAGAGTCATTTTCATATGAATCAAATTGTTCTTCCTGCTCGGGCGGCTGCCAGGTAAATCCCCGGTTTTGATACATATCGTTTCTATATACGCGCATAAAAGAATCCACCCTTAAATTTATTGATGCAAACGGCGGCAATAATGGTAATATGCCGCCCCGTTATTTGCTTTCAATAAATTATATGTCGCAATAAAGCGAAAAGTTACAGGCGGATACTCACGGAAAAAGCCTTGAAACATGAAAAAACCGCCCGCATTTTGGCGGACGGAGGCGTTTTTTCAAAACATATAATAGATTAATGTTATTTTTCATGGAAAAAGCAGTCGATATACATTAGTTTAGCATATAGACTGTGCTCTCAGCGTATCCGCAATTTTGGCGAAATCTTCAAGCGTAAGCCGCTCGCCGCGCACAGTGGGTGAAATGCCGGTGGATTCAATTGCGTTTGCCGCAGATTCTTTTGGGATGACAAGACCCGCGCAAAGAGCATTTGAAAGCGTTTTGCGCCTTTGCCCAAACGCGGCGTGAACAACGCGGAACAGCAGCGCCTCGTCGACAACATGGACGGCAGGCTCTTTTCGAATATCGAGCCTTATTACACTTGAATCAACGTTGGGGCGGGGCAAAAAGCTGCCGGCGGAAACATCAAAAAGCACATGAGGCTGTGAATAATAGCTTACAGCGCAGCTTACCGAGCCGGCGTCCTTTTCTCCGGGTTTTGCGCAAAGCCTGCGCGCCGCCTCTTTTTGCACCATAACCGTAACGCTTTTTAAAGGCAGCCTTGATTCCAAAAGATACATGACGATGGGTGAAGTAATATAATAAGGAAGATTGGCGCAGACGACTGTTTCACCGCCGTCGAAATCATCGCGGATAATGGCGGCGAGGTCTGTTTTCATTACGTCTGCGTTTATTACCCTGACGTTGTCAAAATCTTTTAGTGTGTCGTCCAGAACAGGCAAAAGGCGGGAGTCAAGCTCAACCGCCACGACCTTTTTTGCACGCTGCGCAAGCTCGACGGTTAAAACGCCAAGCCCCGGCCCGATTTCAAGTGCGCAAACGTCGCGCGCCGCGCCGCCCATCTCCGCCATGCGGGGGCAGACAGACGGGTTTATCAAAAAGTTTTGACCAAGCGATTTTAAAAGAGTTGCCTCGTGTTTGGCGAGAAGGGACTTTACAACAGCTGGGTTTGAAAGCTCATACATTCGGTTTTTTCTCCTTGGTGCTGAAATTATCGAAGCCGTGTGGCAAAAGCTCTGAAAGCTTGAACCGCTCATAGCCGTCTTTTTTTGCGCAGATTACTGTGATGTCCGGTGAAAATTCCGCAAGCGCCTGACGGCAAATGCCGCAGGGCAAAATAGTCTCGTCGCCCGCGGCAATCGCAATGGCTTCAAAGTCGCGGCAGCCATCGGAAACGGCGGTGAACAGAGCGGTTCGTTCGGCGCAGTTTGTTACCCCGAAAGAAATATTTTCAACATTGCAGCCCTTAAATATGCGCCCGTCACACGAAAGCAGGGCGGCGCCGACACAAAATCCGGAATATGGCGCATACGCCGCTTTACGCGCTTCACGCGCGCAGTGCAGCAAGTCTTCAATTGTCTTTTTATCTAGTAATTTCAAAGCCAGACCCCCATATCCATTATTGAATAAAAAAGCCTTGTATTGTATAATGAGTAAATAAACCCACGAGAGGGGCAATTTTTATGAGTGAAGCGGTAAATGAGGCTCAGCGTCGCGATAAAGTAAATTATTACCTTGACATTGCACAGACGGTGCTTGAACGCGGAACCTGCCTGCGCCGAAATTTTGGCGCTATAATCGTTAAAAACGACCAGATAATTTCCACCGGCTATTCCGGTGCTCCGCGCGGAAGAAAAAACTGCTGTGATACAGGATTTTGCATGCGCGAAAAGCTTAATGTGCCGCGCGGTGAAAGATATGAGCTGTGCCGTTCGGTTCACGCCGAGGCAAACGCGATCATAGCTGCGGCGCGCAACGACATGATCGGTGCGGCGCTTTATCTTGTGGGCAGAGACGCGCGCTCCGGTGAGCTTATTCCCGATTCAAGCTCCTGCGCTATGTGCAAGAGGCTGATTATAAACGCCGGGATATCGTCTGTTATTGTACGCAACACAATTGACAGATTTACGGTCATTGATGTCCAGCGCGAGTGGGTTGACAACGACGAATCGCTCAGTGGCGTTACCGGCTATTAATTTATATTATAACATAAAAATTGCATAAGCCGTAATTGCGGCAGGTATTAATTATTCTATAGAGTCCAAAGAGTCCAAAAAATATTTCATATACAGTTTCCCTACGGCGGTTTTTATAAAGAAGAGGAATTGTTTGGTGTTTTCCCCGCCGGAGGCGGGGAAAACACCCTTTGATTGCCTATAGCCAATGGAATTTCTTGAATGTATTTAGTCACAATAAATTACGGATGGTTTTGCATAAATGCTTACTACCTTTACCACATTGTTTAATCAGGTTTTTGAGTTGTTTTTACTCATGGGCATCGGTTATGCCTTAAATAAAGCAAAAATGATAGACGATAACGGTTCCTCACAACTGACACAGTTGCTATGCTATGTGATATCCCCTGGTGTAATTCTTTATGCCTTTCAAATGAAATTTTCCGCCGGAATGTTTACAAATTTTTTGATTGTTGGGGGAGCCACCGTTGTTGTCAACGTAGGAAGTATTATCGTAAGTCATTCGTTTTTCAATAAAAAAACTGTTCCGGATCCCGATAAAAGAAGCGTTTTGCGGTTTGCCAGTGTTTATTCAAACTGCGGATTTATGGGGTATCCTGTGCTTCAGGCGCTTGAAGGAACAAACGGGCTTTTTTACGGCTCTGCCTTTAACAGCGTTTTCAATCTTTTTGTGTGGACGCACGGCATGCTTCTTTATTCCGGAAAACTTGATAAAAAGTCAATTTTAAAGGCTATAGCCAATCCCAACATTCTAGCACTGGTTGTTGGAATTTTGCTTTTCAGGTTTTCTATTGTTTTACCGGGGCCTGTTTCCACCACTGTGAAATATATTTCACAGCTTAACACGCCGATTTCCATGATTGTTATCGGCACAGCGATAACCAAGATACCGTTTAAAAAGATATTTACCGGCGGGCTGCTGTGGGTCGGTGTGCTGATCCGCAACCTTGTGCTCCCCTTTATCATGCTGTTCTTGCTGCATGCATTGGGAGTAAAAGGCGAGCTCCTACTTTGCTGTGTTGTTTTATCCGCTTGCCCGGCCGCCGGCCTTACAGTTTTATTTGCAAAGCTGACAGGCAAGGATGAGATATTCCCGGGGAAGTTGATGACGCTTTCAACCATACTGAGTCTTATCACGCTGCCTTTAATTGTTACAGTCTTGAAGGTTCTGAAATTTTGACCAAATAGCAAAATATCGACATCCGCACTTGACATCGGGGTAAGAGTTGACTATAATAATAAAGTCACTCCGGGGTGTAGCTCAGTTTGGTATGAGTGCTTGGTTCGGGACCAAGAGGCCGTGAGTTCGACTCTCACCACTCCGACCATCGCGTAAAGCGATACGAAATGCCCACTGCAAAATGCATTTATAAATGTGTTTCGCAGTGGGCATTTATCGACGATATGAGTAAGATAGTTCAATGGTTTTCAGACTAGTATCTTGTAACAGCTAAAAATGCTATTATCCGCCGAGGATGATTTTTTACATGGCAAGGCGGAGGAATGAGCCAACCTGCCGGTTGGCGAGTGACGACAACGCAGCCATGGGAAAAATCAGTCCGGCGGGAATAGTAGAATTAAGTGTTACAAGGTACCAGGGCAGAGCAACGACATTCTGCATTTCTCATATAGCAGTTCACGCTCAACTGTAGGGTCAAAAATGGTTAAGGCGCATTTATCTCTAAACTCTTGAGAATTCCTTACCGAGAGCAACGATAGAGCAGTACATTCCTTTATGCAAGTAATATTAAAAAAGCATCAGAACGTTTGTTCTGATGCTTTTTTGTTGTCGATTTGCTGCTTGCTTTCGTCTCTAAAGCGGCAGATGAAACTCATATGAAGAGGATTTCGAAATACTAATTCAAGTGTACCAAAAGTAAGGGTAAGGCGATGTTGTAATGAGTGGAATATACTGTAAAGGATAGATTTGCCTTTAATTTATCTAATACTCGTAATAAGGAGTCATACTATGGATTACTTTGATAATTATCCAGATGATTGGGACTGCAACTTTTATAGTAACTATAATCGCTGCTGCGATCACCGTTTCGATTTCTGCTGTGATCACCGCTGTGATTTCTGCTGTGATTGTTGTTGCAAGTGCTGCTGTTTTACCGGGCCGACTGGCCCAACCGGACCGACCGGGCCAACTGGATTCACTGGGT
>DBTI01000147.1:0-461 GCA_002306975.1 Ruminococcaceae bacterium UBA1320
GGTATATATACCTCATTGGGTCTTACAAAGGATATAGCCGCGACTTTTGAAAGCATCAGCCTCGTTTTCCTTGGCGCTCTTTTAACGGGGCTCGGGCTTTATGACGACATTGCAAAGGTCGGCGGAGCCGGAACTCTGGTTCCGATCACCGGCTTTGCGAACTCAGTTGTAGCTCCCGCGCTCGAATTCAAAACCGAGGGCTTTGTAACAGGTACCGGCGCAAAAATGTTTATTATCGCGGGTCCTGTTATTGTTTACGGAATCTCAGCCTCTATTATCTACGGCATCATTTTGTGGCTGACCGATATTCTGATGTAATAAACGCCAACAATACCGCTGTCACATTGTTTATGGGATAACAGTATCAATTTAATTTCTTGGGCGCAAAGCCCCTCATGGCCGTTTATATTGATTCCTCACCGGATATCAGTATAAAAACGGCCATTGCTTATTTATAAGCA
>DBTI01000147.1:705-6113 GCA_002306975.1 Ruminococcaceae bacterium UBA1320
AACGGCCATTGCTTATTTATAAGCAATGGCCGTTCAGCCTGTCAAAGAAGAGCATCCCCGCATCAGGCAAAGGCGGGGTTTTGAACATGATCGAAGAAAAATGTGTAAACAAAGCGGCAATGCAGAGGTTTATTCCACCCCCATGTCGCTAACTTTTTCAAATTCATGCATGCGAATTTCAGCCTAACCCACGTTTCCACTTTGGCTAGACCTCGCATGGTCGTATAACGCATCGCGTGTTTCTCTTTCGCGTCGGCGAAGACCCGTTCGATGGTCTCCTTCCGCAGCGCGTACAACTGCTTGCCCCGGTCTGTCTTCCGGACCGCATTAGCAAGATCAATGTACTCCTGCCAGATGTGCCGCTCTATAACCCTCTGCCCCAATTCACTCGCTCCGCAAGTTTTTCGGAACGGACATTCCCGGCATTCCTTCGGCGTACTTCGGTATACCCGCTTACCTTCCTTGTTCGTCGTCGTATGACGGAGAGTATTGCCTTGTGGGCAGGTGATTGTGTCGCTTGTCTCATCATATTTATATTCATAAGGCCGGAACCGGCCCTCGACCGTTCCCGGAGCCCGTGTGTACGGAAGAACTGGTATACAGCTGTCTTCAAACACTTTCTTCGTGATCCACGGCTTTTTGTATCCTGCGTCCATAACGACGAATTGCACGTCATCGAACCTATTTATAACCTTGTCATAAATGGCGTCGAACGCCACGCTGTCACTCACATTGCCTGCCGTCACCTCCACATCCAACACCATACCGTGCCGGTCGCAGGCCGTGTGCGCTTCGTAAGCAAGCTGCTTTTCGTGTTCGCCCTTGTGGTACACCCCGCAGTCCGGGTCTGTTGTTGACACCGCTTTTTCTACGGTGCTGCCGCCGGAACTGTCATCGTCGTCGTAAGGCTCCTTGCCCAGAGCTTCCCGTTCAGCGTTGACCTCTTTACGAAGCTGCTCCTCGTAGATGAGAGCGGTCTTTCGCACCTGTTCCTTTTGAACCTTCTTCTTGTTGGCACTGGCCTTGATGTGCGTCCCGTCGATAAAGACTGCCGCCGAATCTACCATTTTGTTGTTAATGGCCTTGTTTAGTATGTGCTCGAAGATTTCCGCAGCAAGCTCCGGCGGGAAGCGCTTACAGAACGCATAGCTTACCGTGGCGAAGTGTGGAATGCTGTCCAAAAGACTGTAGCCGAGAAACCAGCGGTAGGAGATAGTGTCACATATACGCTCGTAGGTCTGGCGCAGCGAAGGAATGCCGAACAGGTGCTGGATAAGTACCATTTTGATGAGCACCACAGGGTCTGTTCCCGGCCTGCCTTTGTCCGGACAGTAATACCGCTCCAGTCGTTCATACAGCCATTCATAGTCCATTACCTTCTCGATCTTCCGCACCAGATGATCCTTTGGTACCAGTGCGTCTATGTCTGTTATTGCTACATCTCGCCGATTATCCGTTTGCTTCTCCCACATTTCCTTCGCCTCCTCCTCTATTCTACCACGCGTTTCTCGTTTTCGTTACCTTTTTTGACAGACTGAACGGCCATTGCTTATTTATAAGCAATGGCCGTTTTCAAAGCAATTACACAAGCTCGATGATCGCGATCTCGGCAGCGTCGCCGCGACGGGGTCCTAAGCGGTAAATACGTGTGTAGCCTCCGTTGCGCTCCGCATACTTGGGGGCAATTTCGTCGAACAGTTTCTTTGCTACATCCTCTCTTGTCATGAAAGAAAGTGCCTGGCGATAGTCAGCCAAAGACTTTTTCTTTCCGAGAGTTATCATTTTCTCGGTCAGGGGTGCAATTTCCTTCGCACGGGTAATGGTTGTTTCCATACGGCCTAGATCAATCAGATCAGTAACCTGCTGTCTCAGCATTGCCATACGCGCGTCGGTGGGCTTTCCGAGTTTTCTGTGAGTGGGCATGTCGGTTATTCCTCCTTTTTTAAGTGTAAAGGCCAAGAAGGCATTAAGCCGTCTTTAATATTTTTTGAAGCTGGTATTGTGCGGAAGTTAATTGTTGTCGTCACTTGCAAGATTAAGTCCCATCATGGCGAGCTTGTGCTCAACCTCTTCAAGCGACTTGCGTCCGAGATTTCTAACTTTTATCATCTCGTCCTGAGTCTTGCCGATGAGATCCTCAACTGTGTTGATGTTGGCACGCTTCAGGCAGTTGAAGCTTCTTACAGACAAATCCAATTCCTCGATTGTCATTTCAAGAACCTTATCGCGCTGTGTCTCAACCTTTTCCTTAACAGTAGACTCGCTGCCGATTGTTTCGGAAAGGTCTGTAAACAGTGTGAAATGGTCACAAAGTATCTTCGCTCCGAGAGAAACAGCATCTCTGGGGGTAATGGTTTTGTCAGTCCAAACTTCAATTGTGAGCTTGTCGTAATCGGTTTTGTTTCCCACGCGGGTGTTTTCAACGGCATAGTTAACTTTAAGCACCGGCGAGTATATGGAATCGACCGGAATCGTTCCGACTATCTGCTGAGTACCCTTGTTCTTCTCGGCAACAACATATCCACGGCCGTGGTCAACGACCATTTCCATGCTCAGATATCCGTCAGGCCCAAGAGTGGCAATATGCATTTCGGGGTTTAGTACCTCGACCTCGCCGTCTGCCTTAATATCTCCTGCCTTAACCTCGCCTTCGCCGTTTGCCTCGATATACACCGTTTTAGGTCCATCGCTGTGCAGTTTGATAATAATTCCCTTAACGTTTAGGACAATTTCGGTCACATCTTCCTTGACGCCGGGTATTGTTGAAAATTCATGCTGTACGCCGGAAATTTTAACTGATGTGACGGCTGTGCCTGGAAGAGAGGATAGGAGCACCCTGCGGAGAGAGTTACCCAAGGTCGTGCCATAACCGCGCTCTAAAGGCTCAACGACATACTTACCGTAGGAATTATCCATAGGCATCTCAATGCATTCAATGCGCGGCTTTTCTATTTCAATCATGTTTTTTTACCCTCCTTCTGAGTTGGCGCAAACAACGCGCCTTAGTGATCAGCTTACCAATTATGAGGGTCTCTGCATTACTTGGAGTACAACTCGACGATGAGGGTTTCCTCAACGGGGATATCAATATCATCTCTGACGGGCATCTTTATGACCGTTCCCTTGAGTGTATTCTTTTCGCGCTCAAGCCACTGTGGCAGGGTGATAACAATAGCATCCTCGCCGAGCAGTCTTTTGAACATTACAGAGCTGCGGCTGCTTTCGCAAACCTCAATTACGTCTCCTGTGGAAACGAGGTAAGAGGGAATGTCAACACGTTTACCGTTAACTGTGAAGTGGCCGTGGCCGACTGCCTGACGTGCCTCACGGCGTGTCATTGCAAAACCGAGGCGATATACTACGTTGTCAAGGCGGCGCTCAATTGTTGTGAGCAGGTTAACGCCGGTAATTCCGGGAGTCTTTGCTGCCTTTTCGTAATATGCACGGAACTGCTTCTCAAGAATTCCGTATATGAATTTAACCTTCTGCTTTTCCTGAAGCTGCATAGCGTATTCGCTCTGCTTCCTGCGCATCTGACTCTTGGGGTTACGAATTGTATTGCTCTTGGTCTTTGCTGTGTACCCCATGACGGCAGGAGAAATGTCCAGCGTTTTGCAACGCTTGACGATGGGCTGCATGTTTTTGGCCATAATTTGCTTCTCCTTCCTAAATTAGACGCGGCGTCTTTTGGGCGGACGGCAACCATTGTGGGGAATTGGTGTAACGTCCTTAATGAGTGTTACCTCAAGGCCTGCTGTTTGCAGGGCACGAATAGCAGCTTCGCGGCCGCTTCCGGGTCCTTTGACAAAAACCTCAACGGTTTTGAGTCCCTGTTCCATTGCAGTCTTGGAGGCTGTTTCAGCCGCTGTCTGAGCTGCGAAGGGAGTAGACTTCTTGCTTCCGCGGAAGCCCATTCCGCCAGCGGATGCCCACGAAATAGCGTTGCCGTTAACGTCTGTGATAGTGACCATTGTGTTATTAAAGGAGGAACTTATATGAACGACTCCCTTTTCAATGTTCTTACGCTCTCTGCGGCGTACTCTGACTTTCTTCTTAGGTGCTGCCATTTAATTTGTTCCCTCCTTTACTTTTTCTTGTTTGCCATTGTACGTTTCGGGCCCTTGCGGGTACGAGCGTTCGTCTTGCTTCTCTGCCCGCGAACGGGTAAGCCGCGTCTGTGACGCATTCCGCGATAGCTGCCGATTTCGATAAGACGCTTGATATCAAGAGCTATGCTGCGGCGCAGGTCACCCTCAACTGTGAAGTTTTGGTCAATGCACTCACGCAACTTTCCTTCGTCTTCCTCGCTCAGGTTCTTGACGCGGGTATCGGGGTTAATTCCGGTCTGCTGGAGTATCTTGTTTGCGCTGGTCCTGCCGATGCCATAGACATAGGTAAGGGCAATCTCGATTCGCTTATCCTTTGGCAGGTCAATGCCGGCGATACGTGCCATATTTATTAATCATTCCTTTCGCATTAAGTTCCGCTTTCAGGCGGTAGTTTTTAACGCGCTTTCGCGCCCAAAGACCTATAAATAAGTCTTTTAACCTTGTCTTTGCTTGTGCTTCGGGTTTTCGCAGATAACCATTACCTTACCCTTGCGCTTTATAACCTTGCACTTTTCGCACATGGGCTTCACGGAAGGTCTTACTTTCATTTGTTATACCTCCTACTTACTTCTCCAGGTGATGCGGCCGCGGGTCAGATCATACGGCGACATCTCAATTGTTACTTTATCACCAGGCAATATACGGATGTAATTCATCCGCAGCTTGCCTGAAATGTGCGCAAGTATTGTGTGCCCGTTCGGCAGCTCCACCTGAAACATTGCATTGGGAAGCGACTCTCTTACGATGCCTTCCAATTCAATAACGTCATCTTTCGCCAAGCTAACTACCTCCCTCGGCAACCGTCGCAAAAGCCTCACCAAAAGCTCTTAGTGCGCCCCTGATCTCGCGGTTGGATGCCTCATTTGCCACCGGCAGATCAAGGCTGCCGATCGCCCTCAGATGCTTCAGTTTCTTCTTCTTGGGTTTTTCCGTTTTTCTTCGTTTGCCGTCAGCAAGCAGTGCGCAGTGATCATCGGTCAGCCCGATTACGGCAAATATTTCGCCACGGTCATGCCCCGCAAGGGACATTGCGACAGAATTAACTGCTACTTCCATTCTGCCTCCGTTATAGCGTTGTCAAAATTACAGGCCCGTCGGCGGTAATAGCAATGGTATTCTCAAAGTGGGCCGACAATTTTCCATCCACGGTAATAACCGTCCAGCCGTTCGACAGTTGTTTGACTGCGTACGTACCCTGGTTGATCATCGGCTCGATCGCGAATACCAAGCCTCGAACAACTCTGACGCCGCGCCCCGCGGCACCGTAAGTCGGACCACCGCGCTCTTGAGCACCTATCT
>DBTI01000235.1 GCA_002306975.1 Ruminococcaceae bacterium UBA1320
GCAATTTCCGGCTCGATCATCCAGAATTCCGCGGCATGGCGGGGAGTATTGGAGTTTTCCGCGCGGAAGGTCGGGCCAAAGGTGTAGATTTGACCAAAAGCCATCGCCATTGTCTCACCCTCAAGTTGCCCGGAAACAGTGAGGTTGACCGGCTTGCCGAAAAAATCCTGTGAATAGTCGATGGAACCGTCCTCACGGTGCGGCGGGTTTGACATGTCAAGCGTAGTAAGGCGGAACATTTCGCCTGCACCTTCACAGTCGCTGCCTGTAATCAGCGGAGTGTGAATATAGACAAAGCCACGCTCCTGAAAGAACTTGTGAATTGCGAAGGCCGCGACGGAACGGACACGGTAAGCCGCACCGAACGTGTTGGTGCGCGCGCGCAGATGCGCTATCGTGCGGAGATATTCCTGAGAATGCCGCTTCTTTTGCAATGGGTAGTCCGGTGTGGAAGCGCCTTCAGTCTTGACCACTGCGGCATGCATTTCAAACGGCTGGCGAGCGTCAGGCGTCATCACGATTTTGCCGTTAACCGTGACCGACGAGCCTACGCCGAGCCTTGCGATCTCCGCATAGTTTGGAAGTGAAGAATCAAAAACAATCTGTAGGTTTTTAAAGCAGCTTCCGTCATTTAACTCAATGAAACCGACGACCTTTGAGTCACGAACAGTCCGCGCCCAGCCGCAAACCGTAACCTCATCATTAAAATCGTCAGGTGATTTAAAAATATCGCTGATAAGGGTTCTTTTCATTTTATAAATCCTCCGAATAGGGAAACGAAATATTCATATTCGGGATTATTATAACCTTTTAATGCCGCTGATACAATACCGCGGCTTTTTAGATTTTGTAATTTCATAATTACATTAGCTGACGCTTGCGTATATCGGCAAATAATGCTATATTTGTTTATATTACGACATTCTGGAGGCAGCTTTTTGGACACGAAAAAATTCATTTTGCTCATCTCGGCGATGACCGCGGTTATCTGCGCGCTCACCGTCGTTTATAATTTTGCGTCTATGCCCGCGTATGGTGACGCGGATGTTTCCGCAGTCGCTCTTTATTCCGGCGGCGGAGCTGCATCCTCCGGTGATTTTTCGTCGCAGGCGTCTTCCGAAACTGAAATATCTTCTTCCGGCACATCCTCAGAATCAAATGAGCCCTCTGCCGGAGCATCGACAAGAAGTTCTTCCGCCAACTCAGCAAAAACCAACTCAAGCAAAACCTCTTCGCACAAACCCAGCACATCAAGCGCGGCGAAAACAACGCCGTCACACCCCGTTAACCTTAACACGGCAACGCTTGCTCAGCTCGAAACCGTGCCCAATATCGGTGCGGCGAGGGCACAGGATATTATAGACTACCGCAACGCGCACGGTTCTTTCAGCAGCATTGACGAGCTTGACAAGGTCAAAGGCTTTGGTGCTAAAATGATAGAAAATGTGCGGCCTTATCTAACCTTATAGCAATTACAAAAACGCCCCGGCAGTTCCGGGGCGTTTTTTAATCATATATTCTGTACTGTATACACCGCTTGCAGATCCTTGTTCTTTCTGTTTTGCGGCAAGTGTTGACTGCGGTTTCTCCAATAGCTCCTAAAAACAAAGGTGGCTTTGAATAAAACGGAATTGTCGAGAGACTAATTCTAAAGAGGACGAATATGCTTTACTCCCATTCTACCGAAAAACTACTTGGATTACATGTCCTAATTGCGGAGAAATAATAGCAAGGGTACATGACTTAATCTGATGGTTTTTAAGGGAAAACGGAGCAAAGCATATCCATCTCGTATGAAGTCGTGGGAGGATAATCGCCGGAGTTGTATATAGATTCCGCTTGTCTGCGGCGGGCAATTTGTGGCAGCCCCTTCTGCTTTTTTGTGATATAATAAATCCATATGTAAAACCGATTGACACAGGGTCAATTGAAAGGCGCCGTGATAAAAATGGAGACAATTCTGATCGTTGAAGATAACAGAGATATTTGTTTGATGCTCGCCGAAGCGCTGACGGACGCGGGCTATAAGGCGCAAACGGCGTTTACCGGAACAGAGGGCTTTAACGAGATAAAAAATAATACATACAACCTTGTTCTGCTTGACATCATGCTCCCCTACAAAAGCGGCGATGAAATTCTCAGAGAAATGAGAGGATTTTCGGATACGCCCGTTATTATTATTTCGGCGAAGGATATGGTCGGAACGAAAATTGACCTTTTAAAGCTGGGCGCGGATGATTACATTACAAAGCCTTTTGATTTGGGCGAGGTTGTGGCGCGTGTTGAAACAAATCTGCGCCGCGCTCACAAGCAGATAGCCGAAAACAAGATCTTTTGTTATAAGGATATGACGCTTGACGACGGCACAAAACGTGTTTCGGTGAATGATATTGAGCTTGAGCTGACCGCGAAAGAGTATAGAATATTGGAGTTGCTTTTAAAAAACCGCGGCAAGGTTTTTACAAAGGCGAACCTTTATGAATCGGTGTGGCAAGAGGAATATCTCGAGGATGACAACGCTGTTAAAACACACATCAGTAATCTGCGAAACAAGCTGAAAAAAGCGAACCCGAATGAAGAATATATTGAAACAGTCTGGGGTTTAGGCTACCGCCTTTTTAAAGACGATTGCAATTTCAAATAGAAACGGAAAAACAAGCTTAACCCTTTCCTTATCTATTGCCGGATTTTCTTAACCTTTTCTAAACCTTTAGGCTTTACACTTGTTGATAGAGAGGACAGGTGAGAAAAATGGTTGAACACGTTTTAAAAACAAACAACCTGACCAAGAGCTATCACGGGGTAAACGCTCTGCAAGACGTTTCGGTCACCTTGGACGCCGGAAAAATATATGGCTTAATCGGTCAAAACGGCGCCGGGAAAACAACGTTTATGCGGCTTGTCACAGGGCTTAATTTCCCTTCGAGCGGCAGCGTTGAGCTTTTCGGGCACTCCGGCGAAAAAGCCTTGCAGGCAGAGCGGAAAAGAATCGGCTGCATGATCGAATACCCTAGCCTTGTGCCCAACATGACGGCAAAGGAAAATCTAAGGCTGCACAGAATCATGCGCGGCATACCCGACTGCAATGTTGAGGGCGAGCTGTTGAACCTTGTCGGCCTTGAAGGCACCGGAAAAAAGAAAGCGAAAAACTTTTCGCTTGGCATGAAACAGCGTTTGGGGATCGCCGTCGCGCTTTTGGGTAATCCTGAACTGCTTATCCTTGACGAGCCGATTAACGGGCTTGACCCTTTGGGCGTTGTGGAAATCCGCAATCTGATAAGAAAGCTATGTGAAGACAAGCACATGACAATCCTTATTTCAAGCCACAATCTGCCGGAGATGTATCAGACGGCGACGAATTATATCATCATTCACAAGGGCGAGATCAAACAAACCCTTACCCTTTCGGAGCTTGAAGAGCGCTGCAGGCACCATATTCTTATCAGCTGCGACCAGCCCGAAAAATTGGCAAGTATTCTTGAAATGAAGCTGAATACTCAGAATTATAAAGTAATGCCGGATAAATCAGTCAAGCTGTATGATTTTCTTGACGCGAAAGAGCGTGTGGCAAGCACCATTTTTGAAAACGGAATCGCACTTACCAACTTTTCAATTGAAGTTGACACGCTCGAAGATTACTTTATATCGACAGTAGGAGGCGGCAGGCATGTTTAATCTTATCATGGCGGATTTTTTTAAGATCCGCAGATCAGCGGCGATTAAGGTTCTGTTGGCGATTACTGTCGCATGCTCCGTCGCCATGGTTGTAATGTCCTGGTTGATAAATGGGGGCAACCTTAATTCCAATATATCTTCAATGGTTTTTTTGTTCTCGGATATGAACGTAACAAGTATTCTTGGTGCTGTGATTGCGGGCGTGTATATCTGCGGCGATTTTGACAACAAAACCATACACGACGCTATTGCGAGCGGCTCGAGCAGAGGTGAAATTATAATCAGCAAGGCAATTTCATTTTTCTGCACCATTGCTTTCATACTGCTGCCCTATGCGATTGTAGCTGGAATTGCTATCGCAACAGGTTCAAAATTCGGCGCAAATTCGGCGGCAATGGGCTTTTTTAATTTGATTATCGCAGAAGCGGGCAAAACAATTACCGCCATAGAAGTATGGAAACTGATTGCGATAATGATCACGACTATAATTGTTTATATGGCAGAGCTCAGCATTTGTGTTCCGCTCGCTCTGCTGATAAAAAAGCCTGTGCTTGTGGTTGCCATCAATTACGGTTTTTCAATTCTTTGTGGGCAGCTTATGTCGTTATCAAACAACTCCGAGCCGCTTCATGATATTCTAGCCTTCACACCGTTTGGCGGCAACTATATTTTATTATCGCTTAAATCCGCAAATGAGGATATAATCAAGGCGATTGCTGTCAGCATAGTATTCATACTTGCTATGTGTGTCATAACGTTTTCGGCGTTTAGAAAATCAGATGTAAAATAGCGGAAAGGCCGGTGAGGGATGTTGGCGGTTGCAATCGGTATATTGAGTTTTTTAATTATAGTACTTGTGGCATATACAGGTTTTCTACAATTGCAGATACGCAGCATCAACCGGCAGCTGACAAAGCGACTGACCGAAAAAACACGGCAACCGGTTAATCTTGAGCTTTTTAATAGAGAGTTAAACGCATTGGCAATCAACATAAACAAAAGCCTGAAGGTGGAGGAACAGCTCCGCCTTGACGGCTTTCGTGAGGAAAGGCGTTATAAAGAGATGATCGCGAACATTTCGCATGATTTAAGAACGCCGCTTACCGCGATAAAAGGCTATGCCCAGCTTTTAGAAAAAAGCGAACTGTCAGACGATCAGCGGCAAAAGCTGAATATCGCGCAAAAGCACGCCGACGAGCTGGGAAGCCTTATCGAGCACTTTTTTGAATACTCTTATCTTGTAAACGCGGCGCGAAAACCGGATCTCCAGCGCATCAATCTGACTAACCTTACAGCAGAATGCCTTGCGGAATCCGTCGGCAGCCTGGAGGAGAAAAATCTTTCGGTCAAATTTGAAGATGCTGTGCCGGTTTTCGCTATGGCGGACAGAGAAATGACGACAAGAATTATTCAAAACCTCATACGAAACTGCGTCGCCTATTCCGCCGGTGAGATAACAGTAAGGCTTTCATGCGCCGAAAATGCTGTTATCTCGTTCGCCAACCCCGTTTTGGATGCTTCGGATATTGATATAAATCAGCTCTTTGACCGCTTTTATACCGCCGACAAAGCAAGGCGAAAAAGCACAGGGCTTGGTCTTTCCATCGTTAGGCTGCTTGCCGAACAGATGGGGGGAAGAGTCAGCGCCGGGCTAAAAGACAATATTATAGATATTCAAGTTGAACTTCCGTTGTGATATAATAACGGTAGGGACATATTCAAAGAAACATAAGGAGTAATATGAATTACAAGGTTATCAGCTTTGATATCTTTCAAACTCTGGTTGATGTGAATAAGCGCATTCCTGATATTTGGCGGGCGATTTTAAAAGAAGAATTTTCAAATGACAAAGCAGAGCAAGGCTCAAGAGCAATTTTAGGGATGTACCCTTCCATTTATGAAAAGGCTGTGAGCGCTGAAAAGTTTGAAACAATGGAAGAGGTTTATTCAAAGTGCGTAGAAAAGGCAATGAATGAGCTAAACTTCGCTGTTTCACCCAAAGACGTTTTATATCATCTCATGTATCAGCACTCTAAAGCTCCTTTTTACAGCGAGGTCTGTGACTGCATAAAAAAGCTGCACCGAAATTACAAAATCGTCCTTTCAAGCGATTCCAACCATCTGATGGTAGATGAACTGATCGGCAAAATAGAGCATGACAAAGCCTTTATCTCCGATGATTTAAAAAGCTATAAAGGAAACGTGAACGGCGGCTTTTTTGATTCTGTAATAACAGATCTAAAAGTTGAACCAAAGTCGATAATCCATATAGGCGACAGCACAGCCGACGTGATCGGCGCGCATAGAGCGGGCATTACAAGCTGCTGGTTAAACAGGGATAACAGAAAATGGAACTGCGACATAACGCCCGATTATATCATTACAAATCTGAATGAATTAACGGATATTTTATAGGGAAGCAATTTATATATAACTATGATAAATATTTAAATAATTACACTATTCTGTTGTATAATTAAGTACAGTCACAATAGTAAAATAAAGCGAACTGGTTAATAGTGATTACATGAAATATGGGCAAGTTATTGGAGGATGTCAATGATGAATATTAATTTAAATGAATACTTTAAAAAACAAAAAAAATTTAATGGAAATGTATTGTTATCAAAAAATAATGAAATTATATTTAATGAATCATATGGATATTCAAATAAGGAAAAAGGAATAAAAAATACACCTCAAACAAAATTCATGATTGGCTCTATGACAAAGGCAATAACTGCATTATGTATTATGCAGTTATCAG
>DBTI01000088.1 GCA_002306975.1 Ruminococcaceae bacterium UBA1320
CTTGGAACAAGTTTTTTCCAAATTGCTTGCAACATATGACGTTGAAGAAACGGTTTTACGAAAAGATATTGGCGAATTGCTCGCTTCCCTCCAGCAAAAAAACATTTTGTTATAAGGTATGGGCGCATGCAATATAAGGGATTCACTTTTCCTCACGACGGCTGGTTAATCATTACTGTACTCGCAAAGGTACTTTATTATTCTTATCAGTGTGATCAAAAATCACCCCAGGATCTGATGGCGCTAGTAAAGATAAAAGCCCGGAAAATGAAATCAGTCGGGGATTCCGAAGCATTGGTTCGATTGGGAAAAATGCGGCGGGCGGCAAATTTTTTTTTACTCAGAATCGCTAAATCCCGGCGGCCCTGTCTCATCCGGAGTTGTATTTTGTTAGAACAGGCTTTGGGAAATAAGTTAAACGCCGAGCTTATCATTGGCGTTAAATATCAAAACGAGGGTTTAACAGGGCATAGCTGGATAACCATTGATAACCAGCCCTTCCAGGAAGCCCTCACAGAACTTATGGATTATACCATTATGATGAAGAGCTGAATCAATGAAAAAAAACGAAGCGATATTTATTTTCGAAGATGTTTCCATCCGGGTTAATACCCAAAATGATGACTTAATCCGATATATCAACGAATATTGCTATATGACCCGGTCAAAGACGGTGGTGAGTAAAAATATTGTTTTTAATTACCGCGAAGCATACCAGCCCGATTGCAGCGGCAGTAACATAGTGCCGGCCAATGCGCAACTCGTTCTGGATGTTCCATTTTATATGGATGGGGTCTCTAATCTAAAATGTTTTTCAAAATCCGGGCAGGAATTTTGGTACTTTTATGAAGGGGTTGCTTTGGTATCTATCAATTATGCAACCAAGGAAATCACGGCATTTTTAATTCTCCATACTCTCGGCTTGAATATTCAAAGTTTTATTCTTTTATTTATTCATCCTTTGATTAGTGTGCTGGGGGATTTCGGATATTATCGCTTACATGCCGCCTGTCTTAAAGTAGGGCAGCGGCATGTTTTAATTACCGGACTGAGTGGACGCGGCAAGTCGACAGCCACTCTTGCCTTGTTAAAAAGGGGTCATCCTGTGTTAGCGGATGAAATGCCTTTATTCAAACTGGCCACAGATGGATTTCATGTCTACGCCCTTTTTAACATGATCAAATTGCGCCAGTCGGCGCTGGACCAATTTTTCAGCGATTTCAACCGAATCCATTTCCGGACGGGCGAGGATTGTTATATTAAGCTCAGCGATTTGAATCAAGCAGAATTTAAAAAGCTTTATAAAGTGCATGATTTATTCATTTTGGAACAGACCGGAGAAGCCGCTACACGTATCGAAGCGGCCAGTTGCCTGAATGTAGCTCCGGAAATGTTTCCTACCGCACTGAATATTTTTGATCAACGCCACGCAGAGGCGGACTTTCAATCACTGGCGGAGTTATTGGCTACGGTTGACTGTTATAAAGTTTTTTTCGGCACCGATTTGGAGCAATTCGGTGAGCAAGTGGAAAAGCTGGCAGCGGGCGAACTTGGCGGGCAGGAGGAGACTGCATGAAAAACACTCCCGAACAACAATTTCTTTGGGAATTGATCAAATATCATTACGGAACCGGCAATATTGACAGGCTGCAGATTCTGGCCGGAAAATGTAGCCCGGACTTGCTTAAAAGGCTGACATTGCTGACCGGACTCGAGGGTTTTTTTTATTCGATTGGTTCTTCGGAAACGGTGCAGGAGGTGCTGCCGCCGGGATTTTTGGATTTTCTCCGCCAGCGGAGAGGTATTATTGCAATTCAAAATGATTTGGTTTTGCAAAACGCACTGGTGATTGTAAAGATGCTCAATGAACATCATATCGATTATATCTTGCTCAAAGGGTTCGCCACACTTGAACGCCTTTACGATGATCCGGCTATGCGGGTGGTCTCAGACCTGGATATCGTCATTAAAAGGGAAGATTATCCCAAGGTAAGAGCGTTCTTGCTCGAAGATGGGTTTTATTATTCACCGGAAATTTTGGAGAAGTTCCAATTAAAATTGACTAGGCAAGAATATGAAACTTTTTTTCACGAGATTTCATATTTCAAAGACACGGTCCCGTTTCCGACTGCCTTGGATTTACATTTCAATTTCAGCGGCTTCAGCGAAAAATCGCTTATGCGCAGCATTTATCCGATAGACGGCCATGATTGGTTCGGCGGAATTCAGATTCTCAAACTGAATGGTTATGAAATACAATGCCTGGATTTAGAGATGTCCTTGTTGTATATGGTATATCACTGTTCCCGCCATTCGTTCCGGGGTCTCAAATGGCTGGTGGATATATGCCAGCTAATCGTCAAATATAACGACCAGATCGATTGGTGCAGGGTGTACCGGACGGCGGCGCATCCCAACCTCCGTAAACTGGTTGGGATATGCCTAACCATGGTGAGTGAATTAACCGACATAGAACGTTTCGGCGAGTATTGCTTAAATGATTTCAATAAAATAACGGTCGATACTACGATGTATCAAAACATGTCGTTTGCCGATATTCACAAAATGAAAGCGCGAATCGGAGGAAAAATGATCCGACTGGGCCTGCCGGTCAGCTGGAGCGATAAAATGAAAATCCTCGGCTATACTTTGTTCGATCGGGATTCCATTATCCACCGCACCGGCACCAAAACCCGGAGCGGCATAGATCCGCTCCAGCCTTTCCGGTGGCTCGGGCTGATTATAAAAGATACGATCAAGGAAAACCGACAGTTATAATAACTGAAAAAATAACAATCATTAAGTTCAAAATGCACTAAAGGTTATGAAAGAACAACCTCATGAAGATATATGATCAATCTGAAATCGACCGTATTTGCGAGAAAGTCAAAAAGAATTTCGGCGAAGATTACCCCAGGATGAACTGGTTGAATGAAGAAGAGGCCGTCAAAGCTACCATGGAAAGAAATGCATTACTGGCTGAAATCGAGTCCGGTCTGGCCACAGATAACGACGGAGCCTGCGGCACTAAACCTCATTTGGGGCCGCTCTCACCGGGATGCCGGATTTGCCAACACGGCGGCTGGGACTGCACCTGGATCGATTTCCGCTGTACCCGGAATTGCGTTTATTGTAATTCCGCCGAGGACACCAGGACATGCAAAGATCGGCCGCCGCGTTGCCGTGAAGGAGTGTTTTTAGGACCCGATGATCATGTATTATACTTTCAATTATTTCAAAAGAAAGGGCTCGGCATCTCTGGGGGAGAGCCGTTGCTGCGACTGGATTTTGTTATTGACCATTTAAAGGCCATTCGCAACGAATGCGGCTCTCCTTATACATGGTTGTATACTAACGGAGATCTCGCAACTCCGGCCGTATTGCTTGAATTGGCAAAGGCCGGGCTTGATGAAATCCGTTTCGATATTGCCGCTGCCGATTATGATCTTGATAGGGTAGCCCTGGCAAAACGATTTATTCCCACTGTAACGGNGGAGATTCCTTGTTTGCCCGACGATTTTGACAAACTTGCGGATTTGTTACCTAAAATGGCGGCAATCGGTGTTAATCACCTTAACCTACACCAATTGATACTTGGGAAACATAATTACAAAAATTTTTTGAAATATAATTACCGTTGTCTGCAGAATGTCAGGAACCCATCGGTCCATGAATCGGAAATGACTGTTTTAAAACTTATGAGGTATGCTATTGACAATGGTATCGAACTCCCAATCAACTATTGTTCAACGGTTTATAAAGAATTTTTCCAGGAAAGAAACTACCGGAGAAGTTATACGGATCTTGTCATACAGCCATTTGATGGTATTACCGAAAATGGTTATGTCCGCAGAATCACGTTGAAGAATGCTCAAGGCAATATCCAAACCTTAGTTGACCAGATAAAGTCTCGGAATATCGACCCCGGCTTGTGGTCGCTCGCCCCATCCGGCGATGCCATAACCGTTCGTGCTGACATTTTACCCCAACTGGCTTCGGAAACCTATCAAATGAAAATCAACTATTATGGTCCGAGTGTTAAAAAGAAGGATGTCACCGGCTTATTTGAGCGGAACAATATTGATTCGGAATTTTCCCATATCCTTGAAAGTCCATGGTTAAACCCGGAGCAAGCCAGGGAGTGGCAGGTTATTTTTATGGGGGAACGCGACTTTTCACTTGAAAGGGAATTGGCTGAAGGTACGATATTCCGCAGTATGTTGCGCCGTGAAAGGATGATTTCGGGATTACCCGATGTATATTGAGAACGCTTCACCCGATGTTCTAAAGAATCTATATTTACCTGTTTGCAAATGTCCTACCTTTTAGTCTTAACTAAAAATTGTTTTGCGATTCAACATATTTGAACGGAGAAAGGAGGTGAGAATAAATGAAAAAGGCATACAAAACGCCGGTATTGATCGAGTATGAGAATCTTAAAACAATCACGGCTGGATCATCGTCAGGTGTGATACCGCCGCCGCCAGCGTGAAACCCTGGTTTTTTGTTTGAAAAACAGAAAATCTCCTCCCGGATCATAGGTGGTAGAGAAGTATTTTTACGACAACTGAGCCTTGAGTTACGCTTCTTTAACAAAAGAAGCGTAACTCAGGGGTTTTTTTTGAACTCAAGCAGAAACTTTGCAAATATCCAAATGATTCGGTTATTCCAAGGTCTGATAGGTCTTTATTACTTCATCCGGCTCGCCTGTCAGTCGCACTTTATGGTTATCAAGCCAAATCACCCGGCTGCATAGCTTTTTCACATCATGTTCATTATGAGAAACCAGCAGGATGGTAACACCTTTCTTTTTGAAATCCGACATTGTAGCCAAACATTTTTTTTGAAACGACTCGTCGCCGACTGCCAGTACCTCATCGACGATTAATATCTCCGGATCCAATTGGGTCACAATTGAAAAACCCAGTCCGGCCCACATACACCTAG
>DBTI01000089.1 GCA_002306975.1 Ruminococcaceae bacterium UBA1320
ACGGTTTTCTTCTTCCCAATCGTAATTTCCGCTGCGGCGCTTGGCTTATTGTTTAATTTAATCTTTCTTTATAATGGCGGCATGCTCAATCAGGTCCTCACCTCAATGGGCATTGAAAATGTCGATTGGAAAGACCAGTCACACGCCATCGCGACTATGATCATTCCGGTTGTATGGCAATACATAGGATTCTATTTTGTCATTATCACAACGGGTCTTAGCTCAATTTCGACAGAAATTTACGAAGCTGCTGAGATTGACGGCGCAAACGGCCCTATGCGCGTTCGCTATATCACGCTCCCGCTGTTGCATAATGTGCTGTGCACCTGCCTTGTGCTTGCGATCACCGGTGCATTGAAGGTTTTTGACCTGCCATGGGTAATGTTCCCTAACGGCATGCCTCTCGGTACCACATATCTGACCGGTTCATACATGTATTATCAGACATTTCAGATGGGTGATGTTGATTATGGTTCCGCCATCGCCATGGTCATCGTGGTTTTGGGTGTTGTGATTTCGCAGATTGCCAACAACATCTTTAAATCCAAAGATTATTAAGGGGGTGTCGTGAATTATGGCAGCGAAAACAGCCCGGCCCGGCAGAAGCAGAGGCGTCAGCCATCTCAGCCCGGGAAAGATAGTAGTTTATATCATTCTTTCCCTTTGGGCGGTAGGCACGATATTCCCGTTCGCGTGGGTTATACTCAACTCATTTAAACAGAATTCATATATAATGAAAAATACGTTCGCAATACCCTCCGGCAGGATGTTTACGCTCGATAACTACAAAATCGCGTTAAAGAGCGTAAATATCGCGACCGCTTATTTGAACAGTTTTGTGATAAGCATTACCTGCACGGTCGCCACCATACTCCTTGCCGGCTTTGCCGCTTATGGTATGGCGAGATATGTATTCAAAGGCAAGAATGCGCTTTATTCTCTTGTTATCGCAAGTATGATGTTCCCGATTTTCTCCACCATAATTCCGGTTTTTACAATGGAGTTCAGATGGAATATCGTCAATACCGATAGCATTCCGCTGTCTCAGCTCAGCGTTATTTTGCCGCAGATTGCAGGCAACCTGTCGTTTGCGATCATCGTGCTTATCGGATTTATTCGCAGCGTGCCGGTGGATCTTGAAGAGGCCGCTTATCTTGAAGGCTACAATGTGTTCCAGATATTTTTTCAGGTCGTGGTGTTTCAGATCAGACCCGCCATTGCGACGGTTGCGATTTTCACCTTTTTATCTTCGTATAATGACCTTTTTATCCAAATGTTTTTCCTGCGTTACAGAGAAACATATACCATAACAGTTCTGCTCAACCAGATAACCTCAATTGCCGGAACAAACTACGGCATGATGTTTGCATCAATCGTATTTGTCGTTGTTCCTATTTTAATCGTCTACATGCTTTTGCAGAAAAATATCATCAAGGGCTTGACCGCCGGAGCACTGAAGGGTTAGAACCGCAATCAATAAATCTTTTGCGATTCTATGCTGTCGGTACAGCGGAGCATTTCCACAACAGAAGAAAAAGCACAAAATCGGATCAATGAGATGTTGTTTGTCTTTTCACCTACCTTAGTCGTCGCAATAGATTGTTAAATTCGCATGATATTGCTCATAGGCGAGTAATTATTATAATTTTTACTCAAAAGGTGATTATTGTGGTTAATGAATTCGATTCTGACAGCAGCAGGAATCAGTACAAGGTGGTGTTGATCGACGATGAGGATGTCATTGTCGAAGGCCTGCAGAAGGTGATTGACTGGGATAAATATTATTGCAAGGTCGTTATGACCGCTTGTGATGCAAAAACAGGGGTTCAGATGATCCAGAAGTATAAACCGGACATTCTCTTCCTCGATATTCACATGCCGGATATGGACGGTTTGTCCATGCTGTCCTGCCTTAGAGCGGATTATCCAGATATGCAGGTCAGCATCCTTACGGGCTACAGGGATATAGAGTACGCAAAGAGAGCGATAAAAATCGGCGTTACCCGTTATATGCTCAAGCCTTCAAAGATGGATGAATTGGAAGAAGCGCTCAATGCAATGATAAGCAACCTCAATAAAACGTTGGGGAATAATCAGTCCGCTGAAACAGATAAATCCAGTGAGGCTAGCAACAGCTTTATCGTTCGCAATGCGCTGAAATATATCGAAATCCATTATACGGAAAAACTGAGCTTGGCAGAGGTTGCCGAGAACATCTATGTCAGCCAATGGTACCTAAGCAAACTGCTTAACAAATATGTCAAGCAGAGCTTCAGCGATATACTCAATAAGAAAAGAATACAAATTGCCAAACGGCTTTTGCAGAATCCGTCGCTAAGAATCTGCGAAATATCTGATTTGACGGGATTTAACGATGTCTCTCACTTTTCAAAAACGTTTAAAAAGCTCGAAAATATCACACCCAATGAATTTCGCAATCAGCTGCGGTCCTGACCCTTCATACATGGCCCTATTTTTAAAAAAAGAGATATATATAATTAAACGAGGTGTATCCTAATGATTTTGACAAACCAGCTGGGCTATGGCTGTTCAGATTATAAAAAAGCTGTCTTTCAGGGAGAGGAAAATGCCAAAGTCGGTGAATTCCGAATTATAGATAAAGAGACCCATAACGTAATTTTTTCCGGTTCCGCCGTCAAATGCGGTTCCGTCGCGAGATGGAATACCGGCTATTACTGGACGCTGGATTTTTCACCTGTGCAAAAGCAGGGAACATACTTTATCGAGGCAGATACAGCAAACGGTGTTGTACGTTCATATCCGTTTGACATCCAAAAGGATCTGCTTTCCATTCGCCTGATTTCCGGCATAGGCTATTATATTAAGGAACAGCGCTGCACCGGCGATTGGAACGAGACTGACTCACGCCTTAAATTTGACGGCGACCGCGAAGGTGTGGTGGATGCGCACGGAGGCTGGTTCGATGGTAGCGGTGGTCTTGGCATACATATGACACACCAGTCGCACACCGCCTATTTCAACCCACAGCAGGTGCCGTTAACGCCATGGATGCTTTTCCATGTGTATGATCTACTCGAGGAGTCGGGGAACGAGCAGTATTCAATGGTTAAACGCAGAATACTCGATGAGGCTATGTTTGGCGCAGATTTTCTAATGCGCATGCGCGCTCCTTCCGGTACGTTTTTCCGTGGAGTGGACAGACACGGCGCATATAAAACGGTGGATGAGAGCCGCTCTCTCGGCTTTGAATACCGTCATTCCAGTCCGCAGTTCGGTAAGGCCGCGACAGCGGAAACCGAAACGGTCACCGACAGTTACTTCGAGATTGGTTTCCGTTCCGGCGCGGGCCTGTGCATTGCGTCACTTGCTTCCGCAGCCCGCCGCTGTTACCCGGGAACCGATTACTCCGGGATTGAATATATAAAAGCCGCCAAAGCTGCGTATTGTTATCTTGAAGAAAATAACGAAAAGTACAGCAACGACGGCAAGTGGAACCTTGTCGATGAATATTGCGCTCTTGAAGCGATCAATGAGTTGTATAAGAGCACGGGCGAATACGATTATCTGCTGCGCGCAAGAAAAATGGCGGACCGCATCATGGCTCGTATGGTCGATCATGGCGACGGAACGGCTGCGCTTACGGTAGCGGAAGGAAGAGCTTTCTTCCATCCCACCGATGAAGGCTTGCCTGTGGTCGCACTGCTCAACTATGTCAGCTTTGAGCCAGATAAGTCGCGTAAGCTGCTAACTATCGCTGCCTGCGAAAAGTTAATGCGCAACGCGGTTAACGTGACAGACGAGGTCAGCAATCCCTTCGGTTATGCGAGATGTCTCTACAGCGAAAAAGACGGAAACAGGAAAACCGGTTTCTTCTTTCCGCACGATACCGAAGCAAGCCCATGGTGGCAGGGTGAGAACGCCCGCATAGCTTCGCTTTCGTGCGCTGCAAAATTGCTCTCGTATTTTACCGATAACGCATGTTTGCGTGAGAAGCTTGACCGGTACGCCGAGGATCAGATTAACTGGATTATGGGGCTTAACCCGTTTGACAGCTGTATGATCGAGTCTTACGGCAGAAATAACATTGAGTACTTCTTTGAAAACAGGTATGATTTTGTCTCATGTCCGGGCGGTATCTGCAACGGTGTTACCAGCCACACGGATGACGAGGAGTCGATTCAGTTTGTTCTTAAACCAAACGATTCAGTCAGTGACAGTTGGAGATGGGCCGAACAGTGGCTGCCTCATGCCAGCTGGTTCCTTTACGCGTTGGCGCTGAAAAAGCGCTGATCTGTTTTTGATCTTTTCTTTTTCTTAAAGATAAATTAAAGGGGTGCATAATTAATGAAACTGGCAACAAACCAAGTGTTGACAAACCAGATAGGATATGGCTGTGACGATTATAAAAAAGCGGTTTTTCAGGGCAATGAGAATTCCGACGCCGGAAAGTTCCGCGTTATAGATGCAGAAACAAAGAATATTGAATTCTCCGGCACCGCGGTAAAATCCGGCACTGTCGCGAGATGGAATAGCGGATATTATTGGACGCTCGATTTTTCTCCGCTGAAAAAGCAGGGTCAATATACAATTGAGCTTGACACCGCCGGCGGCATCGCATGCTCATTCCCGTTTGAAATACAAAAAGACTTAATTTCCATCCGCATGATTTCCGGCGTCTGCTTTTTCCTAAAAGGGCAGCGCAGCACGGGCGAATGGTGTGATCTTGACAAGCACATAAGCTTCAAAGGCAATCGCGAAGGTGTTGTTGATGTTCACGGCGGTTGGTATGATGCTACCGGCGATGTCGGGGTGCATATGACACATCAGTCTCATACGACATATTTCAATCCGCAGCAGGTTTCTCTCACGGCATGCACACTTTTCCGCCTTCTTGATTTGCTTGAAGAATCAGGTAACGAGCAATATTCCATGCAGAAGCGTAGAGTGCTTGACGAGGCTATGTTTGGCGCAGATTTTCTTATGCGTATGCGCGCGCCTTCAGGCACGTTTTTCCGCACGGTTGACCGCGATAACGCGCTCAAATGTGTGAGTGAGAACCGAAAAATGGGCTTTGAATATCATAATTCAAGTTCTCAGTTCGGTATTGCCGAAACAGCCGATAAAGAGATCGTTACCGACAGCTACTACGAGGTTGGTTTCCGTTCAGGTGCGGGTTTCAGCATCGCAGCGCTTGCGGCAGCGGCTCGCCATAGCTACCCGGGAACAGATTATTCCGGCTACGAGTATATGAAGGCGGCCAAAGATGCATACAGCTATCTTGAAGAAAACAACGGTCAATACGTCAACGACGGAAAATGGAATCTTGTTGACGAATACTGCGCGCTTGAAGCAATCAATGAGCTCTATAAGACAACGAACGAGTATGACTATCTGAGGCGGGCAAGGGAAATGGCAGACCGCATTATGGCTCGTGCCGTCGACCACGGTGACGGCACTGCCGCTATGTCGATTGTCGAAGGAAGACTCTTCTTCCATGCGACTGATGAAGGAGCACCTGTCGTCGCACTGCTCAACTATGTGTCCATTGAGCCCGACGAGGCGCGCAGAAAGCAGACGGTTGCGGTATGTGAAAAGATTATGCGAAATGCCCTGAATGTAACAGGTGAGGTCAACAATCCCTTTGGTTATGCGAGATATCTCTTCAGCGAAAAGGATGGAGAAAAAAAGACAGGTTTCTTCTTCCCGCACAACACAGAAGCAAGCCCGTGGTGGCAGGGTGACAACGCCCGCATAGCGTCGCTTTCATGCGCCGCAAAATACCTTTCCTATAATACTGAAGACGCAGACCTGCGCGTCGATCTTGAAAAGTACGCCGAAGATCAACTCAATTGGATCATGGGACTTAATCCATATGACAGCTGCATGATAGAGGCCTACGGCAGAAATAACATTCAGTACTTCTTCCAAAACAAGTTTGAATTTATCAACGCTCCGGGGGGGATCTGCAACGGCATGACAGGGCGCATTGATGACGAGGACTCAATCGACTATATCTCTGAACCGTGTGAGGCTGTTGATGATAACTGGAGATGGGCGGAGCAGTGGCTTCCTCATGAGAGCTGGTATCTGTACGCCATGGCAATGAAAAAAAGATAACCAGGACGCTGCAAACGTCTGCAATAGCGTTTAATCTAAAGCGTGGCAAACATCCGAACGACATAAAAAAGCAGGTGCAGTTCATTCATTTTGAACCGCACCTGCTTTTTGCTGCCTTGCTGCGGATAAAGGACAAATTCGCAGCGAAGGACAAACAAAGGACAAACAAAGGACAAAACGGAATAGCAACCATGGTTACCACATATGCATAATCGCTGATGGAGAAGAAAATCCTCGCAACGGTGTGGCAGAATTAACTACCTAAAAGGTGATTTTTTATGTATGAAAGAGTCCGGAAACGGGCGCTTTTTCAGTATTAATATTTATGAAACACCAAATAAAAAGAATGAAAGGAGTTATGAAATGTTTTCTATTGGTGTTATCTAAAAATAAGGATGGGTGTATTTTAATGAACAAAGCAGGAAAGATTATGAACCTGACGCACATGCAGCAGAGAATTGATACGGCTGAGAACTGGACAAACGATAATCCGGTATTGTTTGAAGGTGAAATAGGCTATGAATCACAGCCGCAAAATGACGGTAAGGTACAATTCCCGAAAGAAAAAGTAGGAGACGGAAAAACATCTTGGAATGATCTTCCGTACAGTGATAGAAACGAGGGTGGATTTAAAACATATGTAGCATCTACAGTGTCGATCGGCGCAGGTGAGGAACATGTGTTTACATATCCAACTTCTGAAAAGATTCTCACACAAGTTTATGAGGTATCAAATGGCAGTACTCACGATAATAGAAATGTGGCATTTGATGTGTCAGGCAATTATGATCAACAGGATTCTACTAAAACGAGTGTTTGTGATGGTAAATTACAATTAAGAGATACAACAAATGATTTAATTCCTATAATGACAAGCAATACTACACCATATGGTGCTTGTTCAGCCTCTGGCTGTTTTATTCCTAGTGTAGATGCATTTCGTGCTTTTGATGGTTTAAAAGATAGTGGAAATAGCGATTTATGGATAAACAATGGTGGTAGCACTGGATGGCTATCATATAAATTTCCAACAGCACAGTATATTAATAAGTATACTATTATATCCGGGCAAGCAATTGATTTATCGCGTTCACCTAAAGACTGGACTTTTGAGGGGAGTAACGATGGCTCGACATGGACAATATTAGACACACAGACCAATCAAACCTCTTGGACAGCAGCTCAAAGCAGATCTTTTTCTTTTAATAATAGTAATGCTTACTTAAATTATAGACTTAATATAAGTGCAAATAATGGGAGTAATTATACGGTAGTAATAGAATTACAAATGTTTAATTCTAATACTACAAATTCAACATACTACACATCTACAACAAGTGCTTCTAATTACTCATTAGCAGGTGTTAACACAATAAATAGCCTTATTGTTCCAGTAACTATTCCGACAAATACATCAGTTAAGATTTTAGCATCATTTGATGGAAGAAAATCATGGCTATACCACGACATCATAGGTTGGCATGAGTATACCGAAACATTAAGTGAAGAATGGAAAACCAGCAATAGTAATACAGAATTACAAAGCTACTTTACCGGTATTACTATTACACAACTTGCCTCAGACCTTGGATATACTCCGCAATCAATCGACTTTATATTCCAACTTGGAACTGGCGATCCCACTGTTACGCCGGTTGTGTCAGCATTAATAATGAATTATACAGTAGTTGGCGGATTGGAATGCGCTGATGTTGGCTCATATGATGATACTTGTTCCCGTTACGGACTTAAAATTACTAGTCCTACACAGTTGTCAGTAAAGAATAAGGATACCGCAAGTCATACTATTAGCATAGATATTATTCCCCTCAACAATGTTACCTATCTGAATTAGCATTGTCGGCTAATACTTGTGAAAAGCGCCCGGTAACGGGCGCTTTTTCTTATGGAGTTTAAGCGCAAGGATCCACTGGATTTGCTGGTGGAATTAAAAGCTTATAGCGAAAAAAAGCCCTCCAATGTTAGAATGATAAAGGTTTGCCAAGGGTATCAAAAACAAAGGAGGATATGTCATGAATTTTATTTTTGCTTGCCAATTACGCAACTCGAACCAACCTGATGTTATTTGAACCATTTTTATAGTTTTGCAAGAAAAACAGTAAGAGCCCCATGAAGTAGCATAAATACTAACTTCATGGGGCTCTTACTGTGGTGTCGCTGACCGGATGTTGAACTTCGGTTCAGATCCGGAGCGTTACAAAAAATAGCAGGCATTCCTCACTCTCCGTTCAGAACACCCGCATTTTTGGTGCCGCTACGTAAAGAGGAAGAAGGAATCAATCTGTATAGGAGTTATTGTGTCAGTGGTTCATAAAGGGCTTGCGGCCCCACACTTAATTGCCTGTTGTGGCTGCGACACCTTTTGCAAAAGTCATAGCGTCGGTTAAATCCTGCTGATTGGGCCTGCCCCGATGCAGCATAGCGAATTTTCCTCGGCAGTGAAACTCTCTTTTCTCTACAGGAATACCCTGCGCATCCAAACACTTTTTCATTTCCGGATAGGCGGAGGTGAGGATCGCCGCGGTGCTGAAAACCGCTACTTTTTTCACCTGATCCGATTTTAACGTCGCAATAAACGCCTTTAACGAGTTGTCGATTCCTGCGCCATAAACCGAACCTCCCAGAAATAATAAATCGACGGGCTCTTTTATAGGTTCTTCAATCGGTTTGGCTGGAGCATTGACCGCACTGCCGATGGCATCCGCCAGTTTCTTTGTATTGCCCGAACGGGTAAAATAGCGTACTTCACATTGCATCAAATTCAATCCTTTCAACATAGCATCAGGTTTCTAATTGCCTTAACAGCTGATATAATATCCGATATAACGTTTTGGCGTCTTCGGGGTTCAGGTTAATGCACTGTCCCATTTTCACCGGTATTGTTACGGCCTTTTCCTTTAGCGCCTCGCCCTGCCCGGTGATCGTAACATTTAAATTCCGTTCATCCTCCGATGAACGTTCCCTCACAACAAGCCCCTTTTTCTCCATTTTCTTTAAAAGAGGCGTCAGGGTACCCGAATCGAGGTATAGGCATTCCCCAAGGGTTTTCACATTGACCGTTTTCTTTTCCCACAGCACCATCATGGCGATGTATTGGGTATAGGTCAGTTCAATTTCATCTAAAAACGGTTTATATTTCTTTACGACTTCCTTTGCGCAGGCATATAACGGGAAGCATATTTGGTTTTCCAATTTTAATAGATCTGCATTCAATAATATTCCCTCCAATGCTTTCCCATTATATCATACAATAAAATTGCACACAATCTAATAGCATGCCCGGATATCGTGTGATCTGCTTGGAACAGGTGCCTTTGGTTTACCCATAGTTCAATTGGTTATGCCTTAAGCAGTCTTTCAATATCTTTCGCTATAGCTTCCGGGGTTTTCGTGGGTGCATAGCGTTTAATAACTTCTCCCTTTTGATCGACCAGAAACTTTGTAAAATTCCATTTGATTTTTCCGCCGATCATGCCGCTTTGCTGCTTTTTCAGGTAAGTGTACAAAGGTTCCTCGTTTGTGCCGTTGACTTCGATTTTAGAAAACTGCGGAAAAGTCGTGTGATACCGCAGTTGGCAAAACTGCTGAATTTCTTCTGCGGTGCCCGGAGCCTGACTGGCGAACTGGTTGCACGGAAAATCAAGAATTTCAAAATCCCTGTCGTGATATTTTTCATATAGATTTTCAAGGCCGGTATATTGAGGCGTAAATCCGCAGCGGGTTGCGGTGTTGACGATCAGCATCACTTTGCCCGTGTATGCACCGATGGATACGTCTTTCCCTTTTGCGTCCTTTACATGATAGTCATACAGTCCCATAAGAGTATCTCCTTTTTTACGGATATTTCAAACATATTGTGTACAATTAAATTTAGCACGATTTAATTGTTAAGTCAAGTGTTTTTAATCCAATGCATTATTCTCTCTATCTAAATGACCATAACAGCCGACAGAGCTTTGTGCATAAGATTTGCCAGATGCTTGCTTTTTATCGTTAAAGAGTTAGCTGATGCCCTGCATGTTAGTCTTTGCTAACATCGTTTAATGGGTTCAATCAAACCTTATGCTTCTTGACGAAAATAAAAAGAATACTCGTAATAGGATTGACAAGGATGGACATTAACTCTAAAATGTTAGTTAAGCTTAACAATTCTATAGATACCCACTCGCGATATCTTAGAGCGATGAAAGGATAGCAGAATGGACACTGTTGATTTCAAGGAATTTCTAAATGAAAAAAACTTTTGCTTCACAGCCCAGCGGCTTGCCGTCTTGAATGTTGTAGCCAAAGAAGAGAACAAACATCTGAGCGCGACAGAAATTTATGAAGCTCTTCAAGAAGAACATCAGGGGATCGGCATTGCAACCGTGTATAAGACTTTGCGCATGCTGGAGCAGGAAGGTCTTTTAAGTAAAATTGAATTGCTCGATAAAACCGCTCATTATGAAATCAATGACGGTGCAATACACGGCCACCTTATCTGCTCGAAATGTGGGAAAATTATCGAAATTCGCGGAAGCAGAGCCCGGCGTTCACTCGAGCTTCTTCAGGGTGACAGCAATTTTGCGATTCAACAGGGCAGCGTCAATCTCTATGGAATCTGTGAGGACTGCCTCCGGTTACAGGCGTATCCCGTTTGAGCGCGGCAGGACATGTGAAATATCGCCGAACAAATGAGCATTTGTTGATTCGTTTTAAGGCACTATGATAAAATTTTTCAGATTACAGTTTTTGTTATTGACAATGACTCTCATTAGCGATAAACTAGTGGTAGAAAAGGGATTGGCAGAGGCTAACCCCAAATTTAATAATTAAAATGTTAGTTCACACTAACCTTTAAGGAGCGTGTTCTTATGAAAAACGATAATACAGCCGTTATGTATAATCCGAATCTGATCGTTAGCCGCCCGCGTTCAACAGGTTCAGGTCATGTCATACCGCTGAGTATGGTGCGCAGAGGGGAAAAGGTCAGGGTTAAGTCTATTTCCGGTAAGGATGAAACAAGACGTTTTCTCAGCAACATTGGTTTTGTGGAGGACGCTGAGGTCTCAGTCGTCTCAGAGATGAACGGGAATGTCATTGTAAATGTCAAGGGAACCAGAGTTGCTATCAGCAAGTCGATGGCGAGCCGCGTGCTTACCGCTTGACTGTTATATTAAATCAGGAGGGGATTCACATGAAAACGCTCAAAGAGGTAAAACCGGGGGAAACCGTATCCGTCACAACTTTCTTAGGAACCGGCGCGCTTCGCCGCCGCCTCATGGATATGGGTATTACAAAGGGAACAAAAATTTTTGTGCGCAAAGTAGCGCCGCTTGGCGACCCGATCGAGATCACAGTGCGCGGTTACGAGCTTTCCCTGCGCAAGGCCGAGGCAGAAAACATTGAGGTAGCCTGAAAAAGCTCTTAAAAATTTTTTAAATTAAATGTTAGTGCAGCCTAATTTATTAGAGGAGGATTACAATGGCAATCAAAATCGCTCTTGCAGGAAACCCGAACTGCGGCAAGACTACTATGTTCAACGACCTGACCGGCAGCAGCCAATATGTGGGAAACTGGCCGGGTGTTACAGTGGAGAAAAAGGAAGGAAAACTGAGAGGCCACAAGGATGTGGTGATTACAGACCTTCCGGGAATTTATTCCCTCTCCCCCTACACGTTGGAGGAGGTTGTCAGCCGGAACTATCTGATAAATGACCGCCCCGACGCCATTGTCAACCTTGTGGATGCCACCAACCTTGAACGAAACCTGTATCTCACGACGCAGATAGTGGAACTGGGCATCCCGGTTGTAATTTCACTGAATATGATGGATATTGTCAAAAAATCAGGCGATAAAATAGACACACAGAAGCTTAGTTCAGCTTTGGGCTGCGAAGTCGTGGAGACCTCAGCAATTAAGGGTACCGGTTCATTGGAAGCGGCGGAAAAAGCGATCGGGCTTGCCGGTGTGAAAACTGCCATGGTTTCCCAGCACAAATTCAGCAGTCAGGTTGAAGATGCTCTTTCTTCCATTGCGGAGGCCTTCAAAGATTTGATAGAGCCGGGGCGCGTGCGTTGGTATACCGTCAAACTTTTTGAACGGGACGAAAAGGTTTTGGAATTGCTCCAATTGTCTTCCGAACAAAGGAACATGCTTGAGCGCCTCATCACTCCCGCCGAGGAGGAACTCAGCGACGATAGTGAGACCATCATCACAAACGAGCGGTATGAATATATTACGCAGGTTGTAGACAAGTGCCTTCGTAAAAATCCGAAAGCAATACCAACTTCCGACCGGATTGACCGTATCGTGACCAATCGTTTCCTCGCCCTCCCGATCTTCGCGGTCATCATGTTTTTGATGTATTACATATCGGTGACAACGGTTGGAGCATTCGTGACCGACTGGGTGAACGACACTCTGTTCGGAACATGGATCACCAATTGGGCTACAGGAGCGTTGAATGCCGTAGGGTCTGCCGATTGGCTCAGTGGACTGATTATAAACGGAATCATCGGTGGCGTGGGCACTGTGCTTGGTTTTGTACCCCAGATGCTCATCCTGTTTTTCTTTCTTTCACTTCTGGAGGATTCGGGATATATGGCAAGGGTTGCCTTCATCATGGACCGGGTCTTCCGCAAGTTCGGCCTTTCCGGAAAATCCTTCATTCCGATTCTGATCGGCACCGGTTGCGGCGTGCCGGCGATTATGGCAACGAGGACTATTGAAAATGAAAAAGACCGCAGAATGACCATCATGCTCACCACTTTCATGCCCTGCACTGCAAAGACGGTCATCATTGCCATGGTTACCAGTATCTTTTTCCCGAAATCGTTCTGGATTGCGCCCTCCATGTATTTCCTCGGAATCGCTATTATTGTTCTGTCGGGCATCGGCCTGAAAAAGACAGCGTACTTCGGGGGAGATCCGGCTCCCTTTGTGATGGAGTTGCCCCCTTATCATCTCCCCTCGCTCAAAGGCGTCCTGATCCACATGTGGGAACGCTCACGGGCATTTATCATCAAGGCCGGCACAATCATCTTTACTGCCTGCGTTGCCATCTGGTTCCTCTCGTCCTTCGGTTGGAACATGCATATGGTCGGCATAGAGAAAAGCATGCTGGCGGACATCGGACGAGCGATTGCCTGGTTCTTTGCCCCGCTCGGATTCGGAAACTGGAAGGGAGCGGTCGCGACGATCAGCGCTCTCATGGCGAAAGAAAGCGCAATCGGCACACTGGCTGTTTTGAACGGCGTCTCCGACCCGAATAACACAGGGGCAGTCATGTCCGGCATTGCCTCGATGTTCACTTCAATCGGCGCATTCTCGTTCATGATTCTCAATCTTTTCGACCCGCCGTGCGTGGTGGCCATGGCCACCACCGGGCGTGAAATGGGCAGCAACAAGTGGACGGCCATTGCAATCGGGTATCAGGTTGCACTGGGCTATGGTTTGGCGTTTATTGTCAATCAGCTTGGCAGCGTCCTTTTCTATGGCGCAAGTTTTGGAATCGGTCAGATTCTTGCGATCCTTCTTGTGCTCTTCGTGGTTTTCCTGTTGGTACGTCCGGCCTCCCGCAGCAAGACAATTCTCAGCGGTGCGGGCATAAGGGTTTAATAGATCGAATGTATTGTTTGACCAGGGTCGGCTTCATCAGCCGCCCCTGTCGATGGAGGTAACTCATGAATTTACCGACTGTTTTAATTGGTCTTGTCGTAGCCGCGCTTTTAGGTCTGGCAATCCGCTATCTAGCAAAAAACGGAATGTGTGCGGCGTGCGAAGACAAAAAGGCCTGCCAGGCCGCGAAAAAAGCGGGCGGTTCCAGTGTAGCTTCCGGATGCGGCGGGAAGTGTTCATCCTGTCAATATTATGAGGCTGAGTTAAAAGCCTCGGCGGCAAAACACCAAGCAGGCGTATAAAAATAGAAGAGTGGGCATTCAGGCTGTGGTATGCCCACCTGATCATCTAAACAATTTTATCGGATGCAGAACCAGATGCCTTGACAGCATCCGGTTTTGTGTAATCCTAGGCAGAAAGAAGAGAAAGATATGGTAGCAACCGTCGTGATTTGCATTGTGATCGCCGCCCTTGTGTTTTTGGGCTCGCGCAATTACCGGAAAAACCTTAGATCTGGCTGCTGCGGATCCGGTAGTGACGCTCCACCGAAAAGAATCAAAGTGCAGGACCGTGATCTGAGTCATTATCCTTATGAGAAAATTCTTGACATCAACGGGATGACTTGCAGCAACTGTGTCACGAATGTTCAGAATGCACTTAATGCACTGGATGGCGTTTTTTCAAAGGTGAGTCTGGACCAAAAAAAGGCTGTGGTGCACATGAAGGAAAATCTGCCGGATCAGCTTCTGCGCAAAACGGTGGCTGAAGTTGGCTATACGGTGGGAACTGTCCGTTCAAATGCACTGCATAACTGATTTTCATTTTATTGACACAAACAGGAACGGATTAAATTAGGATGATGATACGCTATTCCGTGACTACAAATTTTATAGCCGCCCACTCTTTTACAACAGATGAAATCGTGCTAAAATGGAGATGGGATAATGGCTGATACGTGTTCTTTTCGTAAACGCAGATTAAATGACAGGAATAACAGAAATTGTCCCGTAAATGATCCACTTTCCCGAGAATATGAGATCAAGAGGGAAACTTACGAGCGGATTGGAGCCATTCTAACCATTTATCAGAATGATCGGCAGGTGTTTTTATGAACGGTGCAATCGCAATGACGCCGTCCCTTGAGAATTATATTGATGTATTATACGAACTTGATGGTGAACATGCTCAGGTCAGGGTCACTGATTTGGCGCAAAGGCTCAGTATCGCCAAAGCCAGCGTCAATCAGGCAGTGATGTCTCTGGTCAAGCTTGGCTACGCTATTCATGATAAATACGGCCCGATCAAGCTCACGGAAAAAGGAGCGGCTTACGCGCGTGAGCTTCAAAAACGGCACGCTGTCCTGAAAACGTTTTTCTCCGATATTCTTAATGTGGATGCGGATATTGCTGACAAGGATGCCTGTATTATCGAACATGTCATCAGTCAGGCGACTATTGCGAAACTAATTGATTATCTTGAAGTACATGAAAATCTCAATTTGGATCTCAGCAAAGGTACAAAGGGTTTAGCCACCCGTCAGCTCATCACGCTGGATAAGCTGCGCCCGGGTATTTCTGCCAAAATCATCCGGATTGCCGTGCGAGGGAGGCTCAGACAGCGCATAATGGACATGGGCATTCTCCCCGATACTGATATTTTGGTTGAGAAGGTGGCACCGCTGGGCGACCCTGTGGAGGTCCGCGTGAAAGGCTATGCTCTTGCGCTGCGCGGATCAGAAGCCAACAGTATCATTGTGGAAATCATAAAAACTAAAAGTTGAATATGAAGATTGAAACAGCATTGCAGAGGCTGATTGGTGAGTTGACGTAAACGGTTCTGAACTTTGCGTTTATTCCAAGCAACACAACTTTGCATTAGACCACAGACTGTGTGAAAACGTGTTCGTGAATTTGAGAAATCAGCCATAATATCGTTGATTAGCGTCCGAATCCCTGTCTCTCCGCCGGGAAAAAAGCTGTGAACCAAGCATTTATGCTTGGTTCACAGCTTTTTTTGGATCGTATTGTTCTCTAAAATTCATTTCGGACACCTCTTTGATTGAATCATACCAGCCACTCTTCGTGTCCACATAAATCCTTACAGTGCAAAGTCTTGGCAGTTAGGTTTTACGGGTAAATTGTTCGGGTTTAAGTCATCAGGTCGAATTTTGGTGAAAACTTTTTATAACACTTATGCATGAAAGTATTGAATTAATCCGTTATTTGATGTACTATATAAACGAAATACCATATTATGGTAAATGCGTAATTTCAGGTATTTCAGAGGTCTCGAATATGAAAATAGATATTGATGATAAAGCAGTAATAAAAAGAATCCTATGCTTATTCAGGCCATATATTAAAGAAATAGTATTTATACTTGTGTGCATGTTATTATCGGCGGGAATAGACATGCTGATTCCGAAAATCAGTCAGCAACTCATGGACAAGGGTTTATTGGCACAGAATTATAAATTGCTTGTTATATTTGC
>DBTI01000283.1 GCA_002306975.1 Ruminococcaceae bacterium UBA1320
ATACGAGCTGAACATCATAAGAGTCAAGCAGTTTCCCGATATATTTATAGTCGCTTACCAGATAGTCCGGGTGAAGTTTGCTTTGTCCCGCCCAATGCTCTACAATCCCGTGATGCGACATTACAGTAACGGCTTTGCCCTGTGCTTTCGCCGTTTTCAGTACGCCCTCGAGCCATGTTTCCTCGCTTTGCGTCAGCCTGCCGCCAACCACTTCAGTGCCGCCTTTTTTATTCTCGCTGTAACGGCATGTATCAAGGGCTACAATCCACAGACCGTCCTGCGGCTCCGCGACATAGCTGAGTGAAGACGGATCTCGCATTATAGCGTCACCATATCCGTAGTTTTTATAGATATCAGCAAACTGTGCCGCAGAGACATTTGGAACGGGAATGGATTTATCGCCATCATAGCGGAATGCGCCGGGGTTGTTTACATCATGATTGCCGGGAATAACATAGACCCTAATGCCCTTTTGGGTCAGTTTTGAAAGCTCCGCCGCCATATGCTGGTGGTTAATCAACTCGCCGTCTTTGGTAAGATCGCCGGTCACAAGCACAAACTTTACGCCTGAGGTGCTGATTGCATTTACGCTGAAGTCGATAAGATCACCGCTGTCCTTGATCAGTTTGCGGTCGGAATTAAGGCAGTCTTCAAATGCCTTGCCACTTGTGCCTAAAGAATCGTCATAATAGTGGGTGTCGCTGATCACTGCAAACTTGGTATCGGGATATGACGCTTTTTTTGAAGCAGAGGCTGAATTGGCATAGGTGTAGTTAAGCTTTGGAAGACTGTCTATGTACCCTGATATTAACATTATGCATGGAATAGCAACGATAAGCGCCGCAAGGGCACACAGCAGAACTTTTCGCAAAGTATGTTTTTTTTTCATATATCGCTCCAATCTTTCGTCGGCACAGGTTTATACATCAACACAACTACGTTTGGCAGAAAATGCAGATAGGCAAAGCATCAGAAAAGTTTGACTTTTCATCACAAGTAAGTATAATTTGTATGCGGTGTCGAAAAAACTATAGTAAGGTAAAATTTCTGTAAAAAGCCGCAGCCGACGCAAAACGATAGGCGACATAGAATAAAAGGCAATATGATTGTTTTGTTCCGTTGCCTTTGGTATAATATAAAGTTGATGGCCCTTGATATTCTTGTTTTGGACAATCTCGTTTTGATGCTCACTGTATAATAAAAGTTTGTACTGTCGTAATTTTTCTCTCATAAGAGAAAAATTACAGAAAACTATTGACATGGAGTTTACTTCAAGTGGTAAGGTTAATGTTGCAGCCGGGTGGCTCCATAAAATCGGAATAACAAAAAAGTTATACTGAGAATCAAAACAGGAGGTAATGCAGATATGGAAAAGAAAAAATTAGGATTCGGGTTTATGCGTTTACCGTTATTGAGCCAGAGTGATTCAGAAAATATTGATATGGATACATTAAATCAAATGGTGGATACGTTTTTGGACAGGGGATTTACCTATTTCGATACAGCCTATATGTATCATATGTATAAGAGCGAGATAGCCATTAGAGAATCGGTGGTAAAACGTCATAAACGCGACAGCTTCACTGTAGCGACAAAATTACCGACGATGCAATTAAAAACAAAAGAAGATCAGGAACGGATTTTTAACGAACAGTTAGAAAAATGCGGCGTAGATTACTTCGATTACTATCTTCTTCACAACCTCGGTGTATCGCATTATGCGATAGCCCAAAAGTTTGATAGCTTTGCGTTTATTCAGGCAAAGAAAAAAGAGGGGAAAGTAAGACAGATCGGATTTTCCTATCATGATAATGCGGACTTATTAGATGAAATTCTGACAGCGCATCCGGAAGTGGATTTTGTCCAGTTACAGATTAATTATATGGATTGGGACAATGAAAGCATTCAATCAAGAAAGTGCTATGAAGTAGCAAGAAAGCATAACAAACCTGTTATTGTTATGGAACCTGTCAAAGGCGGTACGCTTGCAAAAGTACCCGGAAAAGCAGAAAAATTATTTAAGGATTATCATCCCGATCTGTCCATACCGTCATGGGCTGTCCGTTTCGCGGCAAGCCATGAGGGTGCTATGATGGTCTTAAGCGGAATGTCCAATATGGAGCAGCTGCTGGATAACACAGGTTATATGCAGGAATTTGAACCGTTAACTCAGAAGGAATATGATGTTGTTAAACAGGCTGTCAAGACCATTAATGACACAATTGCAATTCCTTGCACAGCATGCCAGTACTGCGTAGAGGGGTGCCCGAAAGGCATAGCTATTCCGAAGTATTTTGCGTTGTATAACACAGAGAAGCAATCCTTGAGCACAGGGCTTTCCATACAAGGGGTATACTACAATAACTATGCAAAGACACATGGAAAGGCATCAGACTGTATTGGATGCAAACAGTGTGAAAGGAATTGTCCACAGCATATTGAGATTGCAAAATGGTTAAAGGATGTAGCTGAAACCTTTGAATCATAACTTTTTTTCGGCGTACAGGGAATGGCGTCAGCTTCAACATGTCGTAAAAGCACGTTAATACAGCATAGGAGTGTTCATTTTGAAAGAAGTATTACAACCTGATTATGTGTCCAAATTTGCATGTATCACTTCACGATGCGAGGATACCTGTTGCCGGGGATGGAGGGTTGCAATCGATCAGGAAAGCTATGATAAATACATAAATCTTATGAATACAGGTGACTTATTCAACGGGAAAATAACAAGGGATGATATTATGCAGGTCGAGGGGGCTTTTGCGGAAGTCGTGTTATCGGATAACACCTGCCCCTTTCTGACCGAAAAAAAGCTTTGCAGTATTCAGGAAATGTACGGTGAGAGCTATTTATCACTTACCTGCGCTATATTCCCCCGCAATTACAATATGGTTAACGGCAAACTGGAATTGACATTGAATATGTCATGCCCGCATGCTGCCCGTCTGGCCCTGTTAGAGCCCACTCCAATGAAGTTTTCGCTTGCAGAGATTAAGGATGACCCGCGAATCGGGAAGATTCCTGCTTTAGATTTATCTGATCCTGAATATCCCAATAGCGTTTATCCGTATTTTGAAGAAGTACGCTCCTTTATTGTCACGCTTATTCAGAATCGAAATTATTGTTTTGAGGATCGTCTGGTTATTCTCGGCAGGTTCTGCAATGACCTGAATATAGCCGATAATCGTTCGGGCAGCGACGCGGTTATACGGCTTATCAACAGCTACACACACTTAATAGATAATCATGGATTCGATAAATTTATCAGCAGTATCCCAGATCAACCTACAGCGCTGTTAAAAACGTTGATGATCCTAATCGAATACCGATTAAAAACAGGTGTGACAGGCAAGCGATTTTTAGAATGCTTTAATCAGTTCAAGCAAGGACTTAATTACACGAATGAAATATCGGATGAAGACTTGTCCGATTCATATAAGGAAGTTAAGTCCAGCTGCTATGATAATTTCATAAAGCAAAATGAATACATTTTCGAAAACTATTTTGTAAATTATGTTTTCAAAGAGCTTTTTCCTTTTGGAGAGTCAAAAACGATTTATAACAAGGATATTTTTACTGTTCCAAAAACAATATTCACAGAGTACATGTTGATGGCGGTACATTACGCAATGATCAAAAATTTATTGGTCGGCATAGCAGGATACTATAAAGACCAGTTTGGAATGCAACATGTTATAAATCTGATCCAATCCTTTGCCAAAAATATAGACCACGATGTTCCTTATCTTCAAAGACTTCTTAAATTTTTTGATGATAATCAAATGATAAATTTTGCTTGCACAGCAATGCTCATCAAAAATTAACTATGCAGTGTAATAAAAGCGTTACTATGATCCAAAGGCGGGGACTTGTTTTTTTATTGATTTTGATGCTGTGCAGTAACAACGTTTTCTGAGCGTAGATGCAAATCAAGGGGCTGCCTCGCATGGCTTTTTAAAAGTCATGCGAGGCAGCCCCTTATAAACGAACCTAAAGAAATTCATATTTTACGACAGAATAGACTGAATCATACAGGTTTTGCATAATGCAGACTCGAAGTTTCTAAAAGGTTATCTTGATTTTTGTGAATCAAACGGTTTCAAATTCACAATCTTGCCTTTGAACATATCTTTGCCTTGAAAGCTTATGTTAAATTTCTTTTCATACAATTTGATAAGGCTCAGTTCCCTTGCCGTAATGAGGGAAATAACCTGCCCTTTGTTTCCGTTTCTGCCCGTTCTTCCTGCCCTGTGTAAATAATCAAGCGGGTCTTCCGGCATGCTGATGTTGAAAATGGTCGTTATCCCGTCAATTTGCAGACCTCTGGCGGCGATATCCGAAGCGATAAGGAATTGAAGCTTTCCTGACTTGAAATTTTCCAGAGAGGCTTTCCTCTGTAGCTTATCAATATCCCCATAAATATTCCCGGCTAAAAACTGATGGTATTTCAATTTTTCGGCAGCCACATCATTCTCATAGGCTTTGTTGATAAATATCATCGCTTTTGCCGGCTTTAATATCCGCGCAAGCTTAATCAGTTCGTCAATCTTGTCTCGTTGCTCCGCGATAAAATACCAATGCTCGATAGAGGTTGGAATTGAAACGGTATTTTCTATTCTGATCAGCTCCGGCTCTTTCATGATGAGCTTTGCCGTTTTAATCGTTTCGTTCGAGATCGACGCGGAAAAAAGCAAAAGCTGTCGGTCTCGGAGCGTGGTGTCAATGACGGCCTTGACAGCGCTGTAGTTGTCTTTGCCCATCATCTTGTCCGCTTCATCGATAACGATGGTTTTGACCGTATGCGCAGAGATTTTTCTCTTTTTTATGAGCTCCAGTATTCTGCCCGGCGAGCCGACCACAATCTGCGGTTTTTCTTTGAGCTTTTCTATCTGCCTTGTAATATTTACATTGCCGATCACAGGCATGCCGAGAAGCGCGATGCCCGAATTCTGTGCAAGCCGCTCAATCTGGCGCTGAATCTGCATGGCAAGCTCATGCGTCGGAACAAGAATGATCGCCTGCGTTTCACGCCTTTGCGGCTGCAATTTTTCAAACAGCGGCAGTAAAAAAGCAAGCGTCTTTCCAGTGCCCGTCTGAGACTGCACAATTAAATCTTTATTTTGCAGCGCAAGGGGAATAGCAGTAGCTTGCACTTCTGTAGGGACTGTTATGTCCTCTTTTTGCAAAGCAGCGGCAACCGCCGAATTTAAAAATCCAAAATCATTCATTGCTTTCTCTTTTCATCTGCATTTTAAAAGCCAATTATTCGCCTTATCCCCGATTGTCGGTTCGGCGGCCTTTGATGAAACGTTTGGTGCTTTCCGGCACAGCATTTTTTACCTGCATCCCGTCGTCATGCAGTTTTGCGTCGACAAACATGCCTTTTATTCTGCTGCCTTTCATGGCATCGACAACTTCCTGTTTGTGTGCGTCAGGGACTTCCACAATTGTTGATTTTCCGAGTATTTCTATTCTGCCGATGTCGCTGCCGGAAAGGCTCGTTTTTTCCGCAATTGATTTGACGATGTTGCCGGGTTCAATGTTCTGCTCTTTGCCGAGATTGATTACGATCCTTGCAGTATCCGCCTTTTGCACAGGGTGATTTCTTTTGGATCCACTTATGTCTTTTGAAGGCCTTGCGGAGATCCTTTGAGGTCTTTTTTCTGTACTTAATGAATTAATCGCTTCAGTTATCGGTGGTTTGCTGTTTATGTGCAGCACATGCCCCGCAACCTGTATATCCTGAAAAATCATTTCGGCTTTTGTGGCGCGCTCAATCTCACTCAGCTGCAAAACCTGCGTTCTGCTGCACGCAATTGTAAATGCCATACCAGTCTTGCCGGCTCTGCCTGTTCTGCCGATGCGGTGGATGTAATATTCGGTATTCGGCGGAATGTCAAAATTTATGACGGCTTCCACGTCCTGTGCGTCGATACCGCGCGCGGCAACATCGGTTGCGACAAGAAGCGCGGACTTGTCGGTTTTAAAGTTTTTCATAACCTGTGTTCTGACATTTTGTCTCATGCTGCCATGTATGCCAACAGCCTCATATCCATTTTGGTTCAAAAATCGGCACATCTCATCCACCATTCTTTGTGTGTTGCAAAAAACAATAGACTTATGGATTTCATTGAGCTTTAAAATTTCGATAAGAGCCTCGGGCTTCTTGGCAGCGGGCACCTCACAATAAAACTGCTTTGTCGCGGCAAGTGTAACCTGCTTGGTGATAACCTCGATAATCTCCGGCTGTTTCTGATAAGCTTTTGTAATCGCCAAAATTTCCGGCGGCATTGTGGCGCTGAACAGAATGGTTTGACGGTCGGAGGGTGTTTTGCTCAGAATGGTTTCGATATCCTCTCTAAAGCCCATGTCCAGCATCTCATCCGCTTCATCAAGTACTACCATTTTCAGTTTGCCGAGCTTTAAGGTTTTGCGGTTCATGTGATCCATAATTCTGCCCGGCGTGCCTATTACGACATTGACCCCTTTTTTTAGCTCGTTTATCTGTCTGTCGATGTGCTGGCCGCCGTATATTGCGGCGGCTTTTACACCCGACTTGTATTTATATATCTTCTTGAATTCGCCCCATGACTGCATCGCAAGTTCGCGGGTCGGGCAAATAACCAGAACCTGAACATCGGTTTTGTTTTCGCCGTCAGTAAGTTCGACTGCCGGAATGGCAAAAGCCGCTGTTTTTCCTGTTCCTGTCTGCGAGCGGCCAATAATGTCGCGCCCTTCAAGTATCAGCGGAATCGTCTTCGCCTGTATTTCGGTGGTGTTTTCAAAACCCATTTCGCGAACCGCACGCTGAAGCTCCTCTGAAATATTAATGCTGTTGAATGAAATTTGCGACATTGTGTTCCTCTTTTCAAATCACTAAAGTGTATATAACTATTCTTGCTTTTAAAATTGCAGTAATGTATAAAAGCGCATTAAAAAACGAGGATTTAAAATCCCCGTTTTTACCTAAATCAATTCAGTATATCACATGGAGTAGGTTAAGTCAAACGATAGCTCTACTAAGAACAAAATCAGCTACTTTATTACCTGTTTTCAGTTTTATTTTATTGCCGATGATCTTCCGGCAGTAAGGCCGGTGCACCAGGCCCAATGCAGGTTGAAGCCGCCGCATTCGCCCGCAGCGTCCAGCACTTCACCGGTCAGATATAACCCGCGTTGCCGCAATGACTCACAAGTTCGTGGGTCGATCTCCTGCAGGGAGACTCCGCCACCGGTGACCTGCGCAGCATCCCAGCCCTGTGTGCCGACGACGGGGAACCGCCAGCCTTTTAATGCGGCGGCGATTGAATTCAACTCTGCGTCTGACAGGGTATCCGCTTTACGGGACAGCGGCGCACAGCCGCGGCTTTTCAGCACTGCGTAGGCCAGCTTTTTTGCGATCAAACCAAGCAAAAAATTTTCCAGCGTCTGGTCGGCCAGCGATTTGCGCCGCTGGACCAGCAGATTGCGAACCGCGGTTTCCTCCATATGGGGGAAAAAGTCTAGCTGCAGGGTAATCGGTCGCTGCCCGGCAAGGCCCAGCGCGGTGCTGAGCTGCAGCACCGGAATGCCCGAAACACCGTATTCGGTGAACAGTACCTCGCCGGTGTCTTCTTTCAGCAGCTTTTCGTCTGCATAAAGACCGGCACGGCAGTTGTCTGTCCGCAAACCTTTCAAGCCCGGAAACACTTCACTTTTGCAGCGCAGCGGCACAAGGCACGGGTACAGAGGCGTGACTGTATGCCCAAAGCTTCTGGCCAGTGAAAAGGCACTTCCGTTCGTGCCATGCGAGGGGCTCGCTTTGCCGCCCGCGGCCAAAATCACACGGTCAGTCTGCCAGTTACGGCCATCCTGCGATGTAACTGAAAAGCCCCCGTTTTGTGGCACTACGGTTTGCACTTCACAACCGCATTCCACGCTCACATTTTGCCGTTCCAACGCAAGACGCAGTACGTCAAGCACCATGGAAGCCTGATAGCAGTAGGGGTATACGCGGCCGTCCGGTTGGGTATCGCACAAAAGGCCAAGCTCCTCAAACCAGGTCAGCACCTGTTGTGGCGAAACGTTTTGTAAAACGGCATTCAGTTTCGAGCTGCTTCCGGTATAATGCCCGGCGTCTGCGTTTCTGTTTTCCAGATTACAGCGGCCGTTTCCGGTGGCAAGTAATTTTTTGCCCACGCGATCCATCCGTTCCAGCATCGTGACATGAGCTCCCGCTTTGCTGGCAGCCAATGCGGCGGCCATGCCGGAGACCCCTCCACCGATTACGAGCACTTTGCGGTTTCCTTCCATGACAGCAACCCTCCCTTGCTATATATAACACAATAAGTTTTTGGTATACCTACCGATATCACAAGACCATTGTGTTATCTATTGCACTTGTGCGTTCGCGAAGCGAAAAATCGCACGTGCTATGGCGTTTAGCCCGTCCCTATATACAACTGCTCTTATATTAATTCATTATTCAGTTGTATATAGTTGCAAACATATTGACAATAGCTGTCTGCTAACACTTGTTTATCCTCGTTTGTTATCAAGTATAAATGATACTTGTAAAAATATAACAATAGCCCGCGAAACCGCTGTTTATGCGGCCCCACGGGCTGTTTTCATTTGGTCCGAGTGGCGGGACTTGAACCCACGGCCTCTTGACCCCCAGTCAAGCACGCTACCAACTGCGCTACACCCGGATTTATGCGACGCTGATTATTATACCATATGTATGGTCAATATTCAACCCCGGTAAATGTGTTTCTAAAAAATATTAAAACAAGGCAAAAACACAGGCGGCAGCTTATAAACTGCCGCCTTGAAAAAGCATATTTATAAAATCAAGCGCCGTTATTGGGATAATCGCGCGTAATCATATAGTCATTGTGCAAACCTAAGCTGCTGTCAACATCAAAAAGCATCCGGTTCTGTTCCATTATTCCGCCGGTACGCTTTGTAGGCGGAGATACCGGGCGAGGAGCAGAATCGGTTCTGACAGGATTAACGGGCTTTGGCATACGTGCTGCTACAATGGGTGCTTTTACTGTGGGATTAATCATTCCCGCCGCGCCAAGCATATTCATTATTTCTGCCATGTCGTTATTGTTCTTGGTTGGCATCACAGTGTTTGCCGGTGTCATAGCTGAATTTGCCGCAGACTGTGGCATGTTGGACGCCTGTGTGCCTTTGGTGAAGCATAAATACCAGTCAAGGCAATAATATGCACCGCCTTTTTGTTCGTCAAGCCTTTGTGTCGCTGCCGCCATAGTCTGAGGAGCGGGCAAAATCTGTGACTCGCCGGGCATCCAGTCGGCCGGTGTGGCGTAGCCTGTTTTGTCATAGGTTTGCAGAGCAAGTAAAACACGCATAATCTCTTTCATATTCCTGCCGGTAGTAAGCGGGTAGAGCAGCATGGCGCGGATAGTACCCTCGGGATCGATGAAGAATACGGTGCGCACCGCCCTTGTCGAAGACGCCGTAGGCATAAGCATGCCGTAAAGCTTTGCGACCATACCCAGATCATCGGCAACAATGGGAAAAGTGATCTTCGGGTTTTTGATATCTTTCCATTGATATTTTTCGATAGCGCGACTCCACGCGATATGTGACGGGTTGGAATCAATGGAAAGGCCGAGCAGCGAGCAGTTGTTCGCGACAAATTCATTTGCCATTGACGCAAATGTCATGAATTCGGTTGTGCATACCGGTGTGAATACGCCAGTTGCCGTAAAGACTAACTTTTATACTTATTCCAATTAGATATATAGAATAAATTCGAGGAAAAAGGTTAATTATATGCCTTTTTTTGAAGAATTTTTCGTTATATTTCTTATTGAAATGAGTATTACACGCCGCCAAAGTGGGCAAGCACCTGTGCGGAAGCCACTGAGCCTTCCTTCATTGCCGCTTCAATATCATGCCTGCAAAACCACGAGGCGGTAAAAGCCGCTTGATAAGCGTCGCCGCAGCCGGTGGTGTCGATAACCTCGTCAACCTTTTCCGCAGGTGTGTAAAACCGTTTTCCTTTATAAATTGCAATGCTGCCTTTTGCGCCCATAGTTACAACGATAGCGGCGTCGTGATGTTCTGAAAATGGAACAAGTTTTTCCACGCTTCTTACGTTGCCGCTCAGAAAACCGATGCTTGTATCTTTTAAAACCTCTGTGATAAAACCGTAATCCCGGCTGTCAAGAAAATCCACAACAAGAGCATTGTCCGATGCCTTCTGCTCCAGGGCCATAATCAGATTCGGGTCACCGGCAGGCATGGCTATAACGTCATGGCTCCTTACAAAATCCCAGTCGCTCTTTGACAGGCGGAATTTTTGATAAACCCCGCCATCCCAGCTATCCGGTTCAAAATACCTGTCGCCGCTTTCATCAATGTAAATTTTGTTGCTTGCGGTTTTTCCCTGCGCGGTGTAGATATGCGCCAAAGGCAGCCCTTGATCCGCAATATACTTTTTTAACATTACTCCATAACGGTCATTTCCGACACAGCCCAAAACCGAAACCTGTTCAATCCTGCTTTTCAGGCTCTGCACGGCAAAATTCAGAGAATTTCCGCCCAAACAGATTTTGTCTGCGCCGTTGTAATAATCGACGCAAAAAACGGTCATAGCGATAAGCTTCATTTCGAATCCACCCCTCAGTCAATTTGCTCATTTGGTGAATAATTCTGTAATAAATGACGTTTGCCTTTAACTAAATGAACTGTGTTTAAAACCGCCCGCAATGATCCATCGAGCAAAAGTGCCAGGTAAATTGCAAGTATATCAACTTTCAATAGGTATACAAGAAAATGAGAAAACGCCGCGACAAAAATTGTGCCGAACAACTGTGAAATATCTTTGAAATATGTAAATTAAAAAAACTTGCGTTCTAATACCAGCCATAAAAGTCTTCCGAATTATGCTGAAGTTGAAAAGTTAAACCTTGTCGATGATGGCTTTGTAGTTTCGGTGTAGGATCTCGTTAACCACAAAGGTAATTATGATAAGAACAAAAGTAATAGGGAAGAGCAGCCCCATTGAAAAGCGTGTAAGTAAAACGCCCATTCCGGCGGAAAGAATCGAGCCGCCTATCCATGCCGCGCCCACCTGATAACCGATTAATTTGTCGCTGACAGATTTTTTAAACCTTGTCGGAGTGATGTGCATAAGGCAGGGGTAAACCGGAGCAAGCCCTAGACCAACCAAAGAAACGCCAAGAATGATAACCGCGTAGTTGTTGGAAAAAATGAGCATGAAGCTTCCCGCAGCCCCTAAAACAAGACCGATGCGGAGCATGCGCATATTTCCGACCCTGTTTACGATTATGCCGGAAATAAACCGCCCGGCCATTATTGAAGCGTAAAACGCGGTTGTTGAGTAACCGGATACGCTGATGCTGATGTGACGCGCCTCTACCATTATGCTATTGATCCAAAGCCCCAATGAAGACTCCGCGCCTGTATAAATAAAGAATAAAAGCACAGTTAAAAATTGCTCATATTTTTTAAACAGACCGGCATTTTCCGACGCGGTGGTTTTTTCATCTTTTTCATTTAAAGGCGATGCGTCTTCTTTCTTCCAGAATCCTAAAACAAGGCTTACGGCTAAGACGATGATTGTCACAAGCTGAAGCAGAAAAACAGCGCTGTAG
>DBTI01000214.1 GCA_002306975.1 Ruminococcaceae bacterium UBA1320
AGAGTTGGCTTGATCGGGCCGTTGCAGGCAAGAAAATCGTTGGGGCGCGGGCCAAAAGTAATGATTTTAAGCCCCTTGAGGCCGATAACAGCGCAGGCGATCGGTGCGAATTCGGTGATTTTGTCCGCCAGCTCGTCCGCGGTGCCGATTGGGCATTCGGGGATATATGCCTGACTGTGGCGCAGATTGAGGTTGTAAGAGCAGTTCAGCATGCCACAATAGGCGTCGCCGCGCCCGTCTTTCAGGTCACCGTCACCTTCGGCGGCGGCTACATACATGATAGGACCGTCAAACCAGTCTGCAAGCATGGTCTCCGGTGTCTCCGGGCCAAAGTTGCCTAGAAAAACGACCAGCGCATTCACGCCGTTCGTCTTGACATCCTCTATAGCTTTTTGCGCGTCAAGCTCGCTTTCCACCGTGATGGGGCACTCGTACAGCTCACTGCCGTATATCTTTGCAATTGCGGCGCGGCGGCGCACTGATAGCGCCACCGGGAAGCAGCTGCGGCTGACCGCGATGATGCCGAGTTTTACCACTGGAATATTATTCATTTTTCTGTCCTCCGTTATTCAATATCATTTGCAATATCGATGTTTATGCCCGAAAGCCCAACGACTGCGCCGTCGGCAGCCTCTACGCTTTCTTTATGAGCAAGCAGCCATTTGTTGCGGGCCCGCAGAGTTTTGTCTTCCGCGTTAAGCAGTTTGATTCTGGGCTTCTCGTCATTTGTACCGCGCGGCAGCAAAACCATTGTATGGAAACCCGCGCCTTTTTTTGAACTGCACGGCGCATAGTGCAGCGTGGTGGCATATACCTCGACCATAACACCGGCCGGACATAGAAATGCTTTCACATTTCCTGTATCCAGCAGACCGTCCTTGATTTCATCTTGCTTTGCAACCAAAAGGATAAAATCCTCCGAGCCAAGATTGACTTCGCTGTCACGGTGATATTCGAGACAATTTAATTTTGTGTTATGCCCGTTGCACCAGCCGAGCTGCACGGGCATGCCGCCATATTGATTTTCGGCAAGCAGCGCGAAGACCGGCAGCTTTTCAAGTTCCGGTTCGGAAGCAACATACTCCACACCGTCCGGAAGCGGTGTTTTGGCTTTCAGCGTATCCGTGATGGAAGTGTTGTCATATCCGGTAATGATTTTGCCATACGGTCTGAATTCCGCACCCGTTACTTTGCAAATTTTCATGTTAATCCTCCAAACTTTTTGCCTTGTTCGAGCCGGGTCAAGTCACGGTTCTTCTAAGCAATGCTTTGCATTATAGCTCCGCAAGTGCGGCAAAGCGGTCTTTCAGCGCCGGATAGAGTGTGCGGTAAAGCTGATAATACGCTTTATATTCACGGGAATTTTCGGTGATGGCGTTTTGCGCCGGATTATATTTCAGTATTTTTTTGCAGCCTTCAGCTACGCTTGGATAAATGCCGGCGCCGACGCCCGCCAAAATGGCGACACCCAGCGCGGGGCCTTCTTTGTTTGCAACGGTCGCGACGGGGCAGTCAAAAACATCCGCCATCATCTGCCGCCACAGCGGGCTTGTGCCGCCGCCGCCGCAGGCGAGCATGGTTTTTGGCACTACCTGCATCTCGCGCAGCACATCAAAACACTGCCGTTGCGAATAGATAACCCCCTCCATTACAGCGCGCAGAAGGTCGTATTTGGTATGAATGGCCGAAAGCCCGAAAAAAACGCCGCGGCTGTTTTCATCCAGAATCGGGCTGCGCTCACCCATCAGATAAGGCAGGTAAATCAACCGGTTCGCGCCGATCGGCACCTTTGCGGCTTCTTTATCCATCAGATAATAAGGGTCGACATTCTGTTCTTTTGACTCTGCGATTTCCTCTTTGCAAAAGTTATCCCGGAACCATTTGAGCGAAAGTCCGGCGGCAAGTGTGCAGCTCATGACGGTATACGCGCCCGGCACGGCCGCGCAGAAAGTATGGACGCGACCCTCAGGATCGATTGTTACCTTGTCGCTGTGCGCAAACACCACACCGGAGGTGCCGATGGTAGTGAATGCCTTGCCTGTTTCGACGACGCCCATTCCAACGGCTGCGGCGGCGTTATCTCCGGCGCCGCCCACAACAGGTGTGCCTTCGGCAAGACCGATCAAATCAGCCACCTCGCGGGTCACATTTCCAGTGACCTCGCAGCTTTCATACAGCTTCGGCAGCAGAGCCTTGTCAATCTTTAATAGATTTAAAATTTCATCGCTCCAGCAGCGGTGAGGCACATCCAAAAGATTCATTCCAGATGCGTCGCTGACATCCGTGGAAAACACGCCGGTCAGTTTGTATCGTATATAGTCCTTTGGCAGCAGAATATGCGCGGTTTTCGCCCATATCTCAGGTTCATTCCGCCGCACCCACAGGATTTTGCCGGCGGTAAATCCGGGCAGAGCGGGGTTTGCGGTGATCTCTATCAACCGCTTCGCGCCGATGGTCTCGGTGATCTCCCTGCATTCCCTTGTGGTGCGACCGTCGCACCAGATGATGCTGTCTCTCAGCACTTCGCCGTTTTTGTCGAGCAGAACAAGCCCGTGCATCTGACCTGAGATGCCGATTCCTTTAATCGCCTTATTCTCGACGCCGCTCTTTTCTATCACGGCATGCAGCGTCTTATAAACGGCGTTCCACCAATCCTGCGGTTTTTGTTCCGCCCAGCCGTTTTGCGGCTGATACAGCGAATATTCTTCGGTGGCACTTGCTAACGCATTGCCGTTTGTATCAAACAATACGGTCTTGGTGCCGGACGTGCCGACATCGATTCCTATTAAATACTGCATATTTTTCTCCTTATAATCTTATTAATCATCGTATATAACCTTGATGGCTTGGGTCAGAATCGAGATCAAATGTCGGACTATCTTTAGATAACAAAATTTGCAGCCGATAATGAAGCTTATTGCAGAAGAGTTGCTCGGTCAAACTCTTATTCCAGAAAAGAATCTTTGATCTTGATCTCATTCATCGTGTGTATTTTGGCTTTTTCCGGTTTTATATTCAGCACCAGATAATTTGTCAACAGCATGATCGGTTGATATCCCTGTTCATAGGGCTGCTGGGTGATGGTGGCAACGACTAATCCATCTTGAATATATTCTTTAACTTCTTCGCCCTCATCCATCGTGATGGCTTTGATCGTCTGCCCGCTGTCCGATATGGCTCGTATTCCGCCTACGACACCGGCAGCGCCAAAATAAATCAGGTCGATGCGATGCCCTTCACTTTTTGAGGCTTCCTCAATCATTTGTTTTACAGCCTGATACGATTTGTCATCGTCATCATCGTTTTCCACAATTGAAGTAAGCTCAAATTGTTTACCGCTTTCTTCAATTGCATCCCGAAATCCATTGATACGTTTGATATGACCGAGGTTCTGTAAAGAACCGGTCACGATTGCCACATGGCTGCCAGCGGAAAGCACCAAGCAAGCGATATTGGCGGCGAGCCGACCGCTGCGATAGTTGTTCGAAGCGACCACTGCAAGCCGCTCGCTCCCGTCGATATCCGCATTCATGAGTACCGTTGGAATGCCTTTTTCCTTTAATTCAGCAATTTTATCAATGACTCTGTCCGAATATATTGGTGTCAGCGCCAAACCGTCTATTCCCTGCTTCTCCAGTTCGCAGATGGCGTTCATCTGCTCATCTTCGCTGTATCCTTTTAATTCGGAAATGATGATGCGAACACCATAATTTTCGACATGCTTTCCGGCAGCTTCAACGCCCCGAAGCACTTCAGAATAGAAATGATTTCCTACCGAATTAATGACAACACCGATCAGACATTTCTTTTGCGATTTTACCAAAGCGCGCGCTGTTGTGTTCGGTTCGTAATTGTGTTGGGTCAAAACCTCGCGGATTTTGCTTTCGAGTTCGATACTTACATTACCCCGGCCGTTAAGCACTCTGTCCACTGTGCCTCGCGATGTTCCGCAGAGCTCCGCAATTTCCTTTATTGTAATACTCATATCAGCCCCTGTTCCGTGTTTCACATCGTTCATCTATATACAACAGAATAAGAAATGAATATAGGAGCAGTTGTATATAGGAACGGGCTAAACGCCATGGCACGTGCCATATAACACAATAATCTTGTGATATCGTTAGGTAAACCAAAAGCTTATTGTGTTATATATACATGCAAAATCCAAATAGCTGCCGGTCTTGCAGATGTCACACAATAATATTTGTCGTTTTTTGTGCACGAGCACAATAATCAATCGGTGGTTTGTGCTCGTGCACATCTATACTGTTAATTATAGTATGTGAATTTATGCTTGTCAATAATTTAAGGTAGGCTTCCAATTGATTTTTTATATAATAATGTTTCCATATTGTTTTTAAAAAAACCGGATATTCTGTTAAATAACGTAAAATCCGGCAGTCACTGACTTAGCTGCCGGATAGTTTTTTCGCGCGAGTAATTTCTTTGAGGACTTTAAGGCTGTTTGCTCGCTTATATAATCGACGCGCTAAAAATATCATTTGTCAAAATGATGTATCGCCGGCTTTAACAAGATTCAAAATTCTGAGCAAGTTGGAAATACTAAATCAGACATCAATATTTACAGATGCCGGTGCTACCACAGGCTCTTCTGAAGTAGAAATCTCACTCGTCTTTTGTTTTTCATTTTTTATCACAAGATTAGGCAAGAACAGCGAAATGATAACTGCGACTAAAGCAATCACCAGACTTGTAATAAAAACATTGTGAATTGAAATGCAGAGAATATTTTTTATTTGCGTCAAAAGATTATTGAACACTGCCATGGCGGAATCGGGGACACTCTTTTTTAATAATTCTATCGTATTAACGTTGGTCAGCAATTTGGGGTTTTTCGTGATAGCGCTCAAATCAATTGATGGATTTGAAGACGTTAATGCCAGAAAATCAATTTTCGACAAGCCACTTGTGATTGAAGACAGCATCACGGTGCCAAATACGGCAGATGCAATAGTACCTCCAATACTTCTGAAAAACTGAACTGCGGCGGTAACCACACCCATTTTGCTTTGCGGGAACACATTTTGAACGGCAAGCGTAAATACCGGCATGTTGATACCAATGCCCACACCGGCTATCAGCATTCCGATCACAAGCATCGCAAACGGGGAATTTGCCCCCAACACCGTGAGGATAAGAATGCCGACCGCTGTTAAAACAAAACCGGCAACTCCAAAAACTTTCAGCTTTCCGGTTTTCGAAATTGCCTGTCCGCTTATAAAGCTTGCCACAACAAAGCCCAGCATCATCGGCAGCTCTGCCATTCCGGAATCAGTGGCGCTTTTTCCCAAAACCACCTGGACATACAAAGGAATAAACAAAACCGCACCGAGCATGGTTGCGTTCGAAAGAAAGACAGAGGCAGTTGATATCCGAAAAGTTCTGTCTTTAAAAAGCGACATCGAAATAATGGGGTCTTTTGCCCGATTCTCAATCAACCCGAATATCACCAGTAAAGCAGCGGAAAACGCGAACAGACTGATAATCTGCACAGAAGACCATGCGTATTTATCGCCCGCCCACATAAATGCGAAGAGCATGGGGGTAAGCCCTAATACGAGGGCAATGGTTCCCATATAATCAATTTTTGAGCGTGCCGCATGAATATGTTTGATGGACGGCACAGTTGCCAGGATGATCGCAATGAAAATAATGCCTACCGGTAAATTTACGTAGAAGACCCACCTCCAACCGAGATGGTCAGTAAGGGTTCCGCCCAGCGCCGGGCCGATCACACTGGCAAGCCCGAATGCGGAAAATACAATACCCGTGTTTTTGGCTCTTTCCTCCGGAGGAAAAATGTCACCGATCATGGCAAAGGTGTTTGACATTAATATGCCGCCGCCTATTCCCTGAATACCTCTGAATACAATCAGTTGCATCATTGTCTGTGAAACTCCGCAGAGCGCGGAAGCTCCCAGAAATGTAACTGCACCAATCATAAAAAAGAACTTTCTTCCGAAAGTATCCGCCAATTTTCCGGATATCGGTGTTATGATAGTTGAAAAAAGCATGTAGATGGTTAATGGCCATGTGTACAGATCAAGCCCATTCAAATCATCCGATATTTTTTTCATAGCTGTCGAAACGACTGTGCTGTCAAGCGCAGCGAGAAGAACACTTAACGTCAATCCCACCATAATGATATTTTTGCGCTTTTTGCTTAAATTTTCAATTGCTGTCATAGTTTAAACTCCCCTAATTTTGTCTTAATCATAATGCCCTGCATGACTTTCATAGACGTTAGAAATCGTTCCATCTCATCTTCACTAAGCCCGGCGAAGCGTTCGCATACTCCGGTTTTTAAATTTTGACTGTGGTTATCGGTAAACTGTTTCCCTTTCCCGGTCAGCGCTATGTTAATAATTCTTCGGTCTTTTTTGTCAGGGATTCTCTCAATAAGCTCCGCTGCAATCAGCTTATCTACGAGAACAGTCATTCTCGGTTTTGAAATAAGCAGCATCGACCCCACCGTGGAGATCGGTACTTTCCCACACGCTTTGAGAACATGGAGAGCCTGATATTCCTGAAAAGAATAATCGGGGTCGGATACCTCATTCCCGAGCATGATGAAATACTTGATTACGACAGGAAAAACTTTGAGAAAATTTTCTGCAACTGCATCCAGCTTTTCATTAGGCAATCATACTACCTCCTATAATATTAGTTAGATAATCATAAGGTTAATTAATTGAATAGTTAAAAATATTAACTAATTATTATGATAACACTTCCTGTTGGCATGTCAATGACACAACAGGATATACTCAAGGGCAAATATGCTAAACATTCAGCCTGAGATTCTATGTTAACTGTTCCGCAGATCGGAAAATCATACTCATTTTTTGTGCTTTAGCAGTTTGCCGTTAACCTCTTTTCATTTATAATATACCTGTGTCATTGATTTCAGCAGAAAGGATATACAATATGAATGAAGGAAAATTTACCGGGAAAGCAAAGATATATTCAAAATACAGACCCACTTATCCCAAAGCACTTATCGACTACCTGTATTCCGAAATCGGTTTAAGCGAAAGCAGTACTATTGCGGATATCGGTTCGGGAACAGGCATATTCAGCCGGCTTTTACTGCAAAACAACAGCCGGGTCATCGGCGTTGAACCAAATGACGATATGCGTCAAACCGCGGAAAAAGAGTTGACCCGATTTGCAAAATATACTTCAATTAAAGCTTCGGCGGAAAATACAACATTATCCGATTCCAGCATCGATTATATAACAGTTGCACAGGCATTCCATTGGTTCGACAGGGCGAATTTCAGATTGGAGTGTAAAAGGATCTTAAAGAGCAACAGCAAGGTTATTCTTGTTTGGAACACCAGAGACAGCTCAAGCGATTTAGTCATTGAAAATGATAAGATCAATAAACAGTACTGCCCCGGCTATAACGGCTTTTCCGGTGGAACCGGAGGAGATGATCCCGAGAATTATGCGGACTTCTTCAAAGGTGGCAAATGTGAATACCAAACCTTTGAAAATAATATTTCTTTTGAAAAAGACGGTTTCATCGGAAGGAATCTCTCTGCTTCATATGCGCCCAAAGAAGGAACGGAAGCTTATCATGCCTATATTGATGGATTAGAACGCCTATTTTGCAAATACAGTATTAACGGCAGACTATGTTTACCCAACTCTGCAAAAAGCTATATCGGAAAAGTTTAGCGGCTGCGCCGCGGCAAACCGCACTCACAATTTTGTGGGCGCGGTTTGCTTTATGCCTGTTTTGTTCACCAAAGGCAAACCTGTCTATATCATACGGAATTCACTGGTTTATTTTTTGCTTTTTTTATGGTATTCTTTATATCAGATGGCTGAATTGGGTAAAATCTTACATCAAAGATGATATACCCCCTATCCTTTGTAAATAAATTATAAAATAGAAATCAGGATAAATACGGTGAAAAGCAGATACGTAGAATATAATCTGAATGCTTATAAGCAAATACTTATAAAAATCAAAAAGAATACGCCGTCTGGCATGGATGACGCCCAGCTTGAAGCCTTGGCACAGGCATTAAAAAAACGCGCTCAAAACGGAGAATCCATAAAAGATCTGTTGCCCGAAACCTTTGCAGCGGTGTCTGAATCGGTTAAGCGTACCATGGGGCTGACACCCCATGACGCCCAGCTGCTGGCTGCCGTCGCAATGACAGAAGGCCGGATTGTAGAGCTGCCTACCGGGGAGGGAAAAACTCTGTCTGCCGTTTTCGTTGCCTGTTTGGGCGCATTATTCGGCAAAGGCGTACATGTTTTAACCTTCAATGACTATCTGGCAAAAAGGGACGCCCTGTGGATGAAGCCTATCTATGAATTTATGGGTTTATCCGTGACGTATATCCATGAGGCTATGAATCAAAAAGAGCGAAAAGAAGCCTATAAAGCCGATGTCACCTACCTTACGGCGAAGGAAGCCGGTTTTGATTATCTGCGCGGCTTTTTGGCTTATGATTTAGATTCTATCGTCCAGCGTACTTTTCATCTAGCGATCATCGATGAAGCAGACTCCATTTTGATTGATGAAGCACGCATCCCGCTGGTAATAGCAGGAGACATGCCTGCCAAGGTGGAAATTGAAAAGAAGATTTTTGATGCGGTTTCCAAGCTGCAAAAGAATATTCATTTTGCAACGGACGAATATTCAAACAACATCGCTTTAACCGAATCCGGAGTCACTTTGATCGAGAAACTATTGGGAATAAAAAATCTCTATGACGAAAAAAGTCTGGAACTGTTAACAAAGGTCAATGTGATCCTTCAGGCTCAGTTTCTTCTCAAACGGGACGTCGATTATATTGTACGGAACGATGAGGTTCTGCTCGTCGACGAATTTACAGGCCGGATCGTGAAAAATCGCGAGTGGCCCGACGGGCTTCAGGCCGCGGTGGAGATTAAAGAAGGGATCGTTCCCAAAGCCCACGGTATCGTAATGAACAGGATAACACTTCAAAACTTTTTTCAATTCTACCCTAATCTATGCGGCATGACAGGAACAGCCGGCTCGTCGGCCTCTGAATTTTATGAGTTCTACAACAAGGAGGTCACGGTGATTCCCTCGCATAAGCCCTGTATCAGAATTGACCATGCTGACTTTATCTTCGCAACAAAGGAAGCCAAATATGAGGCTGTCATCGGGGAAATCCGAAAGGTGCACGCGGCTGGCAGACCTATCCTTGTGGGCACCATGACGATCGAAGAATCGGAGCAGCTGGCCGCGAAGCTTAGGCCGTTTATTCCGGAACTCACCGTGCTTAATGCGAAAAATGATGATGAAGAGGCGGAGATTATCGCGAACGCCGGAAATTTTAACGCGGTTACGATTTCCACCAATATGGCAGGGCGGGGTGTGGATATCCGGCTCGGCGGCAGGGACGGAGAAGGCTTCGGGCAGGTTTGTTCTTTGGGCGGTCTTTATGTGATCGAGACAAACCGGTATGAAAGTGTTCGCGTAGACAACCAGTTGAGAGGGCGTGCCGGAAGGCAGGGCGATCCGGGGGAAAGCCGGTTTTTCATCAGTCTGGAAGATGATTTAATGGTCAAATACCGCCTGAGCGACAATATTCCTCCAAAATATCTGGATAGCAAGCAAAACGGGCCCCTTAATAATCCCGCAATCAACAGGGCTGTCGTGCACACTCAAAAAGTCGTCGAAGGGCAAACACTTGACGCAAAAATCACACTTTCTAAATACTCATCGGTAGCTGAGGATCAGCGTTCAATCGTGCATAAAAAGCGCGGAAAGATTTTAACCGGTGAAGACTCACTCTGCGTCTTGGAAAAAACAAGGCCGGAAAAATTCCGGGAAATTTTAGCGCAGGTATCGGAAAATGAGTTTCAGCATGCACAAAAGGAAATTGAGCTGTTTGCCATCAATCAGTGCTGGGTTAATCACCTGTTGATTATCGAGAGTGCTTTGGACGAAGTGCAGATGATTAGTCAGGTACGGGGAGACCCGCTTTCAACCTATAACCGCAAATTGATTGACGCTTTTGAAGATATGGAAAAATATATTTACGACGTGATCCTCGATATCTTCGACAGAGTCGTTATCATCGGCGGCCATATTGACCTAAACGAAATGGGCGTCAGGGGGCCTTCCTCCACAAGAACTTATATGGTAAACGACGGCACCGAGCAGCTAAGTATAATCAACGGGCTCGCAGCGAGCAGCAATCCATTGTCAGCCTTTTTGTTCGGATTGTATTTGTTCACTGTTTTTCTTGATAAACTTAAAAAGAAAAATAAATTAGAACAATAGTTGCACAGGAGGCAAGTCATGCTGACAGCTTTGTTTTCATGACTGCGTTTCATCTTGAGTAAATATTAAAACTGCTTAAAAAACAATCTTAAATATCCAATATTTATATAATAATTTATTGTTTCATTTTGCGCGGCATTATGTTATACTCGAAAGATAACGGGGGTTCATTTATGCAATATCTAAAAGACGATATAAAAAATGAAATTTTGGAATCCGCATTGACTGAATTCAGAGCAATGGGTTACAACAACGCCTCCATGCGCAAAATTGCAAAAAACGCACACGTTGCGATCGGCAATGTCTATCATTATTACAAAAACAAGCAAGAGCTTTTTAACTCCGTAGTAGGTACGGTTTATGACACTCTGATTTATTCCCTCAGGGAAATCAATAAAATTGACGCAAAAGAGGCCGTCGAATATAATTTTCAACAGGAACCTAAAGAAGAAAATTATTACGGAATCAATCTGATGGTGGGAAAGCTGCTGGATGTCTGCAAAGAGCATAACATTGAGCTGCTTATTTTACTCGAAAAGAGCAAAGGCGTACAAAACAAATATGAAAACACCAAACAAGACCTTATTAACCTACTTGATGAAGTTCTGAAAACGCAAATGCTTCAAAACATCACCGAAAGCGGCGCTGAGACCGGCAACACCTACATCACCTATGTTCTTTCCGCTTCTTTTATCGAAGGCTTCTGCAGCATATTGAATAAATATGAAAACGGCTCGGAAGTAAAATTGCTGGTTGATCAACTGATTAAAATATTTTTTAAAGATATCGTTTCCCGGTTTTAATTTTTTCTCATAAAAGTGAACATAGGTTCATAAATGAAATTGCCTATGGTTTATACTTATTTTGATTAGAAACATAGAATTAATTCGAGCAAAGAGGTTGAGTTTATGCCTTTTTGCTGGGCTTGTTTTCAACAATGCCCAAGAATTCTTTCGTTATATTTCTTATTGAAATTAGTATTATTTATATATCAATAGTGAACAACGGTTCAAAGTCTTGCGAATCAATAGTGAACCAAGGTTCAAATTCAAACACGATACAAGGAGGTCGGCAAAATGAAAACTATAATCAAATCGCGCTGGTTAATCATCATCCTGTGGGCTGTTGCCACTATCGCACTGACCATCTTCACGCCAAACCTCGATCAAATTATTGATCAAAGAGGAAATATGACCATGGATCAGAGCTATCCCTCTCAGGCAGCTCAAAAGATGATTGACGGCATGTCAACAACAAAAGGAAATACAGGCATCTTCGTTTTCTATGACAAAAACACGCTGTCAGATCAGGACATGAATGAAATCGAGTCCGCTCTGAAAGACCTGAAAGGCGACAAACGAGCCCTCGGGATCACCGATATCCTCGACAGCTTTGACACACCGGAAGCGAAATCGCAGCTTGTTTCAAAAGACAACACCACGATGCTCGCACAGTTTACATATGAAAAAGACGGCAGCGATACTGAGACTTTTGTCAACAAGGTAGACAGCAAGCTGCAAAATCTAAAGGTCAGCCATTATGTCACAGGCAGTGACTTCATCTCAAACGATTATCTCAAACAAACCAATTCCGGCGTTGAAAAGAGCGCTATCATCACCGTTCTGTTCATTCTTATTGTGCTTGTGGTGATGTTCCGTTCAGTAATCACGCCGCTCGTTTCACTTCTCTCTGTCGGCATCGCTTATCTTACCTCTATGGGAATTGTGGGGCAGCTTATCGACAAGCTGGGATTCCCCGTCACTAGCCTTACCCGAATGTTTCTCATCCTCATTCTTTTCGGAATAGGTACAGATTACAACATTCTTCTCTTCAACAGATTTAAGGAAGAGATGAAAAAGCATATAAACATTGACGACGCCATAAGCGCTACCTTTAAAACCGCGGGCAAAACAGTTGTTTTCAGCGCTGCAACCATCTTTATCGCTTTTATGGCGCTCAATTTTGTCAAATTCAGCGTTTACCGTTCCGGTGTTGCCGTTGCGGTCGGCATTTTAGTTCTGGTCGTTGAATTATTAACGCTGACCCCCGCTTTGTTCCGCATACTGGGCAAAGGCATGTTCTGGCCCTCGAGAAATGTGGCGGAACACCGTCAGAGCAAAATCTGGGAAAAAGCGTCTTCGTTTTCAACAAAGCGACCCGCAATAGTAATCGCCGCCATCGCTATTCTGATTCTTCCGGTTATTCTGATTGGTACTTATAAACTCTCATTCGATAATCTTCAGGACATGGATAACAGTTCGCCTTCCGTTATGGGCTTCAACACCGTATCGGAGCATTTTAACAAGGGTACCACCATGCCCACAACGGTCGTCATCCAAAGCGTCTCCGCCATGGACAACAGCACCAGCCTTGCCGCCATCGACAGTCTTACGGAAAAGATACGCAATATCAAAGGCGTTAATTCCGTTATGGGCCCGACCCAACCGACAGGCGAAGAAATTTCCGACCTTTATTCAGGGAACCAGTTGGGCCAGGTAGTTTCCGGTATGAATTCGGCCAACGGCGGGCTTTCTCAGATATCCGCCGGGCTTGACACAATGAAAAGCAAGCTCACTGTGCCCGATTTTTCCAAGGTAACTCAGCTGACCGACAGCACAACCAAAATAGAATCGGGCATGCAAAGCCTGACAAACGCTATGAAGCAGTTGCAGAGCGGAGTTTCAAGCGGTGCCTCCGGAGCAACCAGCATTGCGCAAAGCATCGGGCAGATCAAATCAAGCCTTTCCACTGTCAAAGGCACAATTGATCAGCTCAATGGCGGTTACTCGGGTTTGTACAGCGGGCTTACAACGATGAAACCAAATTTTTCCGCAACTGAGCAGGGCATCAGTCAGGTTGCGCAGCTGGCAACGGGAATCCAGCAGGCAGTTGCGCAGCTCGGCACGGAAAACAGTTCCTTAAAAAACGACCCTACTTATATTACGCTCCAGAAAGAGGCAGAGTCGCTGAGCAGCCTTGCGTCGCTCGACGCCGGCATGAAGGCAATGAACACCGGCCTTTTTTCAACCAATGCCAGCGACAACAGCATTCTTTATAATCTGGGATTATTAAATGGGGGGTTGGTTCAAATATCCGATGGCATCTCTAAAATGGAAGACGGATTAGACCAGCTTCAATCCGGCGAAGAAGCGCTCGCGCAGGGCCTTTCTCAGGGAAGCTCCGGACAGAGCGTAATCGCAAGCAACATGCAGCAGCTGACGGACGGCCTCGGTCAACTGTCTGCCGGGCAGCAGCAGCTGACCGGAGGGCTCTCCACCGTCGGGGACTCTTTGTCTCTTTTGAAAAACGGAATCGGTGCGAGCAGTGACGGAATTAAAAAAGTTTCTGCCGGCATCGGGCAGTCAAATGATTTTCTTACCACTATGGAATCCGTGAAAAGCTTTAACATTCCTGATGAAGCGTTAAAATCAGCGGATTTCAAAAAATCATTAGACTCTTATATGTCGTCAGACAGAAAGACTGTTAAGCTGACCGTGACGTTGAACGACGATCCTTATTCCGACAGCGCCATTTCAACAGTTAACGATATCAACAAGTTTATGTCCGAATCCTTGCAGGGCACAGCTCTTAAAGATGCCAAATACGCAATAGGCGGTCAAACCTCGGCAACGAACGACCTGCACGGCATTGCCACAAGCGACATGGCCACAACACAGGTCATTGTGCTTATCGGCATTTTTATCGTACTTGTTTTGGTTATTAAATCTTTCTGGATTCCGGTTTACATCATTGGTTCTTTGCTTCTTTCCTTTTATTCTTCCATCAGCCTTACGAGCCTATTTACAAAGATATTTCTGCACACCAGTGAAATTACGTGGAATGTGCCGTTTTTCGGTTTTGTCATGATTGTGGCACTGGGTGTGGACTACAGCATATTCCTCATGACACGATACCGGGAATACCGCCATGTCAAGCCTCATGAGGGCATTGTTCTCGCATCCGCCAATGTGGGCGGAGTTGTGCTCTCGGCGGCGCTCATCCTCGCCGGAACATTTGCCACCCTTATCCCCTCCGGGCTTAAAACTCTTGTTGAGCTTGCGGTCTGCGTCGTATTGGGCATCTTCATCCTGAGCATTATTCTTTTGCCTATCGTTATTCCTTCACTGATATCCATTCAGGACTTTTTCGTAAAAAGATATTCCTATGACCAGACTGATGAGGTCGGCATCTCCGCTAAAAAAGAGGAAACGCGGTAATTTTAAATGTTCCCGGTTTGTATTTGATATTCCGGGGGACAGCAAATTGATAGAACGCAATGAATGAATTGATGTATCAATCAGCTTGCCGCAAAAGTTCGTAGACACCACTGAAAAACGCGCTCACCTTTTAGTGGGCGCGTTTTTTTACGTATGCAAATATATTTTGCAAAGGATAATCAAGAGCATGTTTTCCCTCTTCCGGCAGGGAAAAAGCAAAAGTAATTCCTATTCTTTTTAAATTTGTTATAATAGTATTGGCGAAACACAAAGTACGTGATTATTTCAAAGCCATGGTAAAATTCAGGGGCTGTCGCCAAAATAGCGACAGCCCCTGAATAGAAAATTTGTCATGGATTTTATAAAATTGCTACTATCTCTGTATAAATCTCATTAACGGTTCCAGATTCTGCGCGAAGAATATACCTTTCGGGATTGTCGGGAGGGATGTAAACGAGCGCCGCCGTTTCACCGTCAGCCAGAAGCACCCGCGAACCTGTCAGATAAGCCGTAAGATTCGAAACGAAAATGTGGAGCATGTGTGAGTCGAAAAGCGCAAGACCCTCGCTGAGCAGAAAGTTAAAGGCTTTAAACGGCGTAACACCTTTTTTATACACACGGTCGGATGTCATGGCATCATAAACATCGGCAATCGCGACTATACGGGCAAAAGGATCTTCCGGAATGATTCCCAAAGGGTAACCGCTGCCGTTCAGGCGCTCATGGTGCGACAGAACGGCCTGTTTAAGCCGGCTGTCTACCTGTGGAATGTCGACAAAATCAAATCCGAGCGTGGTATGCGTTTTAATAACGTCAAATTCTTCGGCGGTAAGAGACCCGGGTTTTTTCAGAATGCTTTTGGGTATCTTGATTTTACCAACATCATGCAAAAGACCTGCCTGAAATGCAAGAGCCGTATCCTCCTCTGAAAATTGCAGCCATACGGCAAGCAACAGGGAGTAAAACGCGACATGGACACTGTGGGTATACGTATAACCGTCGGCTGACCGGATCTTATGTATAAATTTGATGATATTCGCATTGTTTTGTATTCCGCTGTGCTTAACAACGACATTGGAAATTTGCTTGATCCTGCCGAAATCCAGTGCCCGCCCGGCTGTAACATCAAGGAATATGCCTTTAAGGCAGATGACGGCATTCCGGTAATCATTTACGGCGATTTCATCGGAAGTGCCTTTTCCGGGCTGTTCGCCGCAGGAATAAATATTGACGCGGCGTATGCCGTTAAGGCTTAAATGATCCTTGATATAGCCGTTTATCTCTGTATTGGCGGACAGCAGTTTGCAACCGGCGAGGTTAAACACATCAGACGCCAGAATATCTCCATGCGTGCAGTCTTTCACCGATCTTTCAGTAAATTCGGGCGCTTTTTGTGTGTATCGGGGGTGATAAGTGTGATTCATGGTTTTCCTCCATGCATATGACGACGCATCCGGTGTAGAAAAGGCTTAGGACTTATTGATTCCGGGATAAGTCCTTAATATTTTCCGAAGCTTCCGTCAAGTGAAATTTTGGCGTGTTTCGCGTCCGATGTCGGCTCATGGCTTTTTTCAACCGGGCGGGTAGCCTCGTAATTTCCCTGTGACCTAAGATGGAAACGCCCCACCATCTGCTTGAGCATATCTGCCTGACCGGATAGCTCCTCACTTGCGGCGGCACTTTCTTCGGAAGTGGAGGAATTGGTCTGAACAACCGTTGAAACCTGCTCAATGCCGGTATCAA
>DBTI01000038.1:0-8391 GCA_002306975.1 Ruminococcaceae bacterium UBA1320
TTCCTTAATCATTAGGAGGTTGACCTAAAGGCTTCGGCTAAAGCCGAGGGTTTTAACCCCATGATACGGACAACAAAATCCAGCGAGCTAAACTTCAGCTCACTGGATTTTGTTCTTAATTACAGAAAAACTCTTCCCGGTTCCTATATATAATCCCTCAATCAATCCGGCAGCAATGTGTCATTGAAATTAGCAGGCTTTGCCGATGATATCGCCCCACTCGACGTTGCCATATTACTGTGCTGTTTCCCAGCCACATCCATTGTATAGTTATCTTTATAGATGAGTTGCGAAATCGGCACGAGTTTGTACCCTTGTTTTTGCAGATTCTCGATGATTCCCGGCAGTGCTTCAGGCGTATGGATCGCCGCGTTGTGGAAGAGGATAATCGAGCCGGGTTTAACTTTTGTGATAACATTTTTAGATATTTGGCTAGCTGGAATAGATTGCCAGTCCAGGCTGTCATCGTATGATTGACGATAAAAAGATTCTTCGTATTCTGCACGGCTGTATGGTGTCGCGGCAACAAGGCTTGCAAGTCTTTTGCTATCGTTGTGGATGCAGCGAAACAGGTTTACGACATCGCCGTCAATGTCATTGATCGTCTCAATTGGAGATTGCTGCTTGTTAAAAAAAACGGCCAAGCTGCCAGCATACGGTTCAAGATAGCTTCTATGCTCCGGCATGTATGATATTATCCAGTCTGCGATTCTCCACTTCGCTCCTGGATATTTTAAAACTGCTTTCATAGCTCAGTTTTCTCCTTCCCTGTGCAGCAGCTGCATTTGCAGTTCCACGTAATCGTCTACGTTAAAGCTCGGATTACCGTTATGAATGCCTTCCGAACCGGATTTACTCGCAAGCGCCTTGTATTCCGCCGCTTGACCGGCATGTAAAAAGCAAGTTTTTAGATAATCGTCAGGGCAGGGAATCCTGCCTTTTTCCCCCTGCTCGGTAAACCGGTCAATGACCCCGTCAATCTCATCAGCGGTCAGATTCCGAATTGCTTTTTCGACATCGTTCAAACGGAACTGGTTCCGTCCCACCTCTCCTGTAAGCAACAAATCGGACACAAGAGATCTGATTAGATTAATCATGTCAATGTGCCGCAGCTTATCAATACCGATTGCCGTTAATATTTCCGGCACTACTCTTGTTCTGTCATCCATCTTCTTCCGCTTCTGGCCTTTTTGGGGGTAAGGGGGGGAGGATGGAGTAATCTCTGAGGTAATCTCTGAAGTACTCTCTGGTATTGCTGGGACATCATGACCTTTGCAATTTTCGCCTTGTCCTTTCCATTCGTCATTTTGTCCTTTGCAAACGTCAAATTGTCCCTTGGTTAAGTCAGTCTGTCCTTTGGGCTGCTTGGGGGAATCTTCTGTCAGGACGCTGTCTGTTCCTTCTGCTGTCTGTGGCTGATATTCAACTTTAAACCCATCAAGTGGATAACCATATTTGTTTAATGCATCTATAACAACAAGGAAATTAACACGATACTGATAAATGCGGTCATAAGGGTGGTCAGGGTTGTTGCGGCGGTCAAGGAAGCCTTTTTTGACAAGGCTGTCCAATTTGCGCATGATTGTTTTCGGACTGTCGCTGCTCATTATTTCATCTTTCAGTTCCGCAGCTGATTTATGTATCCAGCCGTGCAAAAGAGTCAATGCAGAGCTGCTTTTATCTTCCTGAGCGCGCCTAGTATTCTCCTCTGAAATAAAACCATCATAGTCATTAACGCGTTTGCTCCAATATATCATCTGATTGAGGATAACAGCCTCCATCATATCACCGGTTATCATAATGTATTCTTCCTTGATTACTGCACGTTTCAGTGGGCGTACTTTTCTCTCATCCATTTTAATGACACTCCTTCAAAAATATAGGGAATAACATTCCTTCTAAAAAAAGCCTCTCACTATATGTATATAAATAAAAAAGGCTGCCGCACAGCGACTTGTATAATCGCTGTGCAGCAGCCTTTTTGTGATTTTTACTACCTGTCAAATTGCCCTGGTATAACCTTGTATTTTGCGCCCGCGTGCCGGCGTATTTTTTCTTCCGTCAGGTAATGAATTTTACGTACATGCACGGGCATTTGCTCTGGTGATTTTTTATGAATATCATCGAAAACTCTAAAATACAGGTTCAAATGCGTTTTAAATGGATGGCAGCCTGACTTCATCAGTATCCATTCGCCGGCCGGCATATTGATGATTTCATCCTCTTTCATAAGCTTGCGTTCGATGAGCTGAAGGCTGCTTGAATCGCTTTTATCCCCACGCGAAACGGATCCTGATGTTGTGGTATAAGTACCAAGCACGTTGGAAAATTCGCGTGCCGTTTCAATTGCGTTTGGAGATTGATAGCTGAACAATGTCATTTGAAACGCCTGACGTATGGTTTTCGCCTGAGCCTGTGAGTAACGTTCCTCCAGCTGACCGAGTGACTGAAGCGCCGTCATAAAGCGTATGCCGCGGCTGCGTGCCGCCGTCACCAGCGAGCTGAAGTCTTTTATCGGCGGTATCTGGCCAAACTCGTCCCATGTGCAAAGGACTTGCCTTTTAAGCTCCTGATCCGGCTCGCGTTCTGCGATTGCAATCAGTTCATTCATGATATTTCGAATGAAAAGGCTAGAGAAGAAATGCTTCGTCGTATCTTCATCTGGGACAATCAGAAAAATAACGGTCGGCTTTTCTACGAAATCCTCAGTGTTAAGCTGCATGGAGTGCTCGCAGATCATCTGCTCAAGCTCACTGTCAATGAAACTGACAAGCTTGCCAAGTGCGGATGAGAAAATGTTCATCGACGTTCTCACGTCGGCCTTGATCGAAGGGCCGGCAAACAGCTTCGCACGGTTCTCCGGAGGAAGCAGGCTGAAAAGCTGCTCAAGCCGGTTCTTTTGCAACGTTTCTGTAGATTCCTCATCAAGCCCGTTGAGATCTATGATAAGCCGGAACACTGATATAATGTGCCTTTCACCGTCATACCCGTATTCACTGACAATCAGGATAATGGCGGTAATAAGGCCCTCAGAAGTCTCGTTAAAATACTGTGAGCCTTCACTACTGCTGGTAACCGGCATGGCGGTGTTGTTAACAATCGATTGTGCAAGCACCTTCGCATACTTTTCGGCCTGCGCCTGGGCAAGAATACGGCTATCGGAATTTACAGCCGCTTTTGCCTTGTCGATGTAGAGATTAACGTTATTCATGAGATTATAATGATGGGAATACAAAGGAAAACGAAAGTCGAGCGCAAATGTATTATAACCGGAGTCCTTGAGGAAACCTGAGCAGGTGGCTTCCAGAGTACCTTTTGCGTCGGTCGCAATGATAGAAGCCCCTTTGCCGCCTGTCCTGCGGTTTACCTCGGCGTTATATTTTAGTGTTGGTATAATTTCACCTGTCGTCTTACCGCCGCCTGGAGGGGACACCATAAGCATACTCATGTCAGAGCTATCAATTTGCCAGCCTTGTTTGTTGTATCCAACAACAAAGCCAGGCGTTTTTTCTTTTCCGGCGGTAACCCACGGATATGTTTTGTTTTTCTCCGCTTCGGTCATAAATCTCGCTTTGCCGTATTGGCCGTTGCCGGCGCGACGTAATTTAACGTTAAGGTCATAGCGCATTCCGATGAGCATTACAATAAGGCCACCAATTAAAAACGCAAAGAGAATAGATAAGCCGGCGTGAGAACTATGTACGCATATTTCAAAAATCGTTTGTATCGAGACTTTCTTTTTACCGCTGATAAATGCTCCCAGGTTATATATGAATGAGAAAATGATATACGCTGCGAGCGAACAAAAAGAAAACTCCAGGATATCAGCTAAAGGGATCTTCTTCATTGGCGTTCTCCTTTTTCAAGTGTTTAAAGACGGCCATTGGCGCGATCGGGATATCCTGTTCCATTTCAGGCTGCTCCTGTTCCGGCGCACACTGCTCGTTTTGATAATCCTTTATATTTTCCCGATAAAGCCCCGATATGTAGCTTGCCGTATTGTTTATCCTTCTCAGACTTGCTCCTAAGTCGTTGTCTTTAAGCTCTTTAAATTTGCTGAAGTACTGCCCTATATAGTCGAACTGGTAATCACGCAGATCGGCATCGATCTGCCGCAATACCATGTATGCGACGCTTTCAGCTTCAAATTCAACCTGCGGTTTCGGCATATCCCGGCTACTTTTGTGAAGCAGGGCGTGAGCGAATTCATGGGTTAGCGTTTTTACCATATTGGCGTCATTAAGCCTGTTGTTTAATACAATCTTATCATCAGACGGCTGATAATAACCTTTAAGCGATATAGATTTCAGATCTTCGGTTTCAATCAGGATACCATGCTGATCTGCGATATCATAGATACACTGATATTGCATAGAACTGTCGGGCTTTTCCTCCATAAAGCCGTAAACTTTAGGCAGATCCTTCTGCGGCACATTGGTTTGTGAAATATCAAAAACCGTCCCGGGTTTAAAATAAGTTTTTTCAATGACTGTGAGTTCGCCATTCGCCGCTTTTATTTTTTCTTCTTCGGTCGCTTCACTGAGTTTTTTAATCTCACCATCCTGTTTTAAAACTTTAACCTTAACAGGCACTAGAATCTTTATCCCGTGTTCGCCCTTTTTGACACTGTAGCCGAGCTTTTGGAAATGCTTGAAACTGCCGACGTATGTTGAATGCGGGTTTTGCATCTGAATCAAGATGCAATTGTTGAAACTGTAGTTATAAAATTTAGCGCTGAAATCAAGCAGCTCCCTGTATTTTTCCTGCGTCAGTGTGTATTCACGGGCTTTCTTTACGATTTCATTGCTTAAGGTATTAAGACTCTGCGCCCCGCTTTTAATATCAGCAACAAGCTTGCGGGCTTTCTCAATATCGTAACTCATAAGACTTCCCTCCATAATAAAAAGCGCCGTTACAGGCGCTTTTTATTGTTCTTTATTGTATTTCCATTGATATCTACGATATATGGATGAGAAAGCTCCGAGTTGCTTTTACGGGTTATCTTGGTAATAAGGAATGCTGCCAGATTGTCCGATACCTCCCCAATCTTTAGTCCAGGAAGGCGGAAATACTCGTATTCTCCCGCGTATTCCATTACAACCGTAATAACGCCTTTATCCAAACTCGTGATAGAGATATTGCGGAGCTGCGAATTGATTTTTGTAACCTCCTGTATTTTTTCATAGTCCTGCATGTTTTCAACCGGTTCAAAGCCTTCCGGATCATCGGTGAAAAGCCCGTATGCCAGTTGTTCTTTGTCTACAAGGCGGCCATAGAAGTAATCACCGTTTTTTTCAAATATCGGTCTGTCACCAATTGCAAATTGAAATATAAACTTATCGTTCATCTTGAAACATCCTCCCTGATTCCGTAATTTTTATTGTGTCGCTTAAAGCGCTTGTGCTGTCGGGTTTTCTCAGGCTTTTGCGGTAGTGAGCAGCTTTCAACTGTTTCACACAGCGCGGCAATCTCCGAAGCAATAAGCCGAGTGGCCAGAACTGCAGCATACTTAATCTTGAAATCATCACGCTGGGCGCTTTGCTCTGCCGCCTGCTTGTCCTCAACCGTGTAGGTGCCTTCCGGAAGGCTCTGGAACACCGCACGTCCGTTTGTTCCTGTCTTTTCCTGTTGCAAAAGGTTCCCGGCCGCATCGTACAGCTGAAATTGTGCGCCACGAACCGGAAGTACTTCCGGCTCATCCGCAGAAGTTGACTGCTTTTCCACCTCAATGCTGCCGGCTGCGTTGCCTGTCGATTCAACCGGAAGCACTTCCGGTTTTGCTTCCATTCCATTATTGCCGGAAACAAGACTTACAGAATTTCCTGCCTGCACATACACCCGCGTCCGTGCGTCATTTTTCACGGCAGCAGCACACTGAAGGATAATATTATGGAGCGCGGTCATATCACGCGTTTCGGCATATTTTCCGGTGCGCGGCTCATAAAAGTGCTGTACGAAATCAATATATCTCGCTTCAATTTTTTCCGGATCGTCATTGTACTGCTCGATCAGCTTGTGCTGCAATGCGAAATATTCCGTAACAAGTGCATTCAGTTTTTCATCCACGCCGATGATCCGGCGCAGGGTATCATTAACCTTTTCTTTTACCTCCGGCTTAAGATAGGCATACTGAAGCTTCCCATCTTTGGGAAGCTCGTCCGACAAAGCCGCAAGCGAGACCGTTATGTCGGGGTCAGGCTTATATTCTTTCCTGTAAAATGAAGATACGGCTTTCACCCGTTCGCTCATTTCTGAGCGCAGCTCATTGCGGCGGGAAATGGCCAGCTCCATATCCTCGCTGAAAATGCTGTTAGTAAACATCGAGCGCATTCTTTCTCCGGCTGTTTCCATCTGCTTTTTCGGTATGACCCCCTCGTTTTTGTCGTTGGAATATACAAACAAATGCACATGCGGATGATGACCCTCATTATGAAACGCCCCTAAAATGTTGAGATTTTTCATGTCGATGCTGTAGAGCTTTGAAATTCTGCCAGCGTTTGCGGAAACAATTTTCCGCCAGACGTCGGCAGATTCATAATTCAAACGCCGGGCTTCATCCCGCTGCAATGAAATAATGTGCACCCATGCGACGCTTTTCGCCTGTATAACCTTTTCAAGCTCTGAATTAAGGTCTGCCTTGCCGGTCATATTCCATAAGCCATGCGCTTCGCCCGCAGCCTTATCGACACCGGGGCGTTCCGCGATATACTTGAGATAGATTTCAGAATCGGTTGTGTTGTATTCTGCGATAGCCGCAATCAGTTCCGACGCATTGCCTACAGTTGGATTTTTAACATAATCCTCATATTCAAGCAGGTCACGCAGGCCACCGACATGCGCCTCAATCCAGTCTTTCTGTTTTTGCGTTGCCGGCTTACCCTTGCCTTCATTCGATACCATCGCGTTATCTGCTCCGTGTGCGAATTGTTCATATTCCTGCTGACCGCCATATTCGGATTGCGCATAAGCGGTAATTGCCCGTGAAGTATTTTCAATTGTAGGACATGAAAGGTAGTAATTATATTCGTGCAGCCCTTCCATCTCTTTTTTATGCTCCTGTATGAAAAGCCGCTGCGCATTGGTAGCGCTGCGGCTTTTCACGGCATCTGGAAGCAGTTCCACGCCCTCACGTGTTGCAATGTAACGCAAATAGTTTGCCATATGAGTCCTGTTGGTTAAGTATCGGCTTTTTACTATAATCTTCGGCAAGTTCTCAGCTCCCCACTTTTACTGACTTTTTTATCTGCCGTGCATTCTTCATTCCCTTTATGAGCGGAATTATCAAAGCCGCAGAAAAAATAGTTACCGACAGCAGGAGCTTTTGCGGCAAAAATTGCGTTATGGCACATTTTGCATTGCAAGTGATTTTACCTCCTTTAAACCGGTAAATTATCCTCACCGCCTATAACAACAAAGTCACCGTTATTTTCAGCTGGTGCGCCCTGATCAGGAGCCGGTGCGTTTACCTGCCTTTTCGGTTCGGCAAAATCCACATTATTCGCTACTACCTCAAATGCCTTACGTTTCACACCATGATTATCTTTATAGGTACGTGTCTGTATCGAGCCTTCCACGGCCACGAGCTGCCCCTTTTTAAAATGCTTGACCGCAAACTCTGCAATTCCGCGCCAGCAAACAATGTCGATGAAATCCGCCTGCCGTTCAGATCCGGATCTCGCATAGCTCCGATCAACGGCAAGGGTAAAGCTCGTTATTGGAATATCGGTATTAGTGTGCCTGAATTCGGGGTTAGCCGTAAGCCTTCCGTTTAAAGCAACAACGTTTAACATAAAAATTTCCTCCTATCATTCGATCAATTCGTCAAGCCGAAGAATACGCTGATTGACCTTTAGAAACTCAATCGCCTTTTTGCGATACTCCGCGACAACGTCACCTTTTACGTCGATACTGTACGCCAGCAGTTGAGCGATAATAGCCTGTTGAATAGCTATTTCTGAAAGAAGCTGATTTGTTTTATTGTTGAGGCGGTGCTCCATGGCGTCCACCATGCCCTGCATTGTGGCTAGAATATTGTCATTAATAAAAGTTGCTTTGTTCTTGCTGTAGTAAACATCACGATATAATTTTAAGGCTGTGTTGATTAATTCTGTCTTGGTTTTGCCGGATTCTTCATGCATCAGGTCATAGTCACAGTTGATATTCTTATCCAACCTGTACGATGATTTAACCGAAGAATTTCTCATAAAATACATTCCTTCCTGCCACCCGCTTAAATGGCTGAAATACAGCTATTCCTGCATAATGGGTGGCAATCGTGCCACCCAGACAAACGGCTGATTATCTAGGTTTGTGGCACTTTTGCCACTTATCTATAAAATAAAAAGCGTAAAAGGTGGCAATAATGCCACCCGCCGAAAACGTTCCCGCAAC
>DBTI01000038.1:8625-11524 GCA_002306975.1 Ruminococcaceae bacterium UBA1320
CAATGCCCCCCGCCGAAAACGTTCCCGCAACGGGCTTTGCCCGCTGCTGTGTGGCACTTTTGCCACCTCCCTTTATCCCGCATAATCTAACGTCGTATTTCCCCACTACATGAATATTCAAAAAGAGCCTCAAAAAAACAGCCCTTGCCCGGACGGGTAAAGACTGCTCTTTTGGGCTGTCACCATTATGGATTGGATTTCTTATCACCACTTAAAATACAAATTTTAACAACTAACCTTTCGATCCGGCGCGAAATCTGAATGGTCAGCCGGCAACCGGCGCGCGACAAACAGAGGAAAAACATATTTCCTTTTCTGTCGGCTAAAAACGGAAGTCCTTCCGCTTTTTATGAATGGTTGGTATCAGGTGAAGAATTATAATCACCATAACAGAAAAGCTTCCAATCATCATATCTACGGTTGTAAAGGCCGATCACACTATTCCCGTTACACATATTCCATGCCGTGAAATCGCTTTTAAGAACATCAGCTGACGCACCGCTTTTTATATCATTAACAAGCCTTGATGCTTTTGGCCATATGTAAGGCCCAAGTCCATAAGCAAAATCCACAAGTGCGTCATGCTGGAACTGCGTGAGCTTTGTATCCGCAAATTCTTTATTTACAGAGACCTCGTATATAGCAAGGTCGTTTTTCAGTAAAGTGTCTGCCTGTTGCGGAGTTAATGAAGTTAAATTTTCACCTGGTTCAACAACATGGCCATAACCGATTGTAACATTCTGATAATCAGCCCCACGGTAGCCTGTAGCTGCAAACCCTTCATGGCGTTCTATAAAACCAAGCAAGCCAGTAGAAGTTACAACATTGCTGTTGGAAGTGTCTGTATTTGAGACTGTGCCGTTAAAAAAAGACATTAAACCAAAGAAAAGCATTAGGACAATTATTAATCCGACAAAAATGAAATTACAAATTTTGTTCTCAAAGAAAATATAGAATCACCACCCTTTTATAAAAACGAATCAATCCACGTCAGCACAATTAAACACAAGCGTAAGGTTATGCTGCACAGACGTTTGATCTGCCCATGCAAGACCATATTTTGCGCATAATGAAAGATTGCCCGTGCCGCCGACATTGATTATGCCAAGCTGCACAGGATTTTCCGGGCTTGCGGAATAAAACGTGGACGTCTGACTGATTTTATTCCACCCTCCCGCAGAAGATGATGCTTCTTTAACTTTTAGGCCAAGTGAAATACTGCCCGCCGTCTGTGCCGTCGTAAGCGCCCTCCAATTGGCATATTTATCAGGTGCAACATTTGCAATGCCGGTTGTTGTGAAGCTCTGCACCGTGACAGAAACGCCGATATGCTGTGAATCGTTGGTGATCGGGATCTCACCGCCTGTAAGCGTGTCGGCGTTCGGGTCAATCGTGTATTCCACGGTCAGGGAATGCGTGACAGAAATGGTCTTGTCGATATTGCTGACTGCCACTGGGTAGATACCGGAATTACCTGCATTATCGATCAAGGTAAAATTGTATGTGCCGTTTTCTGACACCGTGTATGTAACCGTCGAGTTGGTCACAACGGCACCGCCAGGTGTTGTTATTGAAGCGACGCCACTCCCCTCATCGGTGGCCGACACAGTAATCGTAACAGGGTTACATGTCCAAGTTGATTTAGATAAGCCGTAGGAGCCAGTAGGTGGAGTGGTATCTTTACCAGCACCCACACCGGATATGACTGGATAACCATTGTTTAAACTAGGCGATTGCCACCAAGATTTACAACCGGAGAGGCTGTGTGCAGATATATTAGAATTGAGTAGAGTGGCAAATGATTTATCCTTCATTTCAGCAGTATGCTTAGAGTAAGCCAAACAATCCGAAGGAGAGGCGCCACTTTCCATTGTAGTCATTATCGTATAGTTATCATAATCCCAATAGCTGTAATCAACTACACAATAGCTACACGCACCTGCAAAACCACCTATAAAAGCATTTGGATAATATGTTTTACAGTTACTAGATAGGGTGCTCACAGTGTAACAGTTATAAACTGTTCCCTCAATAACTCCACCAAAACCACCTATATAACCAATTTGAGGTATTGTACTTTTATCTGTGACGCTACCTGTACAATAGCAATTAATACAATCAGCATCTTCAGCAACAATACCTACAAAACCTGCACCCCAACCTGCTGTATCCGAAACGTTACCGGTCGAATAACAATTTATTACCTTGTAGGGTTCGCTCGTTTCGCGATAGTCTGCAGGACTTAGGTCTAGGGCTCCAACAAAACCGGCTACGCTACCTTGACCATCTACGTCACCCGTAGCGTAGCATGAATCAATTAAACCTATACTTATTCCGGCAAAACCCCCAGTTCGATTGCAACCATGCACGACACACTCAGAATAGCAGTCCTTTATAGTTCCTAAATTATAACCTACGAAGCCACCCGACGCATCATTATATGTGCCCCCATAAACTTTAACTGTTCCTGATGAGTGACAATTTGTTATAGTTCCATAGTTTGTGCCTACGAACCCTCCTACGTTTTCAATACCATCGCAAGAAGTAGCACAATAACAATTAGTTATTGTGGAACTATAATTGATTCCTACAAATCCCGCGACGTTTTGGGAGCTCATAGGGCTATTCGTGGTGGTTACTGTTGAGGAACAATCAGAAATAGTAGAACTAGTCATCATCCCCACTAATCCACCCATACCTGCACAGCCATCACTGATAAGTTGACCACTTGTGGAGCAGTTAGTGATTGTGCTATTTATTATATTTCCAGCTAACATGCCAAGATAGCCTTCCGCTGCGATACTCCCACTGACGTGAAGATTCTTTATAGTAGCATTGGTTAAAACTCTAAACAGCCCATTGTAATAGTAATAAGAGGATAAATAACCATATTCTTGCC
>DBTI01000187.1 GCA_002306975.1 Ruminococcaceae bacterium UBA1320
TTCAAGATTCCCGGTTTAAATTGACTTCGCTCCCTAAATATGCTAAGATAAATTAATAATCATAAGGGGTGCTCCTAAGCGGGGCTGAGATTATACCCTAAAAACCTGATCCGGATAATGCCGGCGTAGGAAAATCCATAATAACAAGATTTAGCCGCGCCGTAAAAAAGCGCGGCTTTTTACATGTGTTTTATTAATAATAAGGAGCGACAATGAAAAACGTTTTAACAATAGCGGGCTCTGATTCCTGCGGCGGGGCAGGAATCCAGGCGGATATTAAAACCTTTTGCGCCCTTGGCACATACGCAATGAGCGTTATTACGGCGGTAACGGCGCAAAACACAAAAGGCGTGGCAGAAATCCGCGAGATGGACAGCGGCATAGTGGCAAGCCAGCTTGATTGTGTTTTTTCTGATATAAGGGTGGACGCTGTAAAAATCGGAATGGTCTGCAATACGCAGATTATCGAAACAATCGCGGAGCGCCTGAAAAAATATAATGCAAAGAATATTGTGCTTGACCCTGTCATGATATCAACGAGCGGTTACAGCCTTTTAAACCCCGAGGCAAAAGACGCGCTGTTAAAACTGCTTTTTCCCCTTGCCACGGTCGTCACGCCGAACCTTCTGGAAGCGGAGGACATAATAAATCGAAAAATTGAAAGCCCCGAACAGATGGAAAAGGCGGCAGAGGATATATTAAAGCTCGGGCCGGCCGGTGTTGTAATAAAGGGCGGGCATCTTGAAGGCGACGCCGTGGACGTGTTTTATGACGGAGATAACTTTGAGTATTATAAAAGCAAGAGAATAATCAATAAAAATACCCACGGCACAGGCTGCACAGTTTCTTCGGCTGTCGCGGCAAATCTTGCAAAAGGCTGCGACATGCGAAAGGCTCTTAGCGGCGCAAAGGAATATATCAGCACAGCGATAGCTCACGGCATTTCGATCGGGGCTGGGCATGGACCTACAAACCATTTCTACAGCCTTTATAAAGCCGCGGGAATAGAAACCGATTAACATAAAGACATGGAGGAAAATCATGCTTGAAAAAATAGCGGACACGCTTGAAAAGGTAAGAAAAAATACACCTTTGGTGCAGGCAATAACAAACTATGTGACAATAGGTGACTGCGCCAATATACTGCTGTGCTTCGGCGCTTCGCCGGCAATGGTGGAGGCAAAAGCGGAGGTGGAACAGTTTGTCGGCATGGCTTCGGCGCTTTACATCAACCTTGGCACACTGACAGGGGAGCAATATGAGGCGTCTATACTCGCTGCAAAAAAAGCGGCGGAGCTTGGCGTTCCGGTTGTGCTTGACCCTGTGGCGTGCGGCGCAATTCCAAGAAAAATCGAGATAATAAAAGAGCTGTTTGCGGCAAAGGCAATTACGGCGGTCAAGGGCAACGCGGGTGAAATCAAGGCGCTCGCCGGCTTTGGCGGCAAAGTCAGAGGGGTTGACTCAGTTGACGACGGCGATAATATCATAGACGCCTGCAAAAGCCTTGCGAAGCAGTATAATATAATTGTCGCCGCAACAGGCAAAACCGATGTTTTGACCGACGGAGCGCGCACCTGCCTTATAGAGAACGGAACATCGCTGTTCACGCTGATTACCGGATCGGGCTGCATGGTGGGGGCGCTCACAGCCGCGGCTGTCGGCATAGCAAAGGATAAATTCGTCGGCTGCGCCGCCGCGCTCCTTGCCATGAGCCTTGCCGGGGAAAACGCTGAAAAATCACTTGAAAAGCCGCTGCCCGGCAGCTTTCACGTAAAACTTATGGACAGCATTTACAGCCTTAGCAGAGATGATGTTATAAAGAGAGGTAAAATAAAATGCATGTAAATTACAGCATATATCTTGTTACCGACAGAGATATTCTCGCGGGCAGAGATTTGATCGACGCCGTCAGGCAGGCGATAAAAGGCGGCGTCACTCTGGTGCAACTGCGTGAGAAGAATATATCCAGCAGAGACTTTTTCGAGCTTGCCGCCGCGCTGAAAAAGGCTGTTAACGGCTATAATGTTCCGCTGATTATCAACGACAGGCTTGACATCGCGCTTGCCATGGACGCGGACGGGCTTCATATCGGGCAGGATGATTTGCCACTGATAACTGCTCGCCGCCTGCTCGGTAAAGACAAGATTCTGGGCTATTCCGTTCATAACGAAGAACAGGCAGCCTATGGCGAAAAGAACGGAGCGGATTATCTTGGCGCCGGCACAGTCTACCCAACCGGCAGCAAAGCCGATGCCTGCGCGCCGATTGGTACGGAGATGCTGAGCAAAATTAAAAATTCCGTCAAAATTTCGGTGGTGGGCATCGGCGGCATCGGCGTGACAAACGCCAAAGCCGTCAAGGAAAGCGGAGTGGACGGCATCTCGGTTATATCCGCAATTTTGGGCAAAAACGACATTACGGGAGCGGCAAACGAGCTCGCTTCAATCTGGAACGGTTAATTTAAAAAGTATGAGAGTGTTTAAAAACGGGCGCATAATTGCGCCCGTTTTGTCATGTCATTTCCTGTTTGTAAACTTTCTTTTTTATTTATTCATGCATGAATTTAGTATTTCTATCTTGAGAATAATAAACTGAAAAATAAAAAGGAGGAACAAAAAATGGGAAAACTATTATATATCACAGCCAACTCCAAACCCGAAAATCTCTCGTCAAGCAAAACGGTCGGCAGGGCTTTTGTAAATCAGTTCAAGGCAAAGCATCCGGATTTCACAGTGGAGGAGCTTGATTTATATACTGCGCAGCTTCCACGCCCGAAATATAATTTTTATGAGAACCGCAGCACGCTCGTAAACAAGCCGGCTTTTGACAAGCTTTCGCCGCAGGATCAGGCGGAAGTGCAGCAGATGATAAAACTGTGCGACCAGTTTATTTCAGCGGATGTCTATGTTCTTGCCGCCCCGATGTGGAGCCTTTCATTCCCCGCGCCGGTAAAGGAATATATCGACTGCATCGTTCAAACCGGCAAAACCATAAAGTTTGACGGTACCGATAAACCAAAAGGAATGTTGAATGACAAACCAAGAACCTTTATCTATATCCAGTCGTCTGGCGCAAACATCCCGTGGTTTATCGAACCCGTGATGGATAAAGGTGTTAACTATGTTGAAGTTATCATGAGGTATCTGGGCATTGCAAAATTTGAAGATTTATTAATAGACGGCACAGGCTCAACCGAAGCCGAACGCGTTGAGGCGGTTCAAAACGCCGAAAGTAAAATTGAAAGCATTATTTCCGCAATTGTGTTTTAAATAGAAATAATGGGGGCGGCCCTTGCCGCCCCCATTACATATACGATTTATTTTTTACTTCGGATATATTCTATAATGTTTTTGCCCGCCACAGCGCCTTCTCCGACTGCGACTGATACCTGCTTGAATCCGCCTGTGCAGTCGCCCGCGGCGAAAATTCCGGGCAAATTTGTCTTTTGTTCCGCGTCTGCTACAATCGCGCTGTCTTTAACCATGACGCCAAGCTTTACCGCGAAATCAACGCTTGACGCGGTGCCCGAGGCGACAAAAAGCCCGTCAAGTTTTTCTGAACTATCATCAAGCTCTATTTTGCCGAGGACATCGCCGCCAGTCAGCGAGACAACGCGTTTTGTGTTGATTTTATACTTTACGGCGGTAGAAGCGTAGTTCCCGGAAAAAGCGACGCTTTGGCCGTTGGTGTAAATCGTGATATCTTTTGTAAAAGGCTCCAGCTCCATAGCCTCTTGAACAGTGTAGTTGCCGTTGCCCAAAACGCCCACTGTTTTATTTTTATAAAAAAATCCGTCACAGGTGGTACAGTAGCTTACGCCTTTGCCTTCAAACTGCTTTACACCGGGAATGTTCGGTCTTTGAGGCGGCTGACCGGTTGCAATTAAAACCACTTTTGCCTTATATTCACCCTCAACGGTCTTTGCGGTAAATGAGCCGTCGAACTCCAAAGCCGTAACCTCGCCGTCCAGAATAACCGCGCCGAGTCTTTTTGCCTGTTTCACACCGGTTTCCAAGAGCTCACGCCCGCTTATCGGGTTTTCAAAGCCGTAGTAATTTTCTATTTTATCGGTTTTTTGAAGTGCGCTTGAGCCTGAACCGATCACGAGTGTTTTTAACCCTGCCCTTACTGTATATAAAGCTGCCGAAATGCCAGACGGTCCCTTGCCTATAATGATAACCTCATATGTTTCCATTATTAAATTCCTTTCTGATTTGATGTTTATTTTGCCACGCTTGTTTAATTATTATTACTTTTATAGTATTGCCATTGGCTATATTATCCGTTGGGGTGCTTAATTTGTCAATGCTTTTACAGCGATTCCGGTTAAGATTGAAACTTATTAAAATTTCCTATCTTAACTGGAATTGCTGTAGTTTGTGCTATTTTTCTTAACCACTTAACAAAAGCTGAGTTTGCTATTGCAATGGTGTGCTAATTTTGATATAATACTAAACGTGCTGAAAAAAAGAATACGGAGATAACGGCAGTGCCTTTAAAGTAAGGCTAAACTGTTATTAAAATTTTTTTAGACAGCCGATATGGAGAGATGTCCGAGCTGGTCGAAGGGGCACGACTGGAAATCGTGTGGTGCAGAAATGTGTCCGTGGGTTCGAATCCCACTCTCTCCGCCAAACCAGTTGCACTGGAAGCAGTACGCGCACTTCACTTTTGTGGAGTGCGTTTTGCTTTTTACCCATGCTTTTCTCGTTGTGTCCACCACACAAACCCACGTAAGCGCTAGACCTAAGTGGGGACTTAATCTCAATTGTATGAACGCTTTATATGCATTTGTTTGCTGGTACTATTATGGAATATAAATAAGGATTTTGTAAAAAATCAGTGTAATTACAGATATGCTATGATATAATAAACATGTTTTAGAATGACGTTAATATGTTTGGCGGGTAATTATATTGAGACAAACAAAAGATTCTGATCATAGAGTAAACAGAGTATTCAATAGGCTTCGAAAAGCATGATTTTCGAGGCTAATGAATACTCTGTTTTTTTATTAAATCAGCTTCATCGTTTCCCTAGAACATACCAAGACTTAGTGGGCGTCAAGCTGCGCATTTGGCTAATAATATGTTTCCAAATATAGAATATTGCTAATCAAGAGAGGATCACTTATAAGTACTGATAAAGGAGATTCTATGAGCTATATTTATCTTTATGGTATGGTTTTAACCTCACAGCATATCAAAACAAAATGGAATTATCCAGAGGCGGATAGTTACTGTGAAATTGAAGATAAGTATTATGGTATCGGAGGCGAAACCGGTACGGCGGCTGTTATCCTTAATTCTCTGGGTTGCCGGATAAAGCTTGCAGGTTCACATCTTGGCCATTGCAATAACGAACTGATCAGAAATTATTTTGCTTCTTCAAACACTGATTTATCTGAGCTTGTCTATGATGAAAAGTTCAATGGGGTAGAGGACATGGTGATCATTGATAAGAAAACCCGAACATGCTTCGGACAGTTTGCCAGCCTTTACGCCGGTGAAATGGATTGGGTTGAAAAACCATCAGAGAAATCGGTTAAAGAATGTGAGATTGTTGGATGTGACCCTTTCTTTGGAGAAGAAATTGCAGAGCTTAGTGTTAAGTATAATAAAAAATACGCTGTCATTGATTGTTTGCACGATAGTTATTTTAATAAGCATTGCTCAGTTAATGTCGTTTCTCACGAGTTCTTGAAAGAAAAATATCCTAAAACGGATTTTGAGGATATTTTTAAGCTGTATACTGACTATACTGATGGACTTGTGATTTTCACCCAAGGCGAAGGAAAAATCATGTATGGAAGAAAGGAAAATGGCCCGAAATACTTTAAAGCATATAATGTTAACGTTATAAGTACTTTGGGTGCGGGTGACAGCTTTAAAGCCGGAACAATTTATGGCCTTTATCATGGGTTTGATGATGATAGGCTTGTTTGCATTGCAACAGCAACTGCAGCTTATTCATGTTCACACTACCCTATTGCAGAAAATCCCGCAACGCTCGAAGGCATTGATACGATTATATACAATAGATAAACTTATATAAGACAGTTTTGAAGCCCATTTAACCGTGTGGTATAATATTATTCCAACAGTGGATATTGGATAGAGATGATTTTCTCTGACAGTCACTGCTGAAACTACATATGAAATTCAAAGAGGTTGTTATGAACGAAAAAGAAGTTTCAGAAATCCGCCGTCGTTTCCGACAGGACAAGAGCAATATTACCCACATACGCGGATGTTTCGTCAACGAAGAGCATGACATTGTTTCTGAGTTTGATCAGTCCCTGGCGTTGATATCGCAAGATGAATCTGAAAAGTTTCTTGCTATAATCAAACGAACGCTATCCGGGACCCTTGGAAAGAACCTGATCGATATCTCGTTTGCAACACAACAGGTCGTTGTTGGAGAAGAACATAAGCTGCTCATGGATCTCAGAAATTCATCGCTAAAGGATGAAAATGCCGTACAGGCATTTTTTCAGCGTGTGATTCAGACACTCTCCATGGAGGGAAATTACCTGATACTTTTAGCACATGATACTTACGACATTCCTTACCGTTCGAAAGATGGAGAAAGGCAGGATGACGCCTCTTCCGAAGTGTTCTCATATATTCTGTGCAGCATCTGCCCGATTAAGCCGACACAACCTGCGCTAAGTTACTACGTTGTCGAAAACGAGTTTCATAATCGTAAGGCCGACTGGATTGTATCGGCACCGGAGCTTGGCTTCATGTTCCCAGCCTTTGACGATCGCAGCGCAAACATCTATAATGCCATCTACTACTCACGCGACGTTAAGGAAATCCATGCGGAATTCGTCGATGCTGTGTTCAAGACCGACATTCCCATGCCAGCCGCCGAGCAGAAAGAGATATTTGAGTCTATGCTGGGTGGTGCTCTTGCCGACGACTGCAGTTATGAAGTCGTGCAGTCGGTTCACGAGCAATTGTGCGGAATGATTGAAGAACACAAGGCCAATAAGGAGGACGACCCCCTGGCAATCTCCAAAGGCACGGTGAAAGGTGTTCTGAAATCTTGCGGAGTCTCCGATTCTAACATGGTTGCGTTTGAAGAAAAATATGATACCGAGTTTGGTGCCGATGCCGAGCTCAGTCCACGCAATATCGTTGATACTAAGAAGTTTGAGATTCGAACTCCTGATGTGACAATACAAGTGAACCCGGAACGCAGCGATTTGGTTGAAACACGCATGATTAACGGTAGAAAATATATTCTCATAGCTGCCGATGAAGGTGTCGAAGTAAATGGTATAAGCATTCATATTTCCTGACATAACCGAATGGTATTGAAGGAACTTGACATCACATTCAAACGCGGCTTGAGGCTGCTGAAACCGAAGTGAAGAGATATGCAAGGTTAATTATACAACGCTTCAGGACGCGTTTGAAACGGAAAAATTCCGAATAATTCAGATAGGATTTATATAGATCTCTTATTGACATGGCGCGAGTACCATGCTATCATAAATTAGTAAAATAATTATATTATTAGTAATTTAATTACCATATAAAGTTCTTTTGACTTATGCCGTAATGGAGGGTAAGATGAAAGATTTACTGAAAGAGATCGTTCCTATACATCAAGATGGTGCTGATTGTTTTGAAGAAATACTATATATGTATCTGAATTGGAGATATGCGGATTATGAATTGATGTTCTCGGAAAGTTTGGAGTTTGCCTATCAGTACAACTTATTATTAGGGGAATCTATTATAGGAAGTGATAAAAACAATATCACCTTCATTAATAAGTATTGGGGCCAATTAATCTATCATGATTCTGTAGATTCAACTGAAACATTTGATTTTATTAGAGCAGAATTGTTGAGGGATCATCCTGTTTTTGTTATAATTGATACTTTTTATTGTATTAGGCTTAACGACTATCAAAAAGTACATAGAGAACATTATTGTTTGGTTGTGAAAATAGATAGTGAAAACAATTTTTATTGTTATGATAATTTAAACAGTGAAGTGTTAAAAATTTGCTTAAAGGAATTTATCGAAGGTATAAAAGGGTATTTTGAAATCAAAGAATCTTTAACAAAAGAAAAGGTTGATTATCTTCAAATATTTAATGATTCCATAGCAAAATTATGCAGTAAGAACATTGGAAAACAAGTGCAAATGTTTGCTGACGATTTTTATAATCGTTTCGATTATCATCTCGAATTTAAAAACTTCGAATTTGACATTTACGCTGTTCCTCTTCATAGAAATATAGGACATGTAATTGCCGGCAGGGAATGTTATATTAAATTTTTGAGACTTTATGTTGACAAATCAGAGGGTGAAGAACTCGTTCAAGCCATTGATCTCTTAAAGGATTCCGTTATCAAATGGCAGATGATCCGAAATATTCTTGTAAAAAGTTATTATAAAGGTTTTGGTAATCCGTCAAAAGAAAAAATATTTAATTTGCTGAAGGAAATTTCAAAATTGGAAGAATCTTCAGTTGAATTGCTTTATAGTATCAAAGATAAAAACATCGTATTCTTGGGTAATAAAAATAAATCCGAAAAGCACAATCATGCTGAAGTCAATTTTGAATCAGCAGTGATTCTTGATTTAACCGAATATTTTAGTAATAATGCGTTTGGAGCAACTGTCTCTAAAGATTGTACTGCAGACTTTACCGGAACAGGATTTTATTTTCTCGCTGAGAATATACCGCATGATAAGCTTGTTTGTGAAAATGGTATAAGTTATATGTTTCCTAAAATCCAAGATAATATCAATGATAATATTTCTTGCAATTCACAAGAGATAGCAGTACCAATAGATGAATATAAAGGGATATCATTTCTGGGTTGTGCGGAATATGGAAATTACGCTGAGAATATGAAGATTGTATCATCAAATGAAATTTATTATTGTAATTTAAAATTCTCTGACTGGGCATTTGCACCTACTTTTGGTGAAACAATCGCTTGGAGAGGATATGCCGTAGAAAAACGGAAAGATACAGCAACATTGATAAAAGGCTCTCTAAAAAACATATTAAATCAAACTTGTTTTTTTGAGAATACACATGAAATCAAAAGTATAATATTACCTGAGTGCCCCAATATACATATTTTTTCAATTACACTATTAAAATAGGCTGGGGCGTATCAAACATCGAAAAATTTATTGTGTTTTATATAAGTTTCGATCTGAAATAATTTTTTATAGCAGGGCCACCTTCATAGTAAAAGGGTGGCTTTGTTGCAGATGGTGGGCTTTAATGGTATTATTAAGTCAATTGGTTGAGATGCCGATTATGAATAGAGAATTATCCGAAGTTCAGACGCAGAGAAACACAATACGGAGAGCAGTATGATCAGACTAATTTGTAAAGATACCATTATTTTAAGCAAGAAATCTGTTCCGGCGACCAAGGTAGATATGCCGGTGGCAGGGGACCTTTTGGACACACTGAAAGCGAACGCGGATCGGTGTGTCGGCATGGCAGCTAACATGATCGGTGTCAGTAAGCGCATCATCGTGTTCAGTGTCGGACCGATGAATATACCTATGATCAATCCGGTTATTACAAAGCGCGCCGATTCGTATGAAACTGAGGAGGGCTGCCTGTCGCTGGACGGCGTGCGGAACACTACCCGCTACCGGTTCATCGAGGTGGAGTTCCTCGACCGGAATTTTAAGAAGCAGAAGCAGTCCTTTACCGGTTTCCCTGCGCAGATCATCCAGCATGAGGTTGACCACTGCAATGGAATTCTGATCTGAACGGTAGTAATCAACGTGCAGACAATCAATAAGGCTCTGGACACGCCGCAAACCGCTGCCTTGCGGTTCGGCTTCCATGGTAGTAAGATTATGAGCATAATAAGAATGAGCCGGATATGCGATAAACATATCCGGCTCATGTAAATGAATGGTATAAAAATTAGGAGAAGAATCTATTCAACCGACTTTAATGACTCAATCATGTCGATTTCCTTTAATTTAAAATAAGTAACAACCTGCATAATAACTGAAACGACCATGGTAATCAAGAACGCCCAGACAAAACTCATACCCTTTATAATTTTGTAATATTCGACTGTATCCTGTTGAATAATTCCCATAACGAGGCGATGTACGCCTGTTCCCAAAATCAATCCGGCCCCAATGCTGATGAGGGTTAAGAGAAAGGCTTCGCGGTAGATATATTCATTGGTTTCCCCGTCGGTAAAACCGAGCACTTTGAGGGTGGCTATTTCACGCTTGCGTTCACTGATATTAATTGACGTCAGATTATAAAGCACGATCACAGCCAGCAGCGCAGCGACGCAAACAAGCAGAATGACCACATCGTTTAAACTTTTGTCTCCTTCAACTGCCTTCTGCAGGATATCGTCTTTAAAATTCACATTGACAATAAGCCCGCTGTCGATCAGATGTTCCGTCAATGTTTTTTCGTTTCCGGTATCATTGGATACGATCATGTTGTAGAATGCGGCTTCCCCGAATATTTTACTGTACATGCCTTTGTTCATGTAGATATAATTCTGCAAATGGTTTTCCGTGACACCGGAAACAGGTAGTGTATAGAAATCGTTGTCGGCGTCTTTAACCTTGATTGTATCGCCTTTCCCTATCTTATAAACCTCGGAAAGCTTCTGCGAAATAATGACGCCATCGTCATTCAGCTTTATATCGGTTCCGTTTATCGTGTTTTTCAGGCTGAAATAATCAGTAAATGTTTCTTGGTTTTCCGGAACAATCAGATAGGCATCCAGTGCCTTGTCGCCTGATTCGCAAGTGAAGGCGGACTGCCTGATCAAAACGGGATTCTGAATCTGCTCCTTTGTCAAAAGGCTTTGTAAGTTTCCGCTTATCGTTTGCGTTTCATTTTTCAAAACAATTAAGTCGTTGTACTTAAAAATTTCGCCATATTGCTTTTGCGCGATACCATTGATGCTGTCTTTCACGCCGAATCCGGTGAGCAGCAGGGCGGTGCAGCCCGCAATACCGACAATAGTCATGAGAACTCTTTGCTTGTAGCGGAACAGGTTGCGCATGGTAACTTTCCATGTAAAGGACAGTCGCTTCCAGATAAATCCGACTCTTTCGAGGAGGATGGTCTGACCGTTTTTGGGTGGAACCGGCCGCATCAATGTCGCAGGTTTCTGCTTTAATTCCTGATGGCAGAAAATAACCGTTACCGAAGTCATTAGCGCTATAGTGACCACCAGAATCAGCAAAAAGGTAATGATATTGTAACGGATCATCAGCGGCGGCAAAATGTATGAAAAACAGGCATATATGATCTTCGGAAAAAATGTGCACCCGATAAAGAATCCGGCTGCTGAACCCAAAACAGTAGCCGAAAGGACATAGAACAAATAGGTGGATATCATGCTTCCATCCTTAAAGCCAAGAGAGGCCAGTGTACCAAGCTCGCTTCGTTCTTCCGCTATCATCCGCGCCATTGTGTTGGATGTCATCAATAACACGATCAAGATAAAAAACAACGGAAAAATCTTGGCGACCGAAGTAATCGCGTCCGTACCGGATTTCAGATTGCTGTAGCCCGCAACAGCGGTATCCCGGTCAAAGATTGTCCACTCAGGTTTTTCAATGTCTGAGAGTTTTGTCTTCGCATCTTGAATTTTCGCCTCCGCGCCAGCCATTTGAGTATTAAATGCGGATAAATTCTTATTGTATTCGTTATACCCGTCACCCAGCTTCTTTTGATTTGCGGCGAGTTCGGCTTTCCCATTCGCAATTTCATTTTTTGCATTGGCAATCTGTGTATTGAAAGTTACAATTCCCTGATTTAATTGGTCTTCCTGGGCATCCAGCATATTTATGGAGGTCTGGAGCTGGACTAATCCCTGATACGAGGCAGTATATTGATTGATCTGTTCTCCTATTTGAGCATATTCCGGACTGTCGGGGGGAAGTCCAGCCTGCTGTTCCTTCAGAGATTGGATGGTGGTACCCAGCTCATTGATTTTTGACCCCAGCTTGTCCCGGGTGATACTGCTGTGCTGCAATGCAGTATTGATTTGGTTCCGACCGCTTGCAATCTGATCTTTTGCGGACTGAAAAGACGCATTCTGCGTTCCAATGTTCTTCTGCAGGTCAGCCTCATTTTGAGCAAGATCGTCCTTGGCATTGTTCAATTTCACTGCGTTATCATCAAGCTGAACTTTAACATCGGCCAACTGTTTTTTGCCCTCTGCCTTTTTGTCATTCAGCGTTGCCTCGTTACTGCTGATTACGTCGGCTGCCTTGCTGTTAATCTCCTGATACCTTGCGTTCTCCCTTTCCGGCTTCAGCTTTGTAAGTTCGCTGTCTAGCTGCGAAATAAGATCGTCGTATCCTTTTGAATATGCAGGGAGATCCTTTGTACCCCTGGCAACCACGTAGATTTCGGTATAAGCGTCCATCGTAAAGTTTTCCCGGTTTACAAAGATGAAAGAAGACAGTTTCCCGTCACCGATTGTGGTATTCCCATAGTCATAGGATAGATATAAGGGTGATTGTATGGTGCCCACAACCGTAAATTCCGTATATTTCAGTTTCCCGCTTACATCACTGGTAATGTTGAGCTTATCGCCGATCTGATAGTTTCTGCTGTCCGCTACACATTCTCTGTCGGTTTGAGGCATCCGGCCTTTAATCAAATCTACCGTGTCAACTGATTTTTCGATTGCCTGTACCCGAATCGCTTTGCCCTGATTTAAAACATCCAGAGAATAGCTTGGAATGTCGGCGCTCACATTTTTCAAAGCCTTCAGCGCGTTTGCGTCGTCATCTGTCATTCCCATGGTGCTGACAATTTGGAAATCCATTAATTTATGGGTATCGTTATAGCTGCTGAGGGCTGCGGTGATATCGGGTGCGCTTGCCTGTATGCCCGCAAAAAAACCGACGCCCACCAGTACGATGATAAACAGCGAGATATACCTGCCTAAAGATTGCTTGATTTTAACCAAAGTATTTTTAAACAGCATTGGAATCACCACACAATCTCTTCAGCTTTTTTCGGGTTCTTATTGCGGACAATGTCTTTTACGGTTCCGTTTTTGATGTAAATGACTTTATCTGCAATTTCCGCCAGAACGGCATTGTGTGTGATTAAAATTGTAGTTGTGCCCGTTTTTCTACACGTGTTTTGCAAAAGTTCGATGATCCGCTGCCCCGTTTCGCTGTCGAGTGCGCCGGTAGGCTCGTCGCACAAAAGCAATTTGGGATTTTTCGCAATAGCCCTGGCTATGGCGACACGCTGCTGCTCTCCTCCCGACAGCTGAGCGGGGAAATTACCCAGCCGTTCCGATAATCCGACCTGTTCCAAAACGATCTTCGGGTCAAGTGAATCGGGGCATATTTGACAGGCGAGCTCTACATTCTCCAGAGTAGTCAGATTTCCCACAAGGTTATAAAACTGAAATACAAAACCAATATCGTTGCGCCTGTAATTTACAAGTTCCTTTTTGCTGTATTGATGTATTGCATTATTGTCGACCTTGATACTGCCGCCGCTCGGGCTGTCCATTCCACCGAGCAGATTTAATACGGTGGTTTTTCCCGCACCGGATGGGCCGAGGATCACGACCAGTTCGCCCTTTTCTACCGAGAAAGAACAACGATCAATGGCTGTAATCGTTACATCTCCCATAACATATTCTTTTTTAACTTTTTCGAACTCAATTAACGCCATGTATACCTCCATATTAAACCAACATTGTGTTGAATAATCATCTCAGACATAGTATACTGACATTATGACATAAGCACAATAAACAGATTATAGAGAACTGATATTTGGACAACGGATATTCAAGATGTGTTTAGTATTTAACAAAATTATTATAGGCGGGGGTGGCTGCCATGGAAGAGAAGAAAACGGACAGACGAGTAAAATACTCACTGATGGTTATCAAGGAAAGTTTTATCAAACTGTTGAAGCAGAAACCAATATCGAAAATTACGATCAAGGAGATCTGCGATGACGCCGATATCAACCGGGCAACGTTTTATGCACATTATTCAGACCAGTATGATTTGCTTCATCAGATCGAAAGCGAATTGATCGATGGAATCAGTCGGTATCTGAACAGTTATGACTTTGAAGATCTATCGAAAGCGCCTGTTGAAATGCTCGAAAAGATTTTGGAATATATCAAAGATAATTCCGAGCTTTTTAACCTGTTGCTGAATTCAAACGGGGACATTCAGTTTCAGCAGGAAGTCACAAAGATTATCGGCCAACAGCATTTTTCGTCGATGGCTACAGATAAAGATATTTCAGAATATATGTTTCTGTTTTTTGCAAACGGCGCTATCGGCATTATTTTAAAGTGGCTGAAAGACGGTATGAAAAAGCCTGCACGGGAAATGGCGGAGCTCATATTGAGATTGTCGCTGAACGGCAGAGTGTCATTTGAGTTTTAACCTTATGTTTATTTATTGAAACTTCAGGTTGTCCACTTGATCTGCAGCGTGAAGGGCTTATTAAATTGCTAATTAGTCTGATTGGATGATTTTAGAAGCAAGCTTACATGAAAACTCGGCTCAGGCCGATAATCTGTCGAACATAGGAGGGTCACCATGATATGTTTCCATAACTTCACCGCGTCACTCTGGGCGGTATTTTCAGGCAATCTGCTGCTTTTGTTTTGCAGCCTGTTTTATCTTATCTGGTGGATTATCTCTTTTCGGCCGGGTTCACCCGGCGGGCCGGTCGGCGTGTTCTGCATCACGGCCGCTTTTATCACGGGAATTGCTGCGATTGCCCTGTTGTCTGCCGGCATCAGTTCGCTTTCCCATAATTCGAAGGGCCTGCCGGTGAGATCCATTCTGATCGGCGCCGCCGTTTTGTTTATCGTGCTGCTTTTGGTCACGACCGTCGTGTTTCACCGGCAAGTGACATCCGAACTGATCATCATACATATCTGGGCGGCACTGGAGATATCCGCAGTTGCCGTACTGTACGGCACAGGGCGCTTTGGCCCGGGGCGCGTGGCGGCGCTGGCGGTTCTTGTGGGAATTGCCACTGTTGTCGGCCTGATCTGTTATGTACTCTATTATCATCTGGACGGAATGTCCAGCTACCGGGTCGGCATGGTTCCATTGGCGACGGATGCGTTTGTCATGGCAGTCTTTCTTATCTCACTGGCGGCTTCGTAAGCAGGCGGAAACCGCAGCGCGGTAAACTTGCCTCTGTTGCAGGCAGGGCAAGCATAACAAGAATGGAACGGTAGGGCGATACCGGTTATGCTTATTCAAATATGCATTTTCCCGATAAGTTACGAGAAGTGACAAAAGCCGCTTTACATACAAGGTTAGAATCCGTTATACTGTCATTATCTGATTACAAGCGAGGCGCAAAACTATGGTTGTTTCAATTTCCCATCCGGAACTTCTGACAATTACGGATTCACAGACGTGCCAATCTTATTTCGGTGGCGCACAGGAGTGGTATTCGTTTGAATGGGGGCGCAAAGCCGGCTGCGGCCCCACCTGCTCGGCTAACCTAACGGCATATTTGGCATTGACTAATCCCGCACTTCGGGGCTTATATAGCGGTGAACGCATGGATCGCAACGAATTTCTCAAACATATGGATGAAATTTATCCATTTGTCAAGCCTGGCCCCATGGGTCTCAATCGAGTGGAATTGTTTTCCGAGGACGTAGTGACCTTTGCCGCAAGCCGGGGTATTTTGCTAACCCCTCATGTATTTGCCGTTACGGACAATCGTACCCCGGACCGTCCGCCAGTATCCGCGCTAACGGCATTCATCAAGGCCGGATTTGACGCCGACTGCCCGCTCGGGTTTCTCAACCTATCGCGGGGCCGCGTAAAAAATCTGCAAAACTGGCACTGGATCTCGGTTACCTCGGCAGACTTAGAAGCGGACCGCCTAATGGCGCGCGCGTCGGATGAGGGAGTTCCTCGCGAGTTTGACCTACGGCTGTGGTACATGAGCACGCGGATGCGCGGCGGGCTTGTTTATTTCACACAGTGAAAAGGAAAGTCCAAGATAGCGCTAAAGCTACACCTGTTCATGATCGAGGATTTGACGACCTGTTTTAAACGGGAATTTGGCTGGAATTCCCGTTTAAGTGCTACTACCTGAATTTCCTCTAATATTTAGTACATATCTTTGATAAGTCTGCGGACTTTTACGGGTTATCTATAAACTTTTCAAGGCGGTGATACAGTTATGTTTGGACTCGACAAAGCTGAAGTGTATTGCGGATCTTCATTTAATGACTTTACCGGAATAAAGGATATTTTGTGTAATGGAAAGATTTCTTATACATATAAGATAGTAGACCAATTTCAAGAAACGTGCAGACGGTTTGGAAAATTTGAGACGAATGAGAAATACGATAATCTGTATTACGTTTATGTTAAAAAATGCGATTATGAACAAGCACATTTCTTGCTGACACAAAATAACATAAGATAATTATCTTCAATAAATTTGCGTGCGTAAAAATTGCTTAAATAGAAAGCGCTAATGGGTCTATACCATGTTACAGAGTGAACTATAAAGGAAAAGATATTGCTTTTTACTTGCGTATGCCTATTCATTTTTGTGGAGTGCGTTTTGCTTTTTATTATGCTCTTACCCTATATCTTTTATGACCTTACTTTCCGAAAAATAGCCGCGAACCAAGCATTTATGCGGGTCCGTGACCATTTCTATTTTTCATTTGGAGGCGCTGAATTTGAGCGTTCCGCAAAATATCGCAAAAGCCATTTTGTTTTGATAAGAATCATTCTGTAACAGCTTGCATTCATAAGGATTGGACAAGAAGCCACATTCGACCATGACTGCGGGAGATTTCGCATGGTACAGTAAATAAAGATTCTTTTTCGCCGGGTAATTTTCCCTGCTGTTTTGCGGCTGCAGCATATTTATAATGTCAGCCTGAATGAATTGGGCGAGTACCTTGCTTTTTTCATTGTTCGGCGAGTAAAAAACGACAGAGCCCTCATTTTTAGATGATTTATAAATATTCTGATGGATACTGATAAAAACGGAATCGGGGTTGGAATTTACAATTGCGAGCCGGTTGTGCAGATCGGTAACCTTCTTCTTATGGATTGTGTTGCTGCCCTCGTCATATATTGCATTATCGTCTTCGCGTGTCAGGATAACGGAGTATCCGGCAACGAGAAAGAAGTTCCTAAGCTTTTGTGAAATCGAAAGATTGATATCTTTTTCTATAACACCGTCGGTGCCAACAGCGCCGCCATCCGGATCTCCATGCCCGGGATCAATAATTACCGTTTTGTTTTCAACGTTTGCAGTTCCGGTTAGTAAATTGCTGCCGTAAGCGCTTACAAATATAACTGCGGATGCGATAAATAAAAAAGCACAAAGGATTACAGCTAATGACGACTTGGCTTTTTCAGTACAATAAATATGCATGGCAAACCATCCTCCGCAAAGAAACAATATGTTAAATGCAGCGGGATTATAACCAAAGATTTTGCTAATGAATTACTGTGCCACGCAATTAGGTTAAAGCTGATAAAATCATTGTTACTGATCATATTGTGTAACTCAAAATTTTATTGTATATCGATTAACTATTTTATCAAAAGTACCAGCGTTCCGCTTATAAGCAGCATCAACCCGATGAGAGATTTCTTGGTAACCTTCTCTTTTAAGAAAAAATAGGAAAAGGCAACGGTCAGTACAATACTAAGCTGGTCTATTGGTACTACGATACTGGCTTCCCCCTCTTGCAATGCTCTATAATAGCACAGCCATGAAGAACCTGTTGCCACACCGGACAAGCAAATGAACACCCAGCTCTTTTTGTCAATCTTCGCAAATCCATTTTGCTTTTTTGTCAAAAACACAACGACCCAGGCCATTATTAAAACGACAATTGTGCGAATGGCAGTTCCCAAATTAGACTCTACGCCATGTATGCCGATCTTGCCCAGAATAGAGGTTAAACTGGCAAAAAGCGCAGACAAAAAAGCGTAAACAATCCATTTTGTGCTCGATGATTTGTTATTTCCCTCCACCTTCCTCTTTTGGATCATCATATATGTACCAACCGAAATCGGTATGATTGCAATAACTTTAATGACAGAGACCGGTTCTCCCAAAATTATAAATGCCAAAAGGATACTTAATACGGTGCTAAATTTATCAATTGGCGCTACTTTATTTACATTACCAAGTTGTAATGCTTTAAAATAACAAATCCATGACCCTCCGGTGGCCAAACCCGATAAAACCAAGAAGATCAGCGTTTTACCGCTTATGCTTGAAATGGTATTTTCCGAGCCGACTATAAACACAATAAGCCAGGCGAAAATCAGAACTACCACTGTCCGGATAGCCGTCGCCACATTGGAATCGGTGTTTTTAATTCCGCACTTTGCCAGAATCGCTGTAATTCCTGCAAACAGTGCCGCGCCAAACGCATAGAATAACCACATGATTTTCTCCTTAACTTTTTGCTCTTTTAATGCTATACTTTATTCAATCCTATATTTCCAATTTGAAAAATCGTTTTACTTATAGCAATTATATTTTTTAAAAGGAAAATAAGAGGATGTTTTAAATTGCTACAGGTAAGTTTACCTTTTGTTTTGTAATATACCTTATATAACAGGGTGCGTCAAGTAGCTACAAGGTTGCACATTTTATAATTTGCGCTATTTTTTATCGCAGCAGACAAACCCAGTTCACTTAGAATTTTCGAACTTCGCGTCAGATTAATAACATAGCGCTTCTTATCATACAACGCACAGGGTTAGAAATAGGATAAAAGCGAAAAGGCGGTGAATGTATGTCAATGACAGAATTACCGATTGAAAAAGCATTTATGCTGATTGAGCCGGGGCCTGCTATCCTTGTCACTACATGCGATGAGGGTCAAAACAATATTATGACGATCACCTGGCATATGGTGATGGATTTTACCCCGCAGATCGCCCTGACGACCGGTCCGTGGAATCATTCGTTTAATGCCCTTATGCATACGAAAGAATGTGTGCTGGCGATCCCGACGGTTGACCTTGCAGAAAAAGTGGTCGGCATCGGTGACTGCTCCGGTTCATGTGTAGACAAATTTAAAAAATTCGAGCTGACGCCACTTTCTGCCGCCGATGTAAAGGCTCCGCTTATTTCTGAATGTCTTGCCTGTATTGAGTGCCGTGTGACGGACTATTTAAAACCGCCGGGCATTTTTATTTTAGAGGGAATACGTGCTTGGATTGATCAAGAGCGAAAAGAACGCCGTACATTTCACGCCAACGGAGACGGCACATTTGTTGTGGACGGAGATTCCATTAATCTTCGCAGCCTGATGGAAGATAAATTACCGTCAGGTGTTTGATATTCGCAGACAGATAACGTAGGAGGTAATAATGGACAGCAGGCTGAAGGAAATAAGGAAGAGCTCCTGATCGGCTTATAATCGACGATTTGGAAAAGGGAAACAAGAGGTTAGTTATGTTTGGAACATTAGGATTCTCATATGTAGGGGTAATTTTTCTATGCTGCTTATTTATCCCTAACATTTTTTATGGATTACATCTGCCCACAGATAATTTAAAAATAAGTGAAAATAGGATTCTATTGGCTTTTGAAAGAACAGGGCAGGTTTTATGTACCGCAATGGTGGTAATCTTTGATGATTTTAATATTCATGAGATTAATCTTTGGAGCATCTGGTTGTGCATAGCATTCATATTAATGGCTTTGTATTTGTTCTGCTGGGGAAGATATTTCGCCGGAAATCATGTATCCAGAGACTTTTACAGACCATTTTTAGGCATACCTTTGCCACTAGCAGTTTTACCTGTGGCTGCGGTGCTTTTGCTATCGGTTTATGGGAAAGTAATATGGCTGGCGATTGCCACGATGATTTTTGGGATAGGCCATATTGGTATTACAGCGCAACATTGGATTGCTGTTAAAAAATCTGGAAAAGAGTAGTTCAGGTTAATAAATTACTGAATAAAATAGATATCCATGCAAAATGAACATTGGATATATCGTGCGGTGCGGAAATGCGCCCATGGGTTAATCCCACTCTTTCCACCGCATCAGTTGCATTGTAGGCAGTACGCGCACTTCACTTTTGTGGAGTGCGTTTTGTTTATCCCGCGATTTTGCCCTATATCTTTTTTGATCTGACTTTCTCAAAAAAATAGCCGCGAATCGAGCATTTATGCAGGTTCACGGCTATTTTCTGTATTTATAAATTTTATCTGCTTGCTTTAAACTCGTTTTATTATTTCAAATAAAAACGGGAAAACAGGGTATTATCTCTCCCCGCCGAAGGCCATTCTCTTCGGCAGAGGGAGATAACATAATTATTCCACTTTAACTTTGTAACTGCTATCGTGTTTATTTCGCCTGATGACCTAAAAACTTATCAACAGGAATAACAGTGAGCGCAACAACTATTGGAACAGTCGGCAAACTGGTAATCAGGACGGTCATGCTGCCATCTTGATTGAAGGTTACATTTGTGTTTGAACCCGAACTTCCGCCGGTTGTGTAGAACGGCCACATCCCCGCACCCGAATTATTATGGATTGTTTGCTGATCATTCTGACTGAATTTTGCATCGGAGGTTACGGTAACATTCATTGTATCCACCACCACAAGTGATGTCGCGAATCTGGGCATGTTACCGCTGTTCGGGTCGAATGTGCTCTTCCAAGTGATTGGACTTTGAGTATTCCACAATTTCGGATCATTAGGATTATTGTACGCTGTTGCCATTGCACTGGAGTTGTACCAGTCCCCCGGTGTTGCGGCAAATTGCAGAACATGAGCAAATGAAGCGCTAACAGAGATGTTGCTGGAGGCAAACTGTTGGCTGATTGAGGACTGGTAGTTGCTGCTTCCCCAAAGTCCAAAGAATCCGGAATTACTTCCCTGTGTCCATGAGCTGGATACATTGCTGTTCATGCTGCTACTGTTAACAGTAAATTTTCGGGATGGAGCGCTGGCAAGCTCAGATTGGAGAGTAGTAATACCGGGGACCCAATTAATGTCATTGGCTCCGGAAGGTTTATACATGATATCACTCATTTGGGCGTTGCTGATCGGGTCAAGCAGCATTTTCGCTAAATCGGATGCACCGATAGTTGCTACAGACTGATAACCGTTTATCATAGCCCAGCTGCGGAAAGTCATTGGGAGATTTGATACCGACGGAGGCGGTGATATCGTTTTTACGTATGCTTGCCAATCAGCATAACATTGTTCACCAACGTCAGCTTTAAAACTGTTTGGCGCAGCGTTTAATGCAGAAAGAAGTCCGCTGTAGTCACTTCCAAACTGGTTGCCTCCACTGGAAATGTAGTTTTGGGTCAGCGAAAATGGAGGGATGTTGTTTAAGTAATTCCAGAGAAGCAGGTTCCCCTGACTTCCTGTCGAAAGGGGAGTAGACGGCTGTACCACTTGAACCGGGTCACTCTGACTGAATCCCAGACCTTGAATAAATGCATTATAAAATCCATTCTGTAAATCCAAAAATGTAGCCATAATAATCTCCTTAATTGTTATTTTTTATACTTAAAAAGCCCACATTTTGCAAAATGTACTATTATATTAACATTAATATTACATAAATGCAATATTATGTTTGTAAATTGTAATAAATTATCATATATTATAATTGTAAATAGGAATTTATGTCGAAAAATAGAAGTAATCATTAAGATTAGAAATTAATCTTTCAAGCTCTTTTTGACTTTTCAGTCCGAACTTTTTCAAAATCACGGTTTTTTGATTGGCAATTGTTTTTTGAGATGACTGCAATCGGTAATCGTGTTTGAATAAACTTTGCAAAACTGCTTGCTCGGCCACAGTAAGGTCGTTTAAAATCAGTGAAGAAATCATTTGCTCCTGAGGAGTATGCCCTTTTGATGCTTTTCTGATGGTTTCCACCAAAAATTCAAATTGGCTTTTAAAAACGTACCCGGAGGCAAAGGATTTTTTGCTTGCTTCAATGATGATCTGAGGGCTTTCAAAGGCAGTCAGGATTATTACCTTGGCGTTGGAAGAAAGATGGATATCCTTTGCGGCGTCGATTCCGTCCATGTTAGAGGAAGAAAGGTTCAAATCCATCAACACAATGTCGGGTTTAAGCCGTGCAGCCATTATAACCGCGTCTTCTCTTACGGAACAGCGGCCAACGATCTCCATATCGGGTTGGGCAGACAGGGTCTTTGTTATCAGATATGTAAAATCGCTGTCGTTTTCCACAATCAAAACACGGATATTCTCAGTCATTTATTTCTCCTCAATTAAAGTACATCGTGATGCTTTGGAAAATACAAATAAAATGTTGTGCCTTCGCCGAGCCCGCTGTGTACCTCAATTTTGCCGCCATGCTTTTGCATTACTCTGTAACAATAAAAAAGCCCAAGCCCAAAATGTCCGTTGCCGCCTCTGCTTGTATAAAAAGGATCAGAAAGGTGGGGCAGCGCCTCTTTTTTTATACCGGCGCCGTTATCCTTAACCATCAGGATAACGTGTTTTTTATTGCTGTTGTCCAGTTCAATAGTAATAGTCCCATTATCATTAACCGCGTCCGACGCGTTATTTAACAGGTTGTTCAAAACCTCTGTTATATGAAATGGGTCGCAGAGAATGTTGATATCTTTTGCACAGTTGTTGGTAAAACTGATGTTTTTAACATCACGCTTTCGCGCGTCTTCAATGCAGCTTTGAATTAATTCATAGATAGAACAGCTGCTGCAAGTTAACTGAATGTCTTTTGAATAAAGCTGTGTTTTATTGATTGACTGCTTCAATCGGTCAACCGAGCGAGAGATAATTTTAAATTCTTCCGAAGGTTCTTCCTTTGATTTTGCCGCAAGGTTATTGGAGCACCATTCGATTTTTGCAACCTCGTTTTTTAGAAAATGGTTCATATACTGGGTCCCCTGCTGAACCGTTCTGACTTCGGAACCCCATTTATAGTTGATTCTTTCTAATTTGATGCCCATGATGCCTTCCCGGAATGCCATAACGAGATAATATCCGAGAAGAATAAAGATAAGCGCTGCGTTGCCTTCCCAAATTTTAAAAAGAGCTTTTATATTGAGTGCGTGAATAACAAAAATGGTGATAAGCCAATACCATAAAAGGGGAAGTAGCAAGACAGCCACTCTTCTTTTCTGCCCGCGCCAGGTAGGGTTTGTCTCCTCTATAACTGTGCGGATCATGATCACTGTGATTGCTATGCCATAGGTAAGGTTATATATGGATATCAATAACCAGAAAAGCTGATCGTTAAGCTGATATTGCCGATACTGCGAAGGGTTATATATAAAAACTAATGCTGCGGCAAAAACAGCAATTGCGACATAAACAATCTTTTTCGCTTTTATGTTTGAATAGAAAAAGCCGAAGATTAAAGAAGAGGGCATCGCCAAAAGATACAAAACGGCAGTCATTATGGAATACATTGTTTCAGACTGAGAACTTGATAAAACAGGCAAATGCTTGTCGGAAAGAAATGGGATTAGATCAAAATAGATATATTCTTTAAATACACCCAGACTTAAAATCAGTCCGCTTATAAAGCACCATTGGTTTATTCGGCTGTGTCTGTTTGATAACAATACGACTGTAAAAAAAGTCCAGATAAGCAGAGTGAAAATAAGGTTTATTCCACCGGGCATATTATGCGCCCCCATTCTAAAATAATTATATCTGTTCTTTATTATAGAAACAAGGCAATACATATCAGTTTTCCTATAAAATTTAGGAACAGACCATATATTTTTTATGATAAAATAATTATAAATAACGATAAACTTAGTCAATTATGGTTTAATGCCTTCGTTTTTTGACAAATCTTGTTTGGCAGATTAACGGAGGTTTTAAACCATATTGAATATAAGACAATAAAGTTGAATAGTTTTGTTGTTCTTCCCCGCACCCGGCGGGGAAGATAATATTCTGAAGCAGATAATTTACAAATCAATTATGGTTAAAAAAATTTTTTCTACGTATTTATATTAAAGAAGAGAAACATTCCCGGTTTTTGCTTTTTGAAAATGTAATCGCAACAGGTTTTGAACGTATAGCTTTAATTTTATTTTTGGGGGAATGGCAATGGTTATCAATTCTCCAGTCAACATGCTGTGCCTTGGCTGCATGAAGATGCGGGAAGCCGAAGGAGTATGCCCGTTTTGCGGCTTTGATGAAAGCAGCTACACGCCGGCTCCGCATCAGTTGCCCCCGCGCACGATCCTCGGAGGGAAATATCTGGTTGGCAGGCTGTTGGGCGAAGGCGGATTTGGAATAACCTATCTTGGATGGGATTTAAACCTTGATTTGAAAATAGCAATCAAGGAGTTTTACCCTACCGGATTTGTGACAAGGGAAAACACGGCAACAAATACCGTTACCCCTTTCACAGGTGAAAAAGAGGAATTTTTCAATTCCGGACGCGACAAGTTTGTAGAGGAAGCAAAACGCCTTGCAAAATTTTACGCTATGCCCGGAATTGTTTCAGTCAAAGACTTTTTTCTTGAAAACGGCACGGCTTACATAGTAATGGAATATGTAGAGGGTGTAACTTTAAAGGAATGGCTTAAAGCGTTGGGCGGCAAAATGCCGGCAAATCAGGTCTTTGAGATAATGAAGCCGCTTATGCGCTCTTTATCCGAAATTCATAAAGACGGTATTATTCATCGCGATATCAGCCCGGACAATATTATGATATCCAAAGAGGGCAACGTAAAGCTGCTTGACTTTGGCGCGGCCCGGGATTTTTCACAGAGCGGGAACAAAAGCCTGTCCGTTATGTTAAAGCCAGGGTATGCGCCGGAGGAACAATATCGCACGCGCGGAAAACAGGGCCCGTGGACTGATATTTACGCCCTTTGCGCCACAATTTACAGAGCAATCACCGGCATAACCCCCGATGAATCCTGTGAGCGGGTGCAAAACGACGAGGTCAAGTATCCGTCACAGCTTGGCGTCGCCATATCAAGGCAGCAGGAAATGGCGCTGATGCACGGCATGGCGGTGCTGCAAAAGAACCGCACTCAAAACGTGGAACAGTTAAATGCTGAATTGTTCGGTACGTATAGCCAGCCTGCGCAGGCACCAATATTCCCACCCATGCAGCCTCCGGTTCAATCTGGTGTACAGTCGGGCGCGCAAACACCGGTGACCGTGTCTTTGGATGCGCCGGCGACGCCGCAGCAGTCACAGCAAAACCCCGTGCAGGCGCCGAATCAAGTGCCGATACCGGCGACGATGCCGCTTATGCGGCAGCAGCCTGTAACAACAAAATCACAGCAGTCTGTACCTCCGACACCGCCGTCGGATCAACAGCAGCAGCCACATCCTTCGCAGCCGGTATGGCAACCCTCGCAAGCGCAGCAACCTCAGCAAACTCCGCAACCTCAACAGCCGCAGCAAGCGCCGCGAACCCCGCAACCCCAACAGTCGCAGCAGGCGTCGCGAGCCCTGCAACCCTCACAACCCCCAAATGCTCCGCAAAATCCGAAAAAATCTTTTATGGCAAAATACGGCGTTTTAGGCGGAATCGCTATCGTCGTTGTTATTGTGATCATTATCATCATTTGTGTAAGTAACAGCGGCGGCTCGCCGGTTTATCAAGACGATCCGTCTTATCCCTCATCAGAGGAAGCATCCCAAGACAGCGAACCACCCTCCTCCGAAGCTTCAGATACGCAAACGCAGACTGATGCTGCAATTACCGACACGGTAAGGGGAAACACCATAGGCAATATTTCAAATGAGGGCATTGCGGCGATGCAGGACGATACTATTTATTTTTCTGATGTTTGGGGAAAGAACGGCAGCTTTTACACAATAAAGACGGGTGACACAAGCATTACACAAATCGCACCCAACGAAAACGGCTATTACATAAATGTCGTTGATGATTGGATTTATTATAGTGATTCAAACAACAATTATGATCTGTGCAGGATGGCAACAGACGGCACAGGTAAAGAAGTGCTATGCGACGGACAATGCCTTGATATTAATGTAGTTGACGGCTGGATCTATTACCGCAATGAATCGTTTGACCTTTTCAAGGTGAAGGATGACGGCTCAGACGCAACATTACTAGCCGCCGGTGAAGCTGACAATATTTGTGTCAAAGATGGGTGGATTTATTTCAGGAACCAAAAAGACAACTGGACGATTTACAAGATGGATACGAACGGCACGCAGGAAACAAAGCTTACGTATGACGATCCGGCGAATCTGGATGTGGAAGACGGTTGGATTTATTACCGTGACCAAAGCGACGGTCAGTGCCTTTATAAGGTTAGAACCGACGGATCGGAAAGAACAAAATTAAACAGCCGCGCAAGCTGGAATGTCAATATTTCAGGCGACTGGGTTTATTATTGCGACGATGATAAAACGCTTTACAAAATAATGACAGACGGTACTGAAGAAACAAAACTGAGCAATGAGCAATGTTATGATCTTAATATCGTAGGCGGCTATATTTTTTATCTTAATCAAGGCGACAGCAATGTCCTTTACAGAATGAATACAGACGGCACGGATAATGAAAAATTTCAATTGGGTGAATGATTCCGCTAACAGCAATTTCAAATAAAAACCGGAAAGCAAAAATATTTTACTTTGATTTTTCAAATTGCTATAAATAAAGACTATTGGAGGAAGCAGCAATGGAAATGAAACAATGCCCTAACGGTCATTTTTACGATCAGTCAAAAACACCTGACTGCCCGTATTGCAACAGTGCGTCGGCTAACCAGAACGTGAACCGCCCCCCATATAACGATACTTCACATGGCGGGTATATGTCGGGCGCCGATATGGGCGTAACCATCCCCGCAGCGCCGCAGGGCGGCGTAAATCCGCCTCCACAGGATTCTGACAGAACCGTTGCGGTTATTAAAAAAGCTATCGGAATAGACCCGGTTGTCGGCTGGTTAATCTGCGTTGAAGGCAAGGAAAAAGGCAAGGATTATCGCATGCACGCGGATAACAACTTCATCGGGCGCAGCGAAAAAATGGATATCTGCATCCATTACGACGATACGATTTCGCGTGAAAATCATGCCGTAGTCAGCTATGATATGCGCGAAAAGACCTATTATTTTTCCCCGGGCGAGGGGAGAAGCATAATCAGAGTTAACGACAAGGCGATATTTTCCACCGTGCAGCTTTCAGCTTACGACAAGATAGAGCTTGGCAGCACAAAGCTGATGTTCCTTCCGCTGTGCGGGGAGGAATTCAATTGGAAGTAACTATGTCATGGATAAAAAACAACGTTTTGATATTAATCGTTGTTGCCGTAGTTGTTTTGATTGCGGCCGCGGTGCTGATCCTGTGGTATTTTAAGATTAAAAGGAAAGCGGAAACCGGGGTGGAGCAGATGGCGGAAGCGCCTGTCATGGTGCAGATCGGCAATGCGCACAATATTGGCGCGAGAAAAAGCCAGCAGGATGCTTTTGGTGTTTCCGATGTCAATAACGCCGCTCTTATGCGTGACAAGGGTATACTTGCTGTTGTCGCCGACGGAATGGGCGGCTTGACGGACAGCGGTCAAATCAGTGCAATGATTACCGCTCATTTTCTAAAGTCGTTCCGCAGATCACCGCCACGCATGGATATTTCCGCCGAGCTTTTGAACATGACGATGGAAGCCAACCGTGAGGTCTGCGGTTATCTGAAAAAAACCGGATTGCAGAGCGGCTCCACACTTATTGCCACTGTAATAAAAGGTTCGCTTCTTTCTTTTGTATCGGTCGGCGACAGCAGAATATATCTTTTGCGCGGCGGTTCGCTGATTCAGGTTAACCGCGAACATACCTATGCCAGTGAGCTTGATGAAAAAGCGGCAAAGAACGAGATAACGTTTGAACAGGCAAAAAATGACCCGCAGCGCAACGCGCTCACAGGCTACATAGGTATGGAAGACAATCTTCCGGTTGACCGCAGCCTGCACCCGCTAAGCCTGCTGCCTGGCGACCGGGTTCTCTTAATGACCGACGGTGTGTTCAACACGTTATCCAATGAAGAGATTACGTCCGCCGCAATGCGCCCGGTCTGTGAAGCCGCGGCGCAGATAGAAACACTTGTTTTATCAAAAAGGAAATCAAATCAGGATAATTTTACGGTTATCATTATTGAATGCGCTTGACGGGGGATTACTTATGAAAAAACTGTTGCGGTTTTTTACAGCGATATCTATAACACTGCTTTGTCTGTTTCCGGTAACCGCCTCTGCCGCGCAGGCAGCGGAACCGCAAAACGCAATGGCTGTGGTTATATGCGAGTCGGGGGGGACATATTACGCGAGCACCGCTTTTGCCATATCCGGTGATAAATCCGGTGCCACCACTTTTATAACAAACTATCAAATCGCGGCGATAAAACCGGATGAGATTTATATTGCCACAGAGGAGATTAGCGCAGACGGCGCTGTTCCGGCAAAACTGACAAGCGCAAGCGCAAATCTTGGGGTTGCGGTGGTAACCGCTTCATCGCCGGTATCCGGCTGCACACCGTTCAAGCTTACAAGCAGCAAGAGCCTTTCCAAGGGCGACGCTGTTTATGCGCTGGGCTTTGGGAGCATGCAGACCGATGCACCCTGCACAGTTGACGACGTTGTTTATCAGGAAGGCGAAGTGCTCGGCACTTCAAACTCAACTGACGAAAAAGTGCAGCTCTTTGTAACAAGCTGCCAGATGGACAAACAAAACACAGGTGGCCCGCTTGTAACAAAGGACGGCACGGTAGTCGGCGTCAGCCTTGGGGAAAACGAAGAAAACGGCATAGCGCTGCCTGTCGATTATCTGATGCAGTCCGCAAACAGCGGCTCCGGTTCCAAAACGGCTTCAAAATCTTCCGATTCTTCTTCCGGCTTTGATTTCAGGTTTTTGATTATTCCGGCGGTAATAGGGCTTATAATCGGTTTTTTTGTGAGAAGAAATAAAACAAAGCCGACAGTCAGGCAGGCGAATATGAATGTTCCGCAGTATAATCAGAATGCGCAGTTCAGCGGCACAGCTCCGACACCGCCGCCGGCTTATAACACCGAGCCTGTGAAAACTCAGCAGCAAAGCTATAGAAAACTTTTCATAACCGGCATATCGGGATATTTTATCAACAACAGCTTTACTGTGCGCGACAGGGTCTTGATTGGACGGGATGCGCAAAAATGCAATGTTGTTTTTCCACCTGCTTCGGCGGGGATAAGCGCACTGCACTGTGAAATAATCAATCAAGCCGGTCACTTGGAGTTGGTTGACCGCGGCTCGACCTATGGCACATTTCTCGGTGACGGCACAAGGCTGGATGTTAACCGTCCGTATACTCTAAACGTCGGCGAAACATTTTATCTTGGAACGGTGGATAACCGGTTCAGTGTTGGAGGCGAGCAGTAATGGGCGGCAATTATAACGGAAACACTGTTTTTTATAAAAAGGCGGTAGACTCCACACTCACTTTGAAAGACGTTTTTTCAGATGTGTTTAAAAAACACGCAAAGCAGGACGGTGAGCGGCTTTTCGTCGCAGGCACTTCAACGACAACTCCGAACGAGTCGGAAATGCTCAGCGGATGGACTAAGCCATGGCTTTTCATTCGCATTTTGGGTATTGGCTTTGGTATTTTGCTGCTTTTATATATTCTTGTCGCTCAGGGGTATGGGCTGTTAGCGTCAAGCCCGTTTGCCTTTATCGGATCGTTTATCGTTCCCTTGGCTGTTTTGCTGTTTTACTGGGAGATGAATATACCACGGAACATTCCGCTTTATCAGGTGCTGCTTGTGCTTCTTGTGGGCGGTGTTATTTCTCTTATCATAACCGGTCTTCTCAATTCTGTGCTTTCAATGGATAATCTGCCGGTATATTTTGCTCCTTTTGTTGAAGAACCGGCGAAGCTTGCCGCCGCTTTTATTTTTTTGAAAAAATTTAATAAAAATTATATTCTGAACGGAATCCTGATAGGCGGTGCTGTGGGAGCGGGTTTTGCCGCCATTGAATCTTCCGGCTATTATTTGCAAAACGGAATGGACACCATGATTTTAAGGGCTTTCGACGCTCCGGGCGGCCATGTGCTTTGGGCGGCCATGTATTGCGGGATGCTCATCGCCGTCAAGGGCAAGGAAGATTTGCAGTTCAGCCACCTTTTAAAAACCGATTTTCTAAAATATTTCGGCGCCGCGGTATTGCTTCACTTTATTTGGAACACACCGTTCAGTATTTTTTCAGTACCGTTTTTCGGGGATATAAAATTTGTCATTCTAATTGTTATCGGCTGGTTCATATTGTTGTCGGTTATAAAAAAAGGTATCAGCCAGGTTGTAAATGTTACGGCAGGCAATCAGGCAGGTGCGGCGGCCGGGCAGCCCGCTCAGGCGCAAAGCCAGATGATGCTTTGCGGCATGACCGGAATGTACGCGGGGCAGAGTGTGCCGCTTTCGGCGGGCAGGCTTGTGTTTGGTAGGGAACCTTCCATCTGCAATATAATTTTTCCGCCGGCAACGCAGGGCATCAGCCGTCAGCATTGCACAGTAACCTTTGACGGCAGAACCGTTTTTGTGTGCGATGACAATTCGAGCAACGGAACATTTATAAATGGTCAAAGACTTGCTCCCGGCGCTCAGACACCGCTGTATCCCGGGCAGCAGTTCTGGCTTGGCAACAAAGATGTAATGTTTGAGCTGAGAAGCTGAAAGCAGAATATTATCTCCTCCGCCGGGGCTATCCGTTTCGGTGGTGAAGATAATGATTTTATATTTTGACCGGAGGACAGATTATGAGTTTTATAACGGCGGGATGTACCCAAAAAGGCGGCAGGGCAAAGAATGAGGACGCCATCTGCGACTGTCAAAGAGAAGACGCCTTTGTTGCCGTTGTCGCCGACGGGCTTGGCATGCACGGCGGCGGAGACATTGCGTCGGAAACCGCTGCAAAAGTGCTTTCTCAGCGTTTTTTTGAAAATACCTCCCTTGATAAAAGCATAATTACCGGCTTTTTTGAGCAGGCAAACGATGCGATAGTAAAAAAACAGACTGCTGCCGAAAAAATGAAATCAACCGCCGTCGCCCTGTTCTCTCTCGGCAAAAAATATGCGGTCGCGCATATCGGCGATTCCCGGCTTTATCAGTTTTCAAGTGGGAAAATCGTTTATCAGACAATAGACCATAGCGTTTCGCAAATGGCAGTGTTCTCCGGTGAAATCGACGCTTCGCAGATTCGCTTTCATGAGGATAGAAACCGTGTCTTGCGCGCGTTGGGCAGTGAAGACGGCGCTCGCCCCGACATTTATCTCTCCGAGCTGCCGGTAACGGAGAGGGACGCTTTTCTCTTGTGCACAGACGGCTTTTGGGAATATGTTTTAGAACCGGAAATGGAAGTGGATCTGAATAAATCGAGTACGCCCAAACAGTGGCTTTCCTATCTTACGGAGCGTATAGGCAAGCGGGTGGACGGCAAAAACGACAATATGTCCGCTCTGGCTATATTTTTTAAAGAAGATGGCAATCAAAAATAGATAATTCAAAAAAGCGCCGCGTATTTTCCGGATTGTTCGGGAAAATACGCGGCGCTTTTTTTGTTTGTTATGTTCCCCGCTGAAGGCGGGGAACATAACATTTAAGCTTTTTGAATGGCTGGAATTAATTCTTTTCGATAACGATTTCAACAGCCTCGACTCTCAGTTTTTTGCCTTGAGTTCCCGCTAACGCGGCAGATGATATATCCGTTCCGTTCGCTGTGGTTTTCCAATCCTGCCAGCCGAGGTTTTGAATGTGAACACGGTATTTCACGCTGTATCCGTTAAGACCGCTCAGTGAAATGCGCAGAGCCTCAACACGCAGGCATTTTCCTGTGGTGCCGGACTGTGCTCCGTTTGAAACCGCTTTTTGCCAGCCTGTGCCCTGCACATAGGTCTGATAAACGATGGAGGCGCCGCTTGGAGCTTCCCCGGTAAGCTTAACGTTAACCGCTTCAAGCCTTAAGCCCTTGCCTGTTGTGCCGGACTGTTTGCCGTCATTTACATAGGGCTGCCATGCGATATTCTGAATATGCGAATCATAGGTTACGCCAATGTTACCGGTTGTCGCATTTTCGCCTGTTGCGATGACAAAGGTGCTGAAATGGTTGGTGCTGAATTTTGCTGTTTTTGATGTAAGATCGAATGTCGCGCTCATGTCTGTAAACTTGCCTGTCGAGGTGTCGTAATAGAGCAGATGCGCCTTTGAAACATCGGTTATCGCGGCGATCTGTGCGTCAGTTAACTTTATGACAACATCTATACTGCCGCTCAGGTTGTGGATAGGCTCCGAAGTTCCGTTGGAATAAAAGCGCGTCAAGTCAAGATCAAGTGTTGTGATCGGAATCACATTTTCGGTTGTTGCCGCTGCGGTTATTGCCGCCTGTGTCGTTTCTGCTGTTGTTCCCTGCGTAAGCTTGAGCCAGCTTGAGCTGTCATCGCCGAGTGCGCTGTTAAGCACAGAGGCTGGTGCTGTAACCGTAACATTGCCGAGATTGACAATAACATTATTAACGGTTGAACTGTTGGTGTCGTCCGGGGTTATTTTCGCCGATGTTGAGCTGCCTGTGTCGGGCGTGCCGGGGATTGTTTTATCGATAGGCGCTGCCGGTGCAGATCCGCCGGAACCGCCGCCAACCGTAAGTGTAACCGCTTTTGTAGGTACTGTTACGGTTAATCCGTTTTCGGTGTTTGAAACAAGGCAGCGGTAAAGCGCGCCGTTGTCGGAGCTTGAAAGTGCCGCGGTTTTGTATGTATCAGTGTCGGCGCCTGTTCCGCCCGATACAGTTGACCATGTTTTGCCGCCGTCGGTTGATCTTTGCCACTGATAAACGGCTGTGCCGCTGGAAACAGTTACCCCCGCGGAAAATGTGGCTGTGCCGCCGGGAGCCACTGATTGAGCTGCCGGCTGTGTGCCGATGGCAGGGTAGGCGGGCAGAACAGTTGTTTCCGAATCGTAGCTGTCATCTGTGTTTGCGTACCATGTACCAGTTGTGCCTGATGTGATTCCAAAGTGCGTTTTTGCCGAATCGGTGCAATATACGACTGTATCACTTTCAAAAACCAAGATACCCATTGATGGGGAATCATCGCCATAGAAATAAGCCGCCGTGAGATTGCTGTCGTCGTAAAAAGCAAAATCTTCAATGCTATTCACCGACGCCGGAATAAATACCGCACTCAGTGATGAATTTGCGAGTGACCCGTAACCGATATCCGTTACGCCGGACGGTACGGTAAACTCGGTATAGCCGTTTCCGTCGGGATACGCGACAAGCTTTGTACCGTCAATAGTATAAAGTACGCCGTCAAGAACCTTATAATGGCTGTTTGCACTGCCTATTGTAATAGCCGTAAGGCTTGTGCAGTCACTTAATATTCCGTCCCCTATGGTTGTAACGCTTGCCGGTATGTTTATTGAAGAAAGCGAGGTGCAGCCGGTAAATGCGGCGTCGCCGATTGACTCAAGAGTGCTGCCGCTGCCGAATGTAACGGTATTTAACGCGGTGCAGCTCATAAACGCACCATCGCTTATCTCTGCTACACTGGCGGGTATCGATATGCCCGAAAGGGCTGTGCAGCCCGCAAAGGCGTTTACGTCAATTTTGTCAAGCTTGCTGCCTGCCGCAAAGGTTGTGCTGCCAAGTGAAGTACAACCGCTAAAGGCAGAATCGCCGATTTCCGTAACGTTTGCGGGAACGGAAATGCCCGTTAGATCTTTGCAGCCTGCAAATGCATGATCACCTATTTCTGTGATAACGCTGCCTGCGCCAAAAGTCACATTTACGAGAGAATCGCACCCGCTGAAAGCGGAATCGCCTATGCTTGTCACGCTTGCGGGAACGGTCAGGGATGTTATCTCGGTGTTGGAGCTGAAAGCGTTGTCTGCAATGGACGTTACCGCTTTGTCGACGCCGCCAATCTTAATCGTGGTAGGAATGTTTAGGGCTGTACCGCTTCCACCTGTGACGGTCAGCTTGCCGTTGTCGTTAACACTGTAGTATAAGGTTTCACTGGATGTTCCGCTGCCTATTGTGGCGCTGCCAAAGGGGATTTCCTTGAACGCCACAACATTATCGCTGCTGTCAAGCTCGTACACACATACAAATTTGTTACCGTCGGTGCTGACACCGGTAATGTCGGTACCTGAATCGTAGTTGTTGGTAAAGCCCGGTGCGGCTGTCGGAGCAGGTTCTCCGACATTTGGGGTGCTGATTTGCGAGGATGAAACATAAACGCCAAGGTGATTGTTTGTGTCGATGACGTTTGACACGTTAACATTCGTTGAGCCTGTGGCAGTGCCGTGTGTGACTGTCACGTTAAGCGTAGGTGTCGCAGGAGCGGGAGATTTTATCATGGTGTTGTCAAGCGTTATTTCCTTGAACGCCACAACCTTGCCGGTGCCGTCAAGTTCATAGACGCCGACATATTTGTTGCTTGTCGCGTTAACGCCGGTTATCTCACCAGTTCCGGATTGATAGTTATTTATTAATCCGACAATGGCTGACGAGTCCGCGTTAACCGCAGGGGTTGGAATGTCGGATGAAGAAACCAGAACGGCAAGATGGTTTGTGCCGATGCTGCCGTTAACGGTGACAACGGTCGAGCCGTCTGTGCTGCCCGGCGCGGCTGTTGCGTTAAGGGACGGGGTCTGGTCCATCGGCATGCCAAACACAGGAAAGCCGCCGGGAGGGTACCTCCAACTGCGCGCTCCCGGTATACTCATGGCATTTGTGTTCAAAGTATCAGTAAAAGCCTGCGATCTTAAGTTATCAGACATGGTATAAATATGCTCGGATTGACCGGTGGTTTGCGCTGCAAAGGCAGCTGTTATTGATCCTGTTCCGCCGGTTGCCGTTCCGGTGGTATATATGTTGTTAATATAGCCGTGTGCCTTGTCTGTGCCTGTGTTTTTACCTACGAAACCGCCTGCGTAGCTTGAACTCGTGCTTCCTGTAAGCACACCGATGGAGGCATAGGAATTTAAAATAACACCCGCGTCGGTACCGTCACCCGAGTTGACTCCGGCGAAACCGCCAACGATTGAACCATCTGCGGCTGAGACGCTGCCCCCCGCTGAGCAATTAATAATTGTTGACGCGTTTGTGCCGACTAAACCGCCAATGATGCAATTGTTGGCTCCAGTGACGGCACCAGCTGAACCCGAGCCATCGATTTTCCCGTAGTTTTCACCGACAAGCTCACCGAAAGTGACGGAATCCCCGACTTCGGCGTATCCTAAACCTTGACTACTCTGTACAGTGCCGCTGTTATAGCCGATAAGGAAAGAAACGCAGGCGCCTTTCAGCGTCGAATAAATTGAAGCATTGGAGACAATAACATTATTAATGGTGCCGCCGTTATATCCTAAAAAGCCAACACAGGAATGCGATGCATCCCGGTTCGTGGGGTCGCCTATTCGCATATTTTGCATAATGGCAGGTTGCCCATTGGCTTGAGCCCCCAGTGTGCCGCGAAATTGATGATCGGCGTCTTTCCCGATCGGAACCCAGTATGTCTGTATAAGACTGAATTCACCTGATATGTTTATCGTTTTATTTTCAAACGAATCTGTTCCGTTGTTAACAAGCTTCGCAAGCCCGGCGAGCTGTTTCGGAGTGGTCAATGTAAAGCTTGTGTCGATGGTATTGTACCAGCTTGTGTCGGCGAGCTGTGACCAGTTAAACAGAAGTATCGGTGTGCCGCTGCCGGTATTATACCATTGAATATTGGAGCCTGCGTACATGAGTAAATGATTTACTAAACCAACAGTCATATCACTATAGGACATTCCTGTTGCTTCGGCTTCGGCGTTATCCGTACCTACACCTTTTGCATCCTGAGATAAGGAACCTTTTATTTGTGTATCTGCGTCATTTTTGTAATAGCAATTTGATATTCCGAAAGCACCGTCAGGTTCTTCATAATAGCCTACGATTCCGCCGATGTATGAACCGTCCATATCACCGCCGGTCAAAACGCCCGCGGTATAGCAGTTGTTGATGTAACCCTGGCTGCTGCCTGCGATCCCGCCGACGCTGGCACCGTTAGCGGTTGTATTGCCTGTTACGCTGCATGTTGAATAACTGAATGAGATGGAACCGCCGTTGGAGCCGACAAGTCCGCCGTCATTGGAGGAATCACCGCCCTCCACACTGCCGGCGACAGAGCAGCATACGATATTACCGTTACTGCTTCCGGCTATCCCGCCGACAGCGGAACTGCCTGTTGAGCTCAGCGTAGCGTCAACACGGACATTTTCAATCAGGCTGCTTGAATCGGCATAACCGAAAAGACCCATAAATGGTAAATCACCGCTTATGGTGAGACCGGTAATTTCGTTACCGCAGCCGTTGAATGTGCCGTCAAAAACATGAGCGTCACTTATGCCGATCGGCGTCCAGTCTTTTCCGGTAAGGTCAATGTCATCTGTCAGAACGACATATTTACCGGCATAGGTGTTGTCGCTGTTTACCTGTTCTGCCAGATATGCAAGCTGCCCAGGCGTCGAGATCAGATAAGGGTCGGCTTGCGAACCGCTGCCAACCGTGATCGCTTCGGTATGGCTGCTCCAATTGTCTGAAGTCGCCGACGCGGTGAGGCCTCCAATGCCCGCGGTAAAGCTTGTGACGAGCATGGCCGCCGTGGTCGCCCACACCGCGGCTTTTTTCAAAATGGGTTTGAGTTTTTGTTTTAACAACATTTTTTGTCATCCTCCTTGAAGTTTGAAACGTCTGTACTCTTTAATATTAATCTTCTTCTCAGATAGTGAGGGTAGTTTTATTGGAATACGACTGTTATTGCACATTATAAAGGTCAAAGCAAAACATTTGCCAAACAAATCGCCTTAAATATCGAAAGATTAATAAAATTTATAGGCTTTTTTCGTTTTTATAAAAAAATTATGCTGGAAACGGTTGTTATTTGATTTATTACGTTCAGAGTTATATAATTAATGTATAAGTTAACGTGAAAATAACGGAAGGGTGATGCCTATAGAGCAAATAAGACATAAGTTTTGGGAAAATCCAGAACCATTTTTATTCCTTTTTTCTTTTTATCTCCTTTCCCCAAAACGCTAAAATACAAATTACAGGTGAAGAATATTGAAAAAAAAATTAATTGCGGTTTCTGTTTTCATTGCGTTATCGACCATATTGATTCCTGCAATCGGCGTCAAAGCGCTTGCTGCGACGATGCCGCCGGCAGGCAACGCAAACCTCAGTACCATTGATATTTCGCACTACAATGTACCCCTTGATTCGAACGGCAATTATCAATATGATAAAATCAATTGGGCAAGTGTTAAATCAAGCCAAAAAGCCGTTTACATAAAAGCAACCGAAGGGCGCACCTATACCGATCCGTGTTATAAAACTCTGGCAGCCGCGGCGCAAAGCGCGGGAGTAAGCCACAGTTTTTACCACTTTTTCTGGCCGAGCGCCACTGCTGCTATAAATACGCAGCAGGCGGATTATTTTTACGAAGCGATAAAAAATCTGGGCTATGACTGTGTTCCTGTTCTCGATATCGAACAGACGAACGAAAGCTCGGATATGCCGGCGTTAAGTAAAGATAAGATATCAAAGGCGGTCAAAGCATTTGCCGATGAGTTCAAAAGTAAAAGCGGCAGAGATATCATGATTTATACATACAACAACTTTATAGACAGTTATTTTGACAGTTCACTGTCAAAATATAAGCTTTGGGTTGCACGCTATTCGGGCGAGGTTCAGGATACAAGCGTGTGGCACAGTTGGGATATGTGGCAATATACGAACAGTCTTGCGGTGAGCGGTATGCCAGTGGCGGTTGACGCAAACAAGGCGACTGGCAACATCTTCTTAAATTCAACCTCCGGAACCACATGGATAGACTTGCCCAGCGGTACACACGGAGTGGGAGACATAAAAATCTCGGGCTGGGCGATAAGCTATTACGGCGTTTCCCGCGTTGACATTTATGTTGACGGCAAATGCGTGGGCTCCGTAGCTAAAGATAGCTTTTCATCGCGCTCAGATATAGAAGATAAATTTGGCGGAGCGGGCTATGAAGATGCGCTTAACAGCGGCTATTCATTCTCGCTGCCCGACGGCACACTTTCAAGCGGCACTCATTCGGTACGCGTTGCGTCGGTAAACGACAGAGGCAACGCGATCTGGTCTGCCAGCAAGTCCTTTACCGTCAAGGTGCCGGAAGATCAGACAGGCCTCGAAAAGCCTTCCGGAGCATATAAGGGTGATGTAACGGTTTCCGGTTGGGCGATCAGCCGTTTTGGCATAAACCGCGTGGATGTTTATGTTGACGGAAAATTCTATGGCTCTGTTCCCGGAAACAGTTTTACAGCTCGCACCGATATAGCAACTAAATATGCGGGCAAGGGTTATAACGACATTTCCCACAGCGGGTTCTCCTATACCATTGCGAATCTCAGGCTGGCCGCAGGCACTCATGTTGTCCGCACAGCAGAAATAGACAACAAGGGCAAAGCTGTTTGGTCATCACCGAAATCCTTTACAATGACGGCGCCAAGCAACCGCTTTTGTATTGACAAACCGTCAGGAACCTATACGGGCAACATAACCGTATCCGGCTGGGCAATCAGTCACGTTGGCATAAACCGTGTTGACATTTATGTTGACGGCAAGGGCGCAGGCTCGGTTAAAAATGCCGGTATGACGAAGCGCACAGACGTTGAGAGAATCTATGCAAACTCCGGTTATAACGACATGGCGCACAGCGGATTCTCCTATACCATTCCGGGCGTAAATCTTTCGGGCGGCAATCATTCAGTCAGAGTAGCGGTAATAGACAACAGCGGCAAGGTTATCTGGTCTGCCACGAAAACCTTTACCGTTGTCGCGCCGAGCATGCAGGTTAACCTTGATCAGCCAAGTGGAAGCTACTCGGGTGATATAGCAGTTTCGGGCTGGGCAATCAGCCATTTTGGAATATCACGCACTGATGTTTATGTTGACGGCAAAGGCATGGGCTCGGTTAAAAATGCCGATATGACAGAGCGCACCGATGTTGAAAGAATTTTTGCAAACAAGGGTTATAATGATATGGCGCACAGTGGATTTTTCTATAACATTTCGGCCGGAACCTTATCGCATGGCACTCATACCATCCGGATGGCTGTGATAGATAAGAGCGGAAAGGTTTTCTGGACTTCTCCTAAAACATTTACAATAGCCTGAATACAGTAAAATTGTAAAAAGCCGGAGCATCTCATTTTTTGAGAAGCTTCGGCTTTTTGTTTGATTTAATTGCTATTCTTAAACAATTGGATTGCTTTAAGAAGATTTAGTAACTAAACATCTAAACTAAACTATTATTTCTTAGAAATGTTTATTAAAATGGATTGACATAATAAAAACTCTTAATATAATAAATATTAGTGACAATATAAAAGACAATGCCAATGTTCTGACGGAATATTTGAAAATATGTTGGAGGATTACCGTGAAAACAATTAAAATTCAGAAACTCACTCATGAAGCCTTCGCTAAGTTTGGAACATATGCGGACATGCTTCACCCGCAAGGCGAAAAAATAGGGGAGGCTCCGATTGAATTTTTCAGGGATATGGTGCAGTTAAAGTCATTTCATGTCAATTCAAATTCGCTTTCCGTCTGCCGTATAACGAAACGCGATTTTATAGTTGATGTTTCCGAAGCGCATTCCTATTGCAGCGAAGGTTTCATGCCAATTGAAGGCGATGTTGTGATCCATGTCGCCCCGGCCGTTCCGGGGGATGTGTCAGAGAATAATATCGAGGCATTTTTTGTTCCAAAGGGAACAGTGGTTGTTTTAAATCCGGGCGTTTGGCATCACGCGGCGTTCCCTTATGGCTGCGAGACGGTCAGCGTTTTAACCATGCTTCCCGAAAGGACATACGCAAACGACTGCAAGGTTGTCGAGCTGAAAGAAAAAATAAAAATTGAAGAATAAGCAGCTATGCTAGCCTTTGATGCAAAAGCCGCCGGCAAGGCGGCTTTTTTGTATCGTTACATACACAACTGATGTTTAGTAAAATTTTTAATGATTATTGCAATTATTTTAGTAATTTGTTATAATGAAGTCAGAAATTTAAAATGACCGGAGGAAACTACAATGACAGTAAAGGAAATAGCGAATATTGCAGGGGTATCGCCAGCAGCAGTTTCCGTTGTGCTAAACGACAAAAAAGGTGTCAGCGACGAAACCCGCAAAAAAGTTCTCGATATCATGCAAAAATATAACTATACCAAAAATAAGAGAGCTAAAGCATATACTAAGAACATTTGCTTTTTAAAATATAAAAAGCACGGAATGCTGGTTGAGCAAAACGAAGGGTTCATTGCCGCTATTCTTGATGCGATAGAAGGCGAATGCCGGTCCGAAGGGTTTAACCTCAGTATGGTTATTTCCGACAACAATTTTTCAGAAACATTAAAAAATATAAATTTCGATGTTTGTGACGGCTTGATCGTGCTTGGAACAGAGCTTGAAGAAGAAGAATTCAAGTGGCTAAGCAAGGTCAAAAAACCATGCATTGTTCTTGACAATGCTGTTCGGAACTATCCCTACAACAGCATTGCAATCAATAATGAAGAGACGGTCTATTGCGCGCTCTCGCATCTCGCAAGCCTCGGCCATAAAAGCATAGCTTATTTTCACAGCAACGTAAGCATAGCAAACTTTGAAGAACGCGATCAGGCGTTTAAAAAATACTGTAGAAAATTTAATCTTGACTTTAAACCGGAAAATCAGTTTAATGTAACGCCGACTCTTATCGGAGCCTATACTGAAATGAAACAATATCTTGCCTCGTGCGACACACTGCCGAAATGTGCATTCGCTGACAACGACTCCATCGCTATCGGCGCGATAAAAGCACTTAAGGAATCGGGTTATCATGTTCCTAAAGACATTTCTATCATTGGATTTGACGATATACATTTCTCCCAGATATCAACACCGCCGCTGACAACAATGCGTATTCCCAAAAAGTTGATTGGAACTCTCGCAATAAGGCAGATTTGCGATATGATAGAATACAGCCACTTCAATGATGTAAAGCTTAGCATCGGCGGTGAGCTTGTGTTGCGCTCAAGCACTTCATCGGCTGATTAGAATCGCTTATTACAGCTATTAGAATGGACGTTTCAGATAATGAAACGTCCATTTTTTTGTCTTTAAATTAAAATAATACTGAGAAAAAAATTGGTTAAACTAATTTGTGAGATAAAAGAATCAATAAATGATAGAATGATAGTTTAGCTATGAAAAAGCTGATTATTATGTAAATATTAGTAAACAAATTTGCTTTGCATTTTGATTCCAAACAGCCGAAGTATTAAAAACAGATGAAATACTCTGTTATATGCATAAAAACAGATGAATAGGAACAAAAAATTTGTTGACATTATCAATATTATATGATATATTGATAACACTACAGAAAAAGTCAGCGATAAATTGACTAAACGTTTAGTTAATTTGCTGATTTAAAGTAAAAGGGAGGAACTTTTAATTGAAAAAAGTATTAGCTCTGTTACTCATCATGGTTATGTCATTCGGGCTTGTTTCATGCAAAGGTGCAGCAAGTTCAACAGCATCAACATCATCAAACAATAGCACAGCATCTACCGCAACAAAGAAATTTACCATTGTTACTGTTCCCAAGCTTACAAGTATTGCATGGTTCCAGAGAATGGAGACCGGTGTTAAGAAATATGCAGCCGATACCGGCGAGAATGCATATTATACCGGCCCGGCAACCGGAGATGCAGCATTGCAGGCACAGGTAATCGAAGACCTTATCGCAAAAAAAGTTGACGCTATCTGCGTCGTACCGTTCTCAACCGAAGCGTTGGAGCCGGTGCTGAAAAAGGCCAGAGATGCCGGAATCATTGTTATTACACAGGAAGCAGCAGGAATGACTAACATAGATTATGACATAGAAGCTTTTGATAACAATAAATACGGCGAACACTTTATGACAAAGCTCGGTCAACTTACAGGCGGAAAAGGCAAATATATTCAAGAAGTCGGCGCACTGACTTCCGAGTCACACAAAGAGTGGACAGACTCAGCTCAAGCTCTGCAAAAGACACAATTCCCGGGCATGTCACTCTTAGGTGATAAAATCGAAACAAGCGATAATCAGACCAATTCTTACAATAAAACAAAAGAGATCCTCAAATCCAATCCGGATATCGCAGGCATTCAGGGCAGCGCTATGAGCGACGTAGCAGGCTCGGCAATGGCTGTTGAAGAGGCTGGACTTGGCGGAAAAATCAAGATTGTCGGTACTTCACTCGTATCAGTTTCCGGTAAATATATCAAAGACGGCACAATTGATATGATTTCTTTCTGGGATCCAGCGGATGCCGGTTATGCAATGAACGTTTTGGCACAGAAGATTCTTTCCGGCGAAAAAGTTGCTGACGGCATTGATCTTGGCGTTAACGGTTACACTAAGCTTTCACTGAAGGGCAAAGTTCTTACAGGTCAAGCTTGGGTTGACGTAACAAAGGATAACGTTACCGATCCTAAGTACAACTTCTAATTTATCCACAATATGTACGTTAATGCAAGCCTCATGACAACGTTGACATGAGGCTTGCTCCATTAAAATCATGAAGGTAGAGATTTAAAATGGGAGAAGTTTTTCTTGAGTTAAAAGGTATTAAAAAATCCTTTGATGGCGTTTATGCTCTTAAGGGCGTGAATCTTACCGTAAAAAAGGGAGAGGTCCATTGCCTCGCCGGAGTTAACGGTTGCGGAAAATCCACTTTGATAAAAGTAATTTCCGGGGTTCATGCCGCGAATGAGGGAGAAGTTTATATCGATGGCAAAGAAATGAAGAACTTCAGCCCTATGGACGCGATAAGACAAGGTGTTCAGGTCATATATCAGGATTTCGCAGTATTTCCAAACCTTACTGTTGCTGAAAATATCGCAATGAACCGCAATATGGAAAGCTCTAATAAGCTTATAAACTGGAAAGAAAGCAAAAAGATTGCCACCGAAGCCATGGCAAAAATCGGCGCACACATGGATTTGGATTTGCTGGTTGAGCAGCTTTCGGTTGCAAACAAGCAGATGGTAGCTATCTGCCGCGCCATTTTGGGCGAGGCGAAGCTTCTTATTCTCGATGAGCCTACCACAGCACTGACAGCTAAGGAAGTAGACAAGCTGTTTACAATAATCAAGAACCTCAAAGAAAAAGGCATAGCCATCGTCATTGTTACGCACAAGATTGACGAGGTTTATGATATCGCCGACAAGCTGACGATAATCCGCAACGGTGAAAATGTAGCCTCAGGGGATATAAAGGATTTCGATCAGCCTGCATTTGTCAAGTATATGACAGGAAGAGATATAGTAAAAACCAACTTCCGCCCAACTGAAATAGGCGAGGAAATTTTAAAAGTTGAAAACCTGACAAGAAAAGGCGTTTTTAACAACATCAACTTCCGTCTGCAAAAAGGTGAAGTATTGGGCATCACCGGTCTTCTGGGTTCCGGACGTGGTGAAATAGGCGACGCTTTGTTCGGCATTGCGCCGGCAAATTCCGGCGATATATATTTGCATGGTAAAAAAATCGGCATCAAAAATATTGGAGATGCGGTTAAACATAAAATTGCTTATGTTCCTGAGGACAGGCTGACACAGGGTTTATTTCTTGAGCGCTCAATCGCGGATAACACTGTTGCCGCATCGATCAAATACTATTTTGCAAAAGGTATGCTGCAGTTTAAAGAGATGATTGACAGCTCGGATAACTGGATTAAGGATTTGAACATTGTTGCAAAATCCTCAAGACCCCCTGTAAAAACACTTTCCGGAGGAAATCAGCAAAAGGTTGTTATAGCAAAATGGCTTAACACCAAACCTGAGCTTCTGATATTAAACGGCCCTACCGTCGGCGTTGATATCGGCGCAAAGTCGGATATTCACGGAATACTGCACCGTTTGGCAGGCGAAGGTGTAGGCATCATTATAATTTCCGACGATTTGTCGGAGCTTGTCGAAAACTGCAACAGAATTATTGTTGTCAATAATGGAAAAATTCAGGCAGAGATGAACAGCTCGGATACCGACGAGGCAAAGCTGTCAGAATTGCTTAACGGAAAAGCGGAACAGGAGGCCTCACGATGAATGGACTTGGCGCAAAAAAACTGATGACATCAACGGAGATGTTCGTTGTTTACATAATCGTTGTGTTGTCAGTAGTTATAGGACTCATAAACCCTGCGTTTTTTTCAGTAGGCACGGTGTTTGATACACTTAGGGCAATGCTTGTAACCACAATTTTCGCCCTGTGCGAAATGATTATTATTATATCGGGCGGAATTGATGTGTCATTTCCGGCAATCGCTTGCTTTTCGCTGTATTTTACCGTGTCAATAATGACTAACCTCAAAATTGACAATATCTTTTTTGCTTTTCTTGTGTCCGGACTGTTCGGCCTCGCTTGGGGCGCATTGAACGGACTTCTTATCGGCAAGTTTAAGATTCCGGCGCTTATCGCAACGCTTGGCACGAGCAGCGTCGCAAACGGACTGGTTTTGGTTTATAGCGGAGGCACCGAAATTTCCAATCTTCCGACATCGCTTGATTCGCTGTCGCAGGTGTTCTTGTTCAACTTGAAGAACAGCAACGGTGGAAAGACCACGCTGACGATTTTTGTAATACTTCCGATCGTGCTTGCAATCATCATACACTGGGTATTGAAACATACAATGCTTGGCAGGGGGATATATGCGGTCGGCGGCAACTCGAACGCTGCGAGAATTGCCGGCATAAACGTGGTCGGCACAAAGTTCATTGTATACATGGCTGCCGGTTTTCTTACCGGAATCGCTGCCATTACCTATACGATCCTTATGCGAGACGCCAATCCGCAAAACCTTATGGGTTCTGAAATGATGGTTATCGCAGCTGTCGTGATCGGCGGCACACGAATTACCGGCGGACATGGCCACGATATAAGC
>DBTI01000247.1 GCA_002306975.1 Ruminococcaceae bacterium UBA1320
CGCGGAAATCTCTGTGATTGGGCCGGAACAATTCTCACATACCTTTAGCTTGCCGTTTTTAAATGCTGCGGCTGTTTCGCGTATACCGTCCACAACATCATTGTCAGCCCCGCGCACTTGATAGCGACTATGTTTACGAATACAAGCGATAAACGACGCAGCGGACGGGTCGATAATGATTTCTCTTATGTGCCGTTTACCTGCGAGCGTTTCAAGCTCTGTGTAATACTCTTCATCTGTAAGTTGCTTGCGCGTGTCTCTGCCGGAGTGGTAATATTCATCAAATCGATACCAAATGCCCTTAGACAAGCCGTACAAACCCGCACTAAATGGGTTCAGAGTGCCATAGTCGATTGATATATAGAACTTAACATATTGTCTATCCTCTAATGGTACAATTCCTTGACCGTTTGCAACGTCAGGATATATCAATCCCTCTGCCGAAACCCACTTACCTAAAATGTAGCGATCATAAAATACACCGGCAAATGACGATTTTGCTTTTTCAATTGCTTTTGGGGAGAGAGCAGGATTATCTTCCATCAAGAAATGTAAGTGTTTCGCATTATGATCTGTGGATTTCAGCACCCAATTAAGATAAAACCAGTGTTTTGGATTATCAGGGTTACAGTTAAACCACAGTTTTGACGTATCAATTGACAGTGTGCGCGTGATTGCCTGCTCGACAAAGCTTTGCGGCATTAATGCAACTTCGTCAAACAACACACCGCATAAGGTTATGCCCTGTATAAGCATGTAGCTGCTTTCATCTTTGCCGCCAAATATATAGAAATAATTTACCCGCCCATGTTTCTTGATCGTCATAAGAGACACAGAGCGGGTATAAGTGATATCGTATTGTTTTTGAATACTACGAATTTGTAACAATGGCATGATAATGTTACGTTCGGACGCTCGGACTGTTTTTCCACATATGGCAAAATTGCAGCCGTCAAACTCATGCATAGCCCATTCGACAAAAGCCATTGACATCATGATTGTTTTTCCGGAACGCACAGCGCCGTCACAAATTAGAACGTCGTACTTTTCGCGTAAAAATGTAAATATTTCTACTTGCTTTGGCGATATACTATCAAACCTCACGCTTTTTCACCGCCTCGGATATCGCATTATATAAATTGTCGTTCTCGTCGTCGTCAGTACCATGCTGTTCCGGCTGTTTGTCGCGCCACTGCTCCGGCTTGCGGTTCTTTAACCAAAAGATTTGTGCGGTGGTATCGGGTACAACTTCTTTTATGGTTTCAGTGATTTTTTGTTCGCCTTGCTCGTTTGTTTCTACTTTCTTTTCAGTGAATTTATAACCTTTGGCGCGTTTAAGCAAAGCGTTCTCGACCTCTATGTCCACAATTTCTTTGCCCTTTTTTAAGGCATTGCAAATATCGCAGTGATCTTGTTTGTATCTGTAAAGCGTTGCTACGTTTACACTCATGTTGTGTGCTATCTGTTTATCCGTCAGACCATCACGCGCCCATGCTTCTAGCAGTGTCAGGCCGTCCGGTGTAAGCCACTTCTGATATTTTCCTTTTGCCACCATCGCCACCTCTCTTACTTTGGATTATATTTATAGCATTACAGTGAAAGCACGGACTTTGTGTATCACTGTATTTATCTGCATGTATTTTGCCTTTACATTCGCTGCACTTTACTGTATGGGTAAATATGATTTGCTCCGTGTTTATCACCTCTAATTTTTAAAAAAAGTAGCACCCCACCGATTATTACCGATAGGGTGCTAAATAAAGGAGGAGTTGAAAAATGAAATTGTTTGACTTATCACACATACACTATATCATGTGTTCAATAGGACATTCAAGGACATATTTGACTGCGTCTAGTGCTTTCCCGTGAATACGGCATACTTGCTTGTAACAATAATTCATGTTCACTGAGATTTTCTCAAACTTCTCGCCATTTATGTACCGCCGATATAGCACTGCGCGTTGTATTGGGTCTTTGATCTGTCTAATTACTCCACTGACTATATTTTGCGTATTATGTGATAAACTAATGCTGTTCTCTACCTCGGTGACCATATCGGCATATTCAGTAATTATACGTTCCATCTTGTTATCTTGCGTAGACTGTACTTTGTCCGGGTTAAGTGTCGTAGTGGTTTTGGTTGCAATTTCACGTAACTTACGTATCTTGTCCAGTTTAGCATCAATCTCGCGCTGTGCGTTCTGATATTGCCATAAAAATTCTTTAGCTGTCATGCAACCCCTCTTTTCGCTTTATTTGCTTTTGTTATGTAAGCATTCACGGTATTTATATTTATCTCCAATTTATCCGCTATTTCAGATCGCTTATAGCCGACATCGCGTAAAGCTACAACTTTACCATATCTATCATGGTCAGGTTCTGATCTGCTGCGATATTTAGCTATAAAATCATCAGCGTTAAAATTGTTAACGTGTTTGCCCACATATTCCATGTTGCAAAGATAATGTATCAAAGCTTTTAATTTCCAAGCGCTATCGCCTCTAACTTCTTTAGTCATGATGTGCCTCCAATCTAATTTGTTCTAATTCTTCGGGTGTAAATGGCACTATGAATCACCGCCCTCCAATGCCTTAATTGCTTCTTGCTCGGTGAGAAAGACGGTTTTACCAAATGCTTTCGGCTTAATTTCATAGTCAACCCACCGTGAATTGCATTCACCGTTCGGAAAAAACTTTTCTGTATGAGCATAAATATTTACATACTCGGTGATAGAAATTCTTTCAACTTTTAGCGTTTCGCCTTTAGTATTGTAAATCGTGTCTCCAATTTTACACGGCAGCTCAATCAAATTTGCTTCTTTAAGCATCTGTCTTGCCGCCTGTGAGTTAACATCGGGTGACTTCTCAAGAAGGGATAAGACTTGGGTTAATGTATCAGGCATTAGCAGTCACCTCTCACAGTAATTTTGCTTGGGTCAATCCTTCCAGTTTTGCAGAGATAATACACATGCTGGGCAAGTTCTGCCTGAGTATGATGGAACTCGTCCAAAGTTGCTATTTTTGGATTGTTTCTACGCTCATACTCTTTTATAAGGTGCTCAAACTTTGTCACCCCTTATCACCGTCCTTTTCCGGTTTATGTGCATAGGCAAGCCATGTTTTGCCGTAATCTTTCCACCGATAGCCATTTGCATTGAGCGTAATAATCCGTGGCTTTCCAAATAGTGTATTAAAATTATCTATAAGTGCATAATTGCTTGAAATAGGTCTTAGTATATCTCGAATCCAAATATGATCGAGTAGCATCGCTTCACCCATCAGAAGTGATGGGTTGCTGTCCGGCACTGAATAAAATGTATAGCTAAATCTTCCGACTTGCATATGTGAGGTAGGCGGGTTGTCGGGCTGGGTGCGGCGGTTCAGCGTTTCTATTGCGCCGTAAAAGCTTTTGTCTTGAAACGTGATACATTTTCCACATTTACGGCATACCGCCTGATAAATTCGGTTTTCCTCATAGGTTACTTTCAGTTCTGCGCAGCACCACGGGCATAACGCTTTCAATTCTTCACTCATTTCGATTCCTCCAATTTTCTGCCACAATTTATGCAGTAATGGTCAACACCCATAATTGGGAATCCGCTGTCAACGTATGACGCATGTTGTTCTATTGACGCATCATTGCAGTATTTGCACCCTTTTTCACGCTCCTGCTTTTCACAAAGGGCAGTGGCGGCTAATTTCATATATCCGCGTGTTTGCTCAATACCATTTATAGCGGCTCTGCTAAAAAAATTAATTGTTCTTTCAATCTCACTCACTTTGCATCATCCTTTCGCTTGCCTTGAATACATCCAAAATCTACTGGAACATATGCGTGCAAGTGCCGACAATAAAGGTAATTTGCATTTCCTGTATCGCCTTCATTACATTTGCATCTTACACACTTCACCGGAGCTGGAACAAGGTCAACAGTGGGGGCATTGTCAATTTGGTCTTGCGTATACGCTTCAACAGGTTCAAAAGCATGTATACTGTATAACATTTTTGATTCTTTTCTCAATTCATCAGCATCAATGTATCGCATTTGACTTCACCCTTTCATATTGATTATGAAATTTTACTTTGCAGAAAATGTCTTGTTCTTTCCATCCAAGCCATAATCTATTAAGTAAAAGTCGTCTACTGATTCCTGTAATTTTTGACCATTCAGTAACTGAGTGTCGTTCGCCGTTATATTCAATAATCCTTGCCGATGACCGATTGTTGGCCTGCAACTTTTTTGTTGCCCATCTGCAATTATCAGGCGAATACCCTTTAAAAACATCAATTCTATCAATTGTTAGTCCCTTCTCGTATCCGCTTAATTCTACCCATTGCTTAAATTTTTCGATATCGTGCCATTCGTCACAAACAATAATTCCTTTTGCTCCATAATCCCAATAGTTCCCCGCTTTCTTACGATAGCATCTATCCATCATGCTTCGGTAAGAGCCATACCAAGGCTCTTTATAATGCCCATGTTTATACGGCATTGCTATCATCCTTTTCGTCCATTTTTGCACCACAGTTGCAATATGGAGTATTTTTCCGATTGCCTAGAAGTTTTCTGCCACACTCTGAGCACACAAAATAATGATTATATCCTCCACCTTGTCTAGGCCAATCCGATTGTACTTGTTTCCACGTTCCATGAACCACTTCCACCAGTTCACCCGCGGAGAGTTTGCGCATCGTTTCGGCAGCTTGGCGAAATGTACCATCGTTGTTCAAGCAAATAAGACGATACCTTATATCTGATCCTGCGTGTTCAAGACTTTCAATCCGTTCCGCACACTCTGCGGCATTCATTTCATTCATTGTTTACCTCCGTCACTTCAACAGTTATAAACTGCTCATCATAAAACTTGTGTCTAATCTCTTGTACATATTGGCGGCTATCGTCCGTAATTATGTAGCCTTTCAAACAATCCTCAATCATTTTTGCCATATATGCATGATTAGAACAGTCAAGCCCATCGTTCCAGTAAAAAGTAATGCAGATAGGTTTTATAAACGCCTGTAAAGGGCTTACCTTTGCAAGTGCTTCTTTAACAAGCCAATGCCAATAATCTTTATCAGCGTTGCGCTTTGTCCAATGCTTGCCTGCATAAATAGAGTTTAGCCCATATTCCCTACAAAACTTTGCTTTATTCATTTTACCTTTAGGCGTTTTTTTAGGCGGATAGGGTATAGTAAATTTTATTTCCGTGCTGATTCCTCCAATTCTAATTTTTGGCTATTTACATACCGTTCGCGCATCATGTCTGCCTTTATTTCTTCCTCGAGCAACATTTTCATGATTCATGCCACTGTTGAAACTGACCTTTAAACAACGTGTCTATAACGCCTGTATTGCCAAACTTGTTTTTATCCAGTAAAATTGAACTATCCTCGGGCTTGTAATTTCCATCTTTGCAATTAACATAAGGACGATGCAAAAGCATTATGTAATCGCCATCTGCTTCAAGCCCTCCCGATTCCTTGAGGTCTGACATTTTTGGTGCATCTGCTCCGGCTCTTGCAATCTGTGACAGCACCATAATGTGGCAATCATATTGTTTGGCAAGACGTTTAAATTCGCTGCTTATGTAATCAATCTGCAAACGCTTATCTCTGAAATGTTCCATCGTTCTAACAACTTGGATATAGTCAACAACCACTAATTGAGGTTTGGTATCGCTTATTGTTTTCGCTATTCCCTCAATGGTGTAAGTGTCTTCAAACACTCGCAATTTCTTTGACGATGTAATGTCTGAAAGCTTGTGTGACATATCTCCACGTTCACCGTCATTCAAATTATTCTCATTGATTTTTCCATAGTTGATATTCAATAGACTTGATAGCAGACGATCATAAATCTGATGTGAGGTCATTTCAAGGCTAAAAAAATCAACTGTGTTGTCGGTATCAAGTTGGCTCTGCGCTACATTCAGAGCGAAAGAGGTTTTACCGACTGACGGACGTGCACCCACTATTGACATTGTTCCGCACCGCAAACCACATAAAGCCCGATCAAGCCGTTGCAAGCCTGTCTGTATTCTCTTGCTAGTCAAATCCGGTACATAAAGATTCCCAATATAAGTTGACGCTTGTTCTGCCTGTTTCCCATCATAGTCATAATTGGGCTTTGCGGATTTTTCAGAATCAATGATTTTTTGCAGTTCTTCTAGCGGCTCGTCCTGCGCTGAAAATACAATATCATTCAAGCGTTGCATTATACGCCGATTTTGGGCTTGCTGTAGGACGATATTCACACATCCCCTATAATTTGCCGTCGAAATAAAAAGCTCGGCACAGCGCGTCGCAGTAGCCTTGTACGCCTTGTTGAGTTTTGCCGATACATCCGGGGTTGTGTAATCCGGTTTTTCTTTTGCGATTAGCTGAATAGACTTAAATATCAATCCAAATTCGGGGTTATCAAAATCCGTTGTTTTCAGTTCTGATAATGCACTCGAATATTCTTCGGGATATATAAGCAATCCACCAATGATGTTGGTTTCTGCGTCCATTGTTATAGTTTCCGTATACCGTCATATCCTTTCGGGGCTTGTTGCCCTTGATTTTCCTGTTTCATTCTTAGCACTAACTGATCGTATTTTTCACGTAATTTCCCAGCAGATAAAATATTGGATTTCCAAAAGTTATCTTTTTGACACCACTTCATGACTTCGTAAATATCGTGTGCCGTGCGCTTGTCAATTCGTATTGTCAAGTCAAAATCACGTGCCCAATGTTGCAAACCACTTTCTGCTTGCTGCTTAGCGCTCGGATTGTTTTTACGTATCATATCATCCAAACAGGTTGCAAGTTTGTATTCCTTGCTTTCATGGTCAAATATTGGTTGCTTACGTTTTTTCTTTTCGGAATTTTCCTCGTCGGAATTTTGTTCCGACGAAGAAGTATTTAATGAATTACTTGACTTACTTGAATTGGATGTGGTTAGTTGTTGGTTAGTTGTTGGTTGATTGTTGGTTGATGGAAAGTTGTTTTGCTGGTTATCTTGTTGGTTATTAATTAAGGAAGAAAGTTGATAATCGTCGTATTTCACTATAGTTGCAATGCTATATTTGTTGGTTGAATTGATGGTTATTTCGTTGGTTGAAATTAAGTGATTTATTGCGGTGCGTGCGGCTTGCTCCGAGATACCTATATTTTGGGCAAGCTCTTTTCTACCAAACACGCATTGACCGCGTAAAACTTTATGACCTAAATATTCGCCATCTTTCCAATTTGCAGTTAATAGCAATTCTAAAAACACATCTTTGGTGTTGGAATTTTTGTACCATCCCCATTGACGTATTTTTCGATTCAACAAAATATCGTTATTCAAGCATTAAATCACCCCTTCGCGAAAAATTGAGGATTACGTGATACAATAATTGCAGGACGCGCCCATATTCTTTGGAACGGTTTCCATTCTTCAAGTAAATCCCCGTGAGCATTGCGGTAAAGCATTGCAAATGGTATAAACCCCGCTTTCAGCGTATCAGTTAACCGCTTTTCTGCCTTATCAAAAGTATCTCCGGGATAGCCAATAAGAACATAACAAAAGCATTTTCGAGATCGGAGTGTAAACCCTACACTATTCAGAAGTTTCCCAGCTTCTATGAGTGGCTCATAATCATCGGGCGTATCGTTTGCAAAAAATATTTCAGTTGATTTAGCTTTTCTCAATAAATCAACATGCCACGGCTTCAATAGTTTTGCTTCAAGTCCTCCAGTAAACTTCGGATTTTCCGGTTGCCTTTTGAGCATTTCAAAAACCGACTTGATATGCTGATCTGAACACGACAACAAATTATCGTCTTGCACAATCCAACCATCTTTTATTGGCAATTCACGAAGCTTACCGTTGCGCCGCCATACAAAGCAAAACCAACAATGATTGTTGCAGCCGCGAGAAATTAATACATAACCCTTTTTGAGATACATACCCGGCTCAAAATCTTCCTCACGCTGATTTGTTGCAGGCCCTCCGACTTTTACAGGCACACCAACTTGCTCCCATTGAAATAAAAGTTCTTCTGCGCGTGGCAAATCCCATGTAAAAGCACAGCTTATATGTACTTCGTCAATTTCCGGTAAATCAAGTAAAGGCGGTTCCCCAAAAAAAGATAATTCATCATTGGGTGATGCTTTTGTTCTTGTGGGGAATACACGGGCTATTTTCGTAATATCACCCCTTTAGGGAGGGCGGTTGTTAGCCGCCCTATAAATTTAAAATGGCAATGGGTCTCCATCTTCATCTATCTCAACAAAATCGTTGCTATCAGTATTGGCTACTGGTATTCCTACTGCCTGTGCATTTCGTTCTATCTCTGCCATACCGTCGCGGCGTGGCTCTGCAAAATGGACATTGTTTGCGACAACTTCAAAAGTCTTGCGCTTGTTTCCCTGATTGTCGGTATAATTACGGGTCTGAATAGAACCCTCAACCGCTACAAGCTGACCTTTTTTGAAGTATCTTGATGCAAACTCCGCGGTGTTACGCCAACAAACAATGTCGATAAAATCTGCCTTGCGTTCCTCACCGGACTTGGCATAGCTTTTGTCAACAGCAAGGGTAAAACTGGTTACGGGTATATCACTATTGGTATGGCGTAACTCCGGGTCAGCCGTGAGCCTGCCGTTAAGTGCTACTACATTAAGCATTATCTGTCTCTCCAATACTCTTTAAATTCTTTTTCTGATTCAAAATTGTTAGGGTCGGAGTAAAAATCATAATCGGAATATTCACCTCCGACATCTTCACCGTTGTAATCGTCTTCCACGAGTAGCCCTCCTATAAATAATTTCTTCCGAATATCTCAATAAAACTTAGTTCGGGGTGATCGTCCTCAAACCGCTGCTGAAATTCACGTTTCAACTTCAAGTCATTCTCTCGGTTAAAATGCACACCGTTTGGGCTTTCGTTGTGGCAAAAATGACACAGGTCAACGACAAGCCCATACTTTTCAGAATTTTTGCGATTGGACGCTGGAAATACGTGATGCTGTTCTAGACAATATGTAGAGCCGCAAATATAGCATTCTCTCATTCGCCCCACTCAGCTTTCATCTTGTCGAGTTCAATCGGCGTAAGCGTCTCAATATCTTGGTCTTTGCAATCCTGTACCACAAACTCTATAAGGCGGCTCATTTGTGCTGTGTCATACGTTGATGAACCATAATAGCAAATTACATTGGTATATCCGTCAAGCTTGCTAGAGCCTAAATCTTCGCATATCCACCCAATACCATGAATGCCCCAGTTTTTAATCCACTGATCTTTAGCGTCGTTACGTATCGGAATAGTTTGAGAATTGTCTCCAACATCTTTAATGTATTGGCGGTAAATTGTGCTGACAGGGATACGAGTTTTCGCCGCAAGTTTACCAACCAACACCCAAAAGTAAGCATTTGCGTCAAATGAGCGCTTTTCGCGGTGCTCTTTAAGGTCTGCAACATACAACCGGTCTTTCATAGACTGTACAAATTCTTTGGCTTGCGCCGGGGCTTTGACTTTTAAAGACAGCCAAAACCCTTCGCTATCCTCTGACCATTTTGCACGGTCAAACTTTACTTGCATTGGCTTTACCATTTAGGTAAACTAAAAACTTGTCTGCCTGGGTAACCGACAATTCATTAAGATTTTGAACATGATAATTGCCATTAAGATTCTTTAATACGCGTTCGGCTGACCAACCAAGCTTTTCAATAAGCTCGTTAAGTACCTTTAACTTTGTTTCACCGACCTTTTCCGGGGCATTTGGCGGTGGAGTATCATTATCGGGGTCGGGATGGGTTTCTTCGGTTGGTATACAAAACGTCTGAAAACATGCGTATTTGAATGCTGCCGCCATTGCTTTGTTTGAAGACTTATCGGCACTGTCCATACCCTCACCGATTACGATTGCATCAATGCTGCTGCCATCATCGGCATAAAAGGAATATTTGACTTTCAAAATGCTGTAATTCAGATTCCCTCCATTTTTTGTAGTGCGTTCTTCCCGCTTTTCTTCAAGAACCTGTGGCACAGCAAAAATCTTGTTTTTAACCATAATTGGCTGCAAAGCATTCATAACATCATCAATTCCGCGATAATTAAAGTTTTGCTGTTGATTATGCTTAGCTTTACTTATTGGGTCTATTTCTGCCATGCAAGCGGTTATCGCCGCATAAATATTAGGCATTCAATCACTCCTTATTTGATATTGATGTGTTCACCCTGTTCCAGCTTTGCACCCGGAACGTTCTGACCACCCTTGATAGCTTCTTTTATTGCTGCATTGTCGATTTTATCCGGCTACGGAACAAAATAGCTTTTAGGAACAAGGCTTTCGTCATATACTTTAAGCGCCGCTGGGGATTTTGCTATTGAAGCAGTAAAAGTACCAACTTTAATTTTTTGCTGCCCTGTGGAGATTAAGGCAGATTGCAGGTAAGACTTCAAACGGTCTTCCTGATTGTTTGTCGACTTTTCAATCGCTGCTTGGCGTTCTTTTTCAGCCTTGTGCGCGGCAGCATCGGCTTTTAAATTCATAATCCATTTACAAATATTTTCAACCTTTTGATCAAAACCCATCTGCAAGCCCTCTAAGGTGTCATTAAAAGCATCTTCGGGAATTTCTCCGGATTCAAAAGCTGATTGCAAAGATTGTATTTCATCGGTTAATTCATAAAGATTAGGCACAGTTAAATTGCCCCCTCAATTTTTGCTAATAAATCAAGTGACTTTGAAATAAATTCTCGTAATTCATCACTTGAAACTGCTTGTGTTGCTTTCGGTTCAACTTTTTCCGGTTCCCTCACAAATTTATCATCAAACTTTCCACTTGCAACACGGCTTATTGTTTGGTGGCTTCGGTTTGTAACTGCACAAATTTCAGCCGTTGAAAGTCCACGAGAAATCAATAATTTGATGTTGGATACCTCTTTTTTACTGACTGGTGTATGATTCATAAATTAAACCTCTTTCTTTTCAATTGGCTTGCAATCGCAATGTCGCAAACCGTTGTGTGTATACTCATACCAACTGGTGCTATGTACAGGCCAACCACATATGTAGCAACGCCCTAAGACTTGTGATTCTCTAGGCGGTTCTAAATAGTGCTGCTCTGCGCGGCTGAAACCGTCAAACATCTTCAACCACCACAAATTTACTGTCTTTGAGCATATAAAACGTGTCTGACTTAATTCTCTTGCCGTCCACTTTGGCAGATTTTACGGTTTTTCTATGATAATCTCCGCTTTCGTCCCTTAACCACTCTGCAAGAACAATCCAACATCCCAATTCCCCTTTTGCTTTTCCCTCAATTCCAAGAGAAATAGCAACGGATTCCTCACCATCAACGGTAGCCGCGCTGCGATTGCCAGTGTTGGTAGCCGCGCTTTGATAGCCAGTGTTGGTAGCTGCGCTGTAATCGCCAGTGTTGGTAGCTGCGCTGTAATCGCCAGTGTTGGTAGCCGCGCTGCGATTGCCAGTGTTGGTAGCTGCGCTGTAA
>DBTI01000218.1:0-1599 GCA_002306975.1 Ruminococcaceae bacterium UBA1320
CAAATTCCGCTCCCTATGTCAACACTTTTTTACCCTTTTCTTCTGCTTTTCGCTAATTACTTTCTCCTTTGTTACATTACTCTTATCAAATTCGCTGATTATCATTATTATATCCTTATATTATAGCTGTCATGTGGAGATACACTTAATTTCGGATGTCATTTTTGTATTCCTTATTTAATATTACTGTAACCGAACTGACAGCGTCTGATTACAATTATTTGTTGATTTGAAGCCATAGCACATCTATAATTAATATGTGATGTAAATATGTGGTTAAATAATGAATGTAGGTTTATTATAAGGAGTACTGTTAAATGAAAAAGCCCATAATCGCCGCGTTGTCGTTATCATTAGCTTTTTGTATATATTTAAGTGGCTGTGAGGATAACAGCTACAAAGCGACTTCCGCAAACAACTCATCCTCGTCCGCCAATTCTTCCATATCATTAGCAGTCACTTCTTCCTATGACCCCTCTTCGCCTTACATCATCCAAAGCGTGGTTAATCCTGTCACTGTCGACGAATCATCCGCCTATACCACCACTGAACTAACCGCGCTCAATAAATTGAATAAAGCGAAATTCATAGGTAGTTTATTTTTCCTTGACAACAACACCATTATTTATTCCGCGCAAAACGGCAAAAAAATTGACAACGATTTCGACACAGACTATGATTTGTATAAATATAACCTGACAACCGACGTACTCACCCATATTTGTTCAGGTATACGCAATTTCAACTCTGTAACTATAAAGGACATAAACAATTTTTCACTTTCTAATGGGAACAACTACTTTAAGATTGAAAACAACAAATTGACTGCCTCCCACTATTTCCTTAAAGAAGGCGAAAAATCGGGTCACAACACCATCGGCGATGCGTTTTATAACGAGCAGACAGGTAAGCTTTTGTTCTCAGAGTCCGGTAAAACCGGTACTATCACCGGGACCTATGTGTCTGATATAAATTTTTCATCCCCGCAAAAGCTGCCTTTTTCGAGAATATACCGCGTGCAGTGGCTGGATAATACCCATGTGCTCGTGGGATATAAGGACGGCGACAAATCGCTGCTTGCGAAATACGGTCTTAACGATAAAACTACCATAGTCACAACACTGCCCGACAAGAACTTTTTTATTGACCCATCGGCCTGCAACAATGGCATAATAGAATTTATGTACCTCGAAACACAATCTGAGGAAAGACCGATAGGTTTTCTGTATCCAGAATCCGGTACTATCAGCCGTGTGTCTTTTACCGACTGCATTCCGTCAAGCCTGCTGAATAACGGCCGCATGGTGTCATACACGAATGTTCCCTGGGGCAGCAGTGAAAAAAGCAAGCTAAATCTATACGACACCGCTACTAATACAAACACCCTCAGGGGTGACTTTCCCAACTATCCCGGCAGTAATGCAGTTTCTCCCGACGGCTCCACTATTGTGTTTTCCTCCTATACCAACGTCAACAACAACGTCGTCGATAAATTTTATATCAACAAAAAGGCTTAAGTTTTTAGTGCCCCCAAATAACAAATAAAGATAGATAAACCTCACTTCCCCCCAATTAGTTATGGCGGGGGGGGGTTTTTAA
>DBTI01000218.1:1877-16092 GCA_002306975.1 Ruminococcaceae bacterium UBA1320
ACCGCCATATGTTTTCTATAGTAAAACGGGGAGATAAAAAAACTGTTCCACTTTAATTTTATAATTGCGATAAGCTTATTATCAGTTTTTGCTCCGATTGCCGCTAAAAACTTGTTGTTGATATGCTTTTGCATATCTGCTATACTTTTATTGTATGACTAATGACATTTTTCGCACGAATTATGCAATCATTCATATTTATATATAAAAACTACTCTAGAACCGAGGTGCGGTATATGCCGATAAAAGTTCCAGACGGGCTTCCCGCCATTTTAACTCTTGAAAAAGAGAATATATTTGTAATGCCAGAATACATAGCGCTGCATCAGGATATTCGCCCGCTCAAAATCATCATTCTTAACCTGATGCCGACAAAGCTTGAAACGGAATCACAGATGCTGCGCCTTTTAAGCAATACCCCGCTTCAAATGGAGGTGGAGCTTTTACAGGCTGCCACTCACACATCCAAAAATACATCGTCCGAGCATCTTCTGGAGTTTTATAAAACCTTCGATGAGATAAAGATGAACAAATACGACGGGCTGGTTATAACCGGCGCGCCTGTCGAGCAGCTTCCTTTTGAGGAAGTCGACTATTGGCCGGAGCTTTGCGAAATCATGGAATGGTCAAAAAGCAATGTCTATTCCACTCTTCATATTTGCTGGGGCGCGCAGGCAGGTCTTTATTATCACCATGGCGTTCCAAAATATGACCTTGATGAAAAAATGTTCGGCGTGTTTGAGCACCGCACCCTTGAACCAACCCACCCGCTGCTTCGCGGATTTGACGAGGTGTTTTGGGCGCCGCATTCGCGGCATACCGAAATAAGGCGCGAGGATATATTAAAGCATCCCAATATCGAGTTGCTTTCTGAGTCAAGCGAGGCAGGCGTTTATATTGTCGCCGATAAAAGCGGGCGGCAGATATTTGTGACCGGTCACAGTGAATATGACCGCGAGACTCTTGCAAGCGAGTATTTCCGTGATGTCCGCAAAGGTCTTGATATAAAAGTGCCGTGCCACTATTTCCCTGACGACAATCCTGAGCTTACCCCTCCCCTTAAATGGAGAAGCCATTCGAATCTGCTTTATACTAACTGGCTCAATTATTTTGTATATCAAAAAACGCCGTTTGATTTCACAACTCATTAAAAGTTTCCGCATAGTCGCGCAGCCGAATAATTCGGCTGCGTTTTTTGTTGTATATTTACCAATTGAAAAATGCTGTATTATATATGAAGAAAACATTTGCAAACAGCGCTGGTTCCAGCGTCGGTTTTTCAATTCGGCATTTTAATGTTTTTGCAGTCACATTAGCGACCTCGTTGATAATAGCAAAAAATTAATGTATAATAAATAATAAATAAAAGCGCAGAATCATGCGTTTCTAAGCGGAAGTGATAATTTGTCTGGGGATTTGCATTGCCACACAATAATGTCAGATGGTTCGACAGAGCCATGCCGGGTTGTGGAATTGGCCGCCGGGTTAAAGTTGCCTTATATAGCGATAACTGACCATGACACAATGAGCGGTGTTAATGAGGCGCTTATGTGCGCTAAAGGCTCTAATGTCAGGGTTATCCCGGGCATTGAGGTTTCAACCTATGACTATTTGCACCGCAAAAAAGTACATATTCTCTGCTATATGCCAAAAAAGCCGGAGCCTTTGCTCGAAATGTGCGAACAAACGTTGAAAAACCGCACAGAGACTACTATTAAAATGATAGAAAAAGTCAGCGCACGCTACCCTGTAAGCGTTGATATTGTTAATAGATATGCCTCTCGCAGCGCGGCGATCTACAAGCAGCATATTATGCTCGCATTGATGGATCTGGGCTATTCTCCTTCTGTATTCGGTGAGCTTTACAGCGAACTTTTTTCCTCAAAAAACGGCTGGGCGCTTATCGACACCAAGCTGCCCGAAACACGCGACGCCATGAAAATAATAAAAGAAACAGGCGGAGCGGCAGTTCTCGCCCATCCCGGCGTTTACGCAAACTTTGATATAATCGATGAGCTTTGCGGCTTGGGCCTTGACGGCATAGAAGTCTTTCACCCCCGCGTTTCGAAGGAAGATTCCAACCGTGCTCTTGAAGCGTCACAGCATTATAACCTGATCCGCACCGGCGGCTCTGATTTTCATGGAATGTGTGCGTCAAGGGTAACGCCGCTCGGATTAAAGCAAACCGAGGACAGCGAGCTTGAAAAGCTGCTTATGCGTTTCGAATAAATGATTTGCTGCTCAATTTGGTGATTATATTTTTCAAACATTGTCTGGTTTGCATGTATATGGCATGCCGCCGAAGTGATAATAATATACATGATTATAGTTCATTCTGCCGCTGCAAGTGGGCTATGCTAGTTTAAAACAGCGAATCAGCGGCAGAATGGGGTTTTAAAATGAATATTAAAGAAGAAGCGCTAAAAAAACATTACGAATGGCGCGGAAAGATCGAAACAACACCGACGGTAAAGCTTGAAAACCGCGAAGACCTTTCTCTTGCTTATACGCCCGGAGTTGCGGAGCCTTGCCTTGTTATAAAAGATGATCCCTCAAAATCCTTTGAGCTCACGCGCCGCTGGAATATGGTCGCCGTCGTAACCGACGGAACCGCGGTGCTCGGTCTTGGCGATATCGGCCCCCGCGCCGCAATGCCGGTTATGGAAGGCAAATGTGTTCTTTTTAAACGCTTTGCAGGCGTTGATGCGTTCCCTATCTGCATCGGTTCAAAAGACGTTGACGAGATTGTCCGCACGGTTGAGCTTATTTCAACCAACTTTGGCGGAATAAACCTTGAAGACATATCGGCTCCGCGCTGCTTTGAGGTGGAGCGCCGTTTAAAAGAACTTCTTGATATCCCTGTTTTTCATGATGACCAGCACGGCACAGCCATTATCGCCTGCGCTGCGCTGACAAACGCGCTTCGCGTAACCGGCAAAAAGATCGGCGACGTGTGCGTTGTAATCAACGGTGCCGGTGCCGCGGGCATAGCAATAGGCAGCCTTATGTTAAAGCTTGGGATTGGCGACCTTGTGATGTGTGATATAAACGGCGTGGTGACAAAAGAAACCGCGCTCAATCCGGCACAGCAGCAAATGGCGGCCGCAACAAACAAAAGCGGCATAAAAGGTACGCTGAGCGACGCGCTGCATGGCGCGGATGCCTTTATCGGTGTTTCACGCCCCGGGCTTGTTACGGCGGATATGGTGAAGACCATGGCGAAAGACGCGATCATCTTTGCGATGGCAAACCCCGTACCCGAGATCATGCCGGATGAAGCCAAGGCAGGCGGCGCCAAGGTTGTCGGCACAGGGCGCTCTGATTTTCCAAACCAGATTAACAACGTTCTTGCCTTCCCCGGCGTTTTTAAAGGTGCTTTGTCGGTAAGAGCACGAGATATAACAGACGGCATGAAGATTGCAGCCACAAACGCCATTGCCTCACTTGTCGGTGAAAACGAGCTTGGCGCAGACTTTATTCTCCCGGATCCGTTTGACAAACGCCTTGCGGACGCAGTTGCTCAGGCTGTTGCCGAACAAGCGCGAAAAGAAGGACTTGCTCAAATATAAATTATTTTGCCGTTTCACTCTTTCCGGCGGCAGAACGGAGCCATAAAAAATGGAGTACCACTACAGAACCAAAGGCGGAGTTTGCTCACGCACAATAAACTTTTCAATAGAAGACGGGATCATAACAAGCCTGAACTTTGAAGGCGGATGCAGCGGTAACACACAAGGCATTTCGCATCTTGCCATTGGCATGAAGGCTGAGGATGTTGTAAATCGGTTAAAAGGCATAAAATGCGGATATAAAGATTCCTCTTGCCCCGACCAGTTCGCGCTTGCTGTTGAAGAAGCCCTTTCAAAAATTTCAAACGAATCCTGATTATTCATGACCTTGAAACATTGACATAATATTATTTAGACGGAGGTGTCCGATATGACGATTTTTCTTATTGCTCTTGTGCTTTTGTGCATGACAGCTCTTGTTATGCAAAGACGTTTATATGTGCCGCGTCTTGCCACCGGTGGTTTCAGCTTTTTTGAGGAAGACGACAGCGACATAAAAATAGCAGGTGAAGAACATTTAAATAAAACGGATGACGCCATAACCGACGCAAACGAGCTTGAAGCTCAACGGCAAAACGGCAACCTTAAAAAAGCGCGCGAGCTTGGTACCGAGCTTACAAATAGAATCAAAAGTGAAGACGGGGAATCGGATTTCGGGCAAGACAGCTGCGAAGACGACCTCACACGTATCCAGCGCCGCCTGCTATTGGTTTTTGCCGCTTTAGATACAGTAAAAGCGAATATTAAAAGCCCTGTGCTGCAAGGCGTGGTGCTTAACGTTTTCTATAATACGCTAAAAAGCGCCCAACCGGAATTTTATGAGGATATCAACGAATCCGGTTCATTCTCATTCTATACGCTTTGCGTTCGCCGCGGCGGAAATGTAGAAGAGGAAGTGGGGCGCACGTTCGCCATGCTCACTGATAACGAGGGAAGCACGGTGATGGAAGAGCTCGGCAAGGCGCTTTTTCTGCGATTTGTCGATGTGACCGAAAAAGCAATTAGTTCATTTAATTTTATATAGATTCAAAAAAACAATTTTTCGTTAAAAGAATTGGAGGATTTCATTCATGGGTTGCATGATAGAATATGAGCGTTGGCTTTCAAGCCCGCTTATGGATGAACAAAACAAACGCGAGCTTCAGTCAATCAAGGGGGACAACGCTGAAATAGAAGCGCGGTTCAACTCAATGCTCGAATTCGGAACAGCAGGTTTGCGCGGCATTTTGGGCGCCGGCTTGTCCCGCATGAACATTTTCACGGTAAGGCAGGCGACGCAGGGGCTTGCAAGCCTAATTTGCTCACAGGGCAAAGAGGCGATGAAACGCGGTGTGGCAATAGCGTACGACAGCCGCCACATGTCAAAAGAGTTTGCCTCCGAGTCTGCCAGAGTGCTTGCCGCGGCAGGTATCCGCTCGTTTGTTTTTGATGAGCTTCGCCCTACCCCCGAGCTTTCCTTTACCGTGCGTGAACTAAAGTGCATTGCGGGTATAAACGTCACCGCAAGCCACAACCCCAAGGAATATAACGGCTATAAGGTATACTGGGAAGACGGCGCTCAGCTTTCACCGGATCATGCCGACATCGTGCTGAAAGAGATCCGCGACAACGACATTTTTAACGATATCCACACAATGCCTCTCGATAAAGCGGAGAAAGAAGGCTTTATTACCTACATCGGCAAAGAAATTGACGAAAAATTCATTGCCAACGTTCTTGCGCAGTCCATTTACGGCGACGAGGTCAAAAAGGTCGGCGACAGCTTTAAGATTATCTACACACCTTTCCACGGCGCGGGCTACCGCATCGTCCCCGAAGTCTTGCATCGCCTTGGCTTTAATAATCTCATCTGTGTTCCTGAACAAATGGTAATCGACGGCGATTTCCCGACCGTCGTTTCCCCCAACCCCGAGGACAAGGACGGCTTTAAAATCGCGATCGAAATGGCGAAAAAAGAAGACGTCGACCTTATTATAGGCACAGATCCCGACTCCGACCGCACCGGTATAATCGTGCGTGACTCGGCGGGTGAATATATAAGCCTCACCGGCAATCAGGTCGGTGTGCTGCTGACCGATTATATTATTTCCGCGCGTATTGAGAAAGGCATGATGCCCAAAGATGCCGCGGTTATTACCTCAATCGTCTCTACCCACATGACGGCAGAAATATGCCGGCGAAACAATGTGGCGATTTATGAGGTGCTGACCGGCTTCAAATTTATCGGTGAAAAGATGAAGGAATTTGAGGACACCGGCAGCAACACCTTTATCTTTGCATTCGAGGAAAGCTACGGCTATCTTGCGGGAACCTATGCCCGCGATAAGGATGCGGTTATTGCCTCGATGCTCATCGCTGAAATGGCTGTGTTCTACAAGCAGCGTGGCATGACGCTTTATGACGCCATCTGCGCGCTCTATAAAAAATACGGTTATTTTGCAGAGCGTACGGTAAGCATCAAGATCACCGGCAACGACGCGCAGATCCGAATGAAGAATCTCATGGCAAACCTTCGCGAAAACTCGCCCCGCTCTGTCGCCGACGTTGATGTTATCGCGGCAAGGGATTATCTCAAAGGCGAGCGCGTTAACCTCAAGACAGGCGAGAAAACCTCAACAAATCTTCCTTCCTCAAATGTTCTTTATTACGAGCTTGCCGATAAAAACATTATCGTCGTGCGTCCCTCCGGCACCGAGCCAAAGGTAAAGCTTTACCTGCTTATCAAGGGTGCGGACGCCGATGACGCGAAAAATATTCTTGATAAATACGAAAACGCGTTCCGTGGGCTTTTGAAATAATATAGTCATAAAATTCACTTAAAACGGGCATGGCTTTTTTGTTCCATGCCCGTTTGATATTTTAAAACAGGTTGAAAATCTATAACGAAGCCCGCTCTAAATTATCTGTAAGATTTAGCTTATTCCTTATTTACATATGAGATAAGCTATGCTACTATTGTGATATAGAATATTTTCATTTCATGCAAGCCATAAAAAATATTGTAATAACCCGGTAATAAATCCGTTGTTTTATAAATAGAGGTGACTATAGATGGCAAATATTCTGCCGATTTCGGAGCTTAGTGAAAACCCCGGCCGCATCTCAAAGCTTTGTCACGCTCAAAACGAACCAATCTTTCTTACAAAAGACGGATACGGCGACATTGTTGTAATGAGCATCAGTCAATATGACGAGCTTAACTCACAGGCGCAGGCATACCGCGCGCTTTTGAAAAAAAACGGTGATCAAACGGAGTCTCTCGACACGCTTTCGTCCGATTCGGATAATGCCGAAGAAAAAACGGGCATTGAAAAACTGCCTCTTGAGGATGTCCGAGACATTCTCAAAATGGAATTAAAAAAACAGCAAATGATTAATGGCCCATCCAATAAAAAAAGGTTCCCATAACGGGAACCTTTTTTATTTTACCCTCAAGCTTATAAAAGACCTCTTTCCCCCGCCCTCGGTGGGAAAAAACAGACATGATTATCCGTATACCCTTACAAATTTAATCGAGAAGAAATCGCAAAACAGCATATCATCTGTTTCCAACTCATTAATTATTAAGTAGTTGGCACCGACGGCTAAAAGTGTTCCGGTTCTGTCAACCAAAGTGTTTGTTCCGATAAGAAAATCAATGGTGACTTTCCTGCCGATCTGGGTGATGAGCGCTGCGTTAAGATAGTTGAGGCTTTGCGTGTTCAACGGCATTGGCTCTGTGGTCGGCGTTATCGGCAAAAACTGTGTCGACGTTGTCTGCCCCGGCTGTGCAGGAGCCGCCGCCCCGGCTGTTCCTAAAAATCCTCCCGGCTGTGAAAGTCCTCCGCCTGGTGTACCATACGGTCCTGACATCTGCGTTGTTCCTCCCGGTAACGTGTAGTTACGGGATAAAACATTGGCAAGTGCGTTTTGCCCCTGAGTCAGATTGGGTTGCGCATCGGAGCAATTCATGGCTATCATCTCCTAAAAATCATCGTATAATATTATGGCCACTTAAAAAAGAAATAGATAGTTTTGTTCCTCCCTGCCCGATGCGGAAAGAAACATCCCCTTTTGCTATAAAGAACAAAAAATTATGTGCCTGCATATTTATTAGTCGGTATGTAAAAACAATGGTTATTTATTCGGTTTTGAACAACACCGGTTCCGTTATAAGGAAAAAAATTCGGGCACTGAGGGTTGTAGGGATTGAAATACCACAGCGAGTTTGCAATCGGCCCGAATCCCCCGCCGGAAATAGCCCAGTCGGCGATTTCATAGTGTATTTCCTCGGGATTCATGTTCCAAACCGTCTGCATATTGGGCTGACCGCCAACGACATCTCTCAGGCAGTCAAACTGGCCCATCTGATTTATAATCGTTCTAAGGTCACCATGACCCACTCTAAAATATTCACCGTAGGGCACATTAACCCTGTTCATCACAACCGCCGCCATCGCCTTCATTCCGTTGTCGCCTTCGCCTCCTGCTTCACACTGAATGAGCCGTGCGAACAGTTCTCTGTTATTGAACGGCATAAGACCAATCGACCTCCATTTAAAGCACCGGTTTTTTATACTTATTCCAATTAGAAATATAGAAGAAAATCGAGCGAAAAGGTTGGATTTATGCCTTTTTGCTGGGCTTGTTTTCAACAATGCCCAAGATTTCTTTCGTTATGATTCTTATTGGAATTAGTATTGCGCAGCCGTGCCTTGCTTGCCTTTACTGCATTATACTTAAAACAGCATTGATTGTTTCACACACATATTTTCAAAAAAGCACGAAAAAGAGGAAACCATGTCACTGGTTCCCTCTTTTTCTATAGCTATTCCAGTTAAGATTAAAACTCAATCAATTTTCTCATTTCCGACGAAGTCGGGAGTAAGAAAATTATCCTAACCATATCTTAATGGAAATTGCTGTGATTACGGAATAGTTTTGTTATTCCCGCCGTGAGCGGGGGAGATAACATCCCGTTTTCCCTCTTTTATTTAAATTTGTAAAAACGGAATAACGGTGAATTTGATTTTTCTATCTCTCTTCTATAAATCAAAAAGCAAGGCTCTTGCCGGAGCACCCTCCGCTCCCGCAATTTTTAACGGCGCGGCGCTTAAAAAATATTCTCCGTCCGGCACAGAAGCGAGGTTCAGCCACTCAAGCGCCACAACGCCGGCACCAAGAAGCGCTTTGTGCGTCTCCACTGTCTCAGCCATCGACCCGATGCTCGCGTAATCAATGCCTACAAGCGCAACGCCGCTCTGCGCGAGATAAACCGTCGCCGATGTCGCAAGTGCGCAGAAATCAAGGTAAAACTTCTTATCAAAAACATGCCTGTCGATGGAATTGCGTGTTTTTATAATCAGCCGCTCACCTTTTTTAACCTCAAGCGGCATAAGGTCACTGTCTGCTATCTGCCCTTCTCGTTTATAGACAGTAACAACACGCGCCTTCCCGCAAAAAACGGCAGGATCAAGCCTATCAATGGACGGCGCTCCGTCAATAAAGTGCAGCGGCGCGTCGGCATGGGTACCCGCGTGGACACAAATTGAGATTGAAGAAAGGTTGCACACCGAGCCTTCACTTATATTCTGGGTGCGGCGAAGTTCTGTCGGCGGATCACTGGGGAAAACCGGCGCTTCGGGCAAGGTTACGGAAATATCATATATTTTCATTTTTCACTCCGCTATTATTTGACCTTTATAATCGGATAGATGTGAATATTGGTCAGTTTCTGTTGTAACGCCTTCCGGCAAAAGTATTACAATTACCTCTGAATTTGAATCCATGGAAAGTGAATCATCAATGTAGAAAAACTGCCTTGCTGCGTAACCATCACTAAATCTATAGTAGTTATATGATTTAGCTTTTCCGCAGTTAACAATCAGAGAATTATCACTGTATGAAACCACTGTATCCTGCATTACAGGATTAATGCTTATTCCGTTAAAGCTTATAGTGGTTTTTTTCGGAAGATAGCAATAGACGTCTATTTTGCCGCTACCATTATCCGGGGCATCCTTACCCTTTGTTCCCACAACAAAATTAACGTTTCCAGATTGAAGCGATATATTAACGCTTTTGCTCTGCGGTTCAAAGCTGTAAACACCTTTTTTAACAAAGCTATCCGGTGGCGTAAAGTTCCCCGCCGCTATTCTTGTACAAAGCGTATCGTATCCGGCAAAGTCTTCACTCGTCGGGGCTATGCTGTCACCTTTAACAAGAGCATTTCCCGGCAATATCAGGGTAATCAGCGAGAGCAAAACAACGAGGGCGAAATAGCCGCCGACAATAAACAAATTTGTTTTTAGTTTGAACCGTTTACTGAAAATCGGCGACAGTACACCTAAAACCACTAATATTAAAAGGATAAAAATAAAAAGGGATGCGCCTACTGCTAAAGCGTTCATTTTCTCACCTCCATGCGGTAAGACAGCGCAACGGTAACGGCAAACATTACAATTGAAACAGCGGTTACCCTAAGAGTGAAAAATCCGAGCAGTTTTTCATTTATAATGCTGTCCCAGCACATTCTCAAAAACGACTGGCTTTCACCAAGATTGGTTCTAAGATAAATAATGCCCACAAAGAGCGCCGCGGCAATAATGATAAATACTTTTCTAAACCGCAGAAGCGTTCCCGCGAAATACCCCGCCACCGCCAAAAGTAGCATATAAAGCATTGTCGAGGCCGCAATAATGCAAACTTGACCAAGGTTTGGGTAAAACCCGTTTAGCATCACATTGCCCATATGAAGAAAGTAAAAAGGCACACGAAGCGCAACGCCGATAAGCGCTGACGTTACGCCGCCAAAGACACAGCCTGTCAGAATAAACGCAATGTCGGAAAGAAAATATGACTTTCGATTCCCCGTTACGGTAAAAGCGATATCTCTGTTTGCGTGCGTGGTTAACAAAATAGAAATTATAAGCGCCCAAATCACTGAAAAAATCACCGCGATCTGCGGGGATATCGTATAAAACATAATTTGTACATTGTCGATTGCTGTGCCCGTTGCCGCAGAGCCTGCGAACATCATTAACCCGGCGATAACCTGAGCGAGCACAAGCGCACAAAAGTAACCCGAATTTGCCCGCAGCTTGTATATATACTGGTTTTTTACCGCAGTAGAAAGCCGCAGATTATTCTCTTCTGAGCGCACTGTCAATTCCCCCTTTGTCCTTTTGCGTAAGATAAATGCAAAGGTCGTCTGCTTCCACAGGCGTCACCTCAACGCCAAGCTTCTGCGCGCGAGCCGCCTCTTCAGGCGCCAATCCGCCTTTAACAACAAGGTATACACCGGCCGCAAAGTCTTCACGGTACAGCACCTGACGCTCACCCGCAAGCTCGCCGACCTGCTTTTCACCGCCGCGAAGCCCAATGGCATAAGTCGCGGCCTCGTCAGCCGACATCACCGTAACAAGCCGACCACTGTCAATGAGGACGATATCCTCAAGAAGCCCAGAAAGCTCGCCTAAAAGATGGCTAGAAAGAATCACCGTGCGTGGAAAAGCGATATATTCTTTGAGCAGCGCGCGGTAAAAATCTTTGCGCGCCGCCGTCTCCATTCCCGTCGTCGGCTCGTCAAAAATCGTGACAGCCGCCCTTGCCGAAATGCCGATTATCGCATTAAAGCTGCTGCGCATACCCTTTGACAATTTTGCCGTCCTCTGCTTTTTGTCAAGAGAATAATAGTCAAGCAGCTTTGTCGCAAGCTCCAAGTCAAAGTTTCGATAAAAGCGCGGCATCTCCGCTATGATTTCCCCAAGTGTAAAAGACTGCGAAAACGCCATTCCATCGTCGACAAAAATAAGATTGTTTGAAACATCAAGATTGTCAAACGGATTTTTGCCAAAAACGTCCACAGAGCCTCTGGTCGGCTTAAGATAGCCCGCTATCAGCTTTAAAAAGGTCGTTTTCCCTGCTCCGTTGCGCCCGATAAGCCCAGTTATGCGATTCTCACAAATTTGCACCGTAAGCCCGTCAACCGCCCGCTTTTTACCAAAGGCTTTTACAAGCCCCGTGGATTCTACAGCGTTCATTCCCCCGCCCCGCTTTCATAAATATGCCTTATCTCGTCTATAAGCTTTTCTTTGTCAATTTGCAGCCTTTTTGCTTCAAGAACAAGCTGCCTTGCCATTTCTTTGAACGCACCGTCGCGCCGCTTTTTCAGTATACGCTCCCGGGCATCTGCCGAAACAAACATGCCTAGCCCTCTTTTTTTATAGACCGTGCCCTCGTCCGCGAGCAGGTTTAGCCCTTTTGCCGCGGTCGCGGGATTTATGTTGAACATCTCCGCCAGCTGATATTGAGAATAAACGCGTTCATCTTCTTTTAAACTTCCGTCTAGGATCAAGTCCTCCAACATCTGAGCGATACGCATATAAATTGGTGTCATAGCATCGCCGCTTATTTTCAATGCCTCGCCCCCCTGTCCGTACCATAGTACATTACTTATATAATGTAGTATAGTTGTACTTCTGCGAAATGTCAACCGGTACTTTGAAAAAACTTCTATTTCTTTTTATTGACTGAATACATTGAAAACATTTGAGACATTGTGTATAATTATCAGAGTAGCATTTTTGTTGTTTTCACAAAATTCGGGATAACACATTTGCCGCAGCAGGCCAGAATCCTGCTGCGGGTTTTTTACACCCTTTGCAGGTTATGGCAATTTAATTTTAAAAAGGAATATCATTGGATGTTCCTCCCCGCCGGAGACGGGTAGAAACAAAAGACAATTCCGCTTCTTTTTAAAAACTGCTATAGATATATAAATTCAGAAAAGGTGATATAATGGACAGGTCCAAAAAGCTTGGACAAAAGAGCGTTTTAAGTCTGCTCTTAGAGTTTTCAATCCCATCGATCATCGGAATGCTTGTCAGCGCCCTTTATAACGTAATTGACCGTGTGTTCATCGGCAACAGTGTGGGAGAGCTCGGCATCGCCGCAGTAACGATTGCTTTCCCCATCATGACGCTTCAAATGGCGTTCGGCGGTCTGATCGGAATGGGCGCTACCGCCAACATCTCGATAAAGCTCGGGCAAAACGACGCGGAGAGCGCAAAAAAAATAGCAGGCAACGCTTTTATTCTGCTCATTGCCACTTCGGTTGTTTTCACGGTGCTCGGTCTTATTTTTCTTGACCCGATGTTAAGGCTTTTTGGCGCAAGCAACGAGGTCATGCCCTATGCCCGCCAATATGTCAACATCATCTTGTATGGCAGCATTTTTATGCTGATGAGCTTTGGTCTTAACAACATGATCCGAGCCGAAGGCAGGCCGGTTACGGCGATGATGACAATGCTTATCGGAACGCTGCTTAACGTTATCCTCGCGCCCATCTTTATTTTTGTTTTCAATTGGGGAATGCAGGGTGCCGCTCTGGCTACCGTCTGCGCTCAGTGTGTTTCGGCAACATGGATTGTTCTTCACTTTGTCAGAGGCAAAGGCCTGCTTCGGCTTCGCCGTAAAAATATGCGGCTTGACGGCGGCATAATAAATGAGATTCTCGTGCTTGGTGTTTCAACCTTTGCCCTGCAATCGGCAAACACTATTCTTTCAGTAGTATTAAACAACGTGCTCGCCGCATATGGCGGCGATGTGGCGATTTCGGGAATGGGTATTGTCAACAGCGTAACTACCCTTATGATCCTCCCCGCAATTGGAATCAATCAGGGTGCGCAGCCCATCATCGGTTACAATTACGGCGCGCGAAAGTTCCGCCGTGTGCGCGAAACCCTGGTTTACGCAATCATAGCAAACACGATTCTCACGACAGCCGGTTTCGTTCTTACCCATTTGATACCAACACAACTTATCTCCATTTTCGACAGTACCGACAAAGAACTTATTGCTTTTGGCACCCACGCCTTAACAATATTTTTAGTCTGCATGCCTATCGTCGGTTATCAGATTGCCGGCTCCGGTTTCTTCCTTTCAATCGGAAAGCCAAAGCAATCAATGCTTCTCAGTATGTCGCGGCAAATACTGTTTCTTATTCCTCTTGCCATAATCCTGCCGAATTTTTTCGGTTTAAACGGCGCTCTTTACGCAGGCCCAATAAGCGATGCGCTGGCAGCTTCGGTGACTACGGTCTGGCTCGTTTTTGAGCTAAAAGGAATGAAACGGCATGAGGCCGAAATTGAGCGTATGGGCAAAGGTGATTCGCAGCTTGATTTGAATGCTGTCAGTGCTGACAGTGAGGGAACTTGATAAAGTTATATAATTCAGCGCCGGAATTTTGTTCCGGCGCTTTTTTGTTGGTTAACCGGAATAAACCATCGGCTTAGCCAGTGGAATCGCAAAATGGCTTTAGCCGAAAAAAAGGCCCTGCTAAAATAAGATGTAGGTTTGGCCAACCACATCAAAAATAGCAGGGAGGTATCTTCTCATGAAAGAGAAAGACATAAAAAGTTTAGAGCATACAACATGGAGATGTCAATATCATATAGTATTCTCACCAAAGTTCAGAAGGATGGCGATATATGGTGGATATTGCGAAAGTTGTGTGACGAAAAAGGGGTAGAAATCATCCAAGCAGAGGCTTGCCCAGATCATTTTCATATGTTGGTAAGTATACCGCCAAAGTATAGTGTATCAAGCTTCATGGGCTTTCTGAAAGGAAAGAGCAGCCTGGTGATATTCGATAGGCATGCCAACTT
>DBTI01000074.1 GCA_002306975.1 Ruminococcaceae bacterium UBA1320
AAGCTCGAAAAAATCGTCCTCAACGTAGGCTGTGGAGATGCGCGTGAAAACGCAAAGGCTATAGACGCTGTTGTTAGCGATGTAACTGCTATCACAGGTCAAAAGCCCATTGTCACAAAGGCCAAAAAATCCGTGGCAAACTTCAAGTTGCGCCAGGGCATGAATATTGGCGTTAAGGTTACGCTGAGGTCCGATAGAATGTATGAATTCCTTGATAGGTTCTTTAATATATCTCTCCCGCGCGTTAGGGATTTCAGGGGCATTAACCCCAATTCCTTCGACGGCAGAGGAAACTATTCACTGGGCCTGAAGGAACAACTTATATTCCCAGAGATTGAGTACGATAAAATCGATANNTTGCAGGTCAGAAAGCTGTTCAGACTATCTCCACCAAGGATATATCCAACTTCAAACTGAGAAGAAATATGCCTATCGGAGTCATGGTTACCCTTCGCAAAGAAAGGATGTATGAATTCCTCGACAGGCTTTTTAATGTGGCGCTGCCGAGGGTCAGGGATTTCAGGGGCATCAACGCGAACTCGTTCGACGGCAAGGGCAACTATTCCCTGGGTCTGCGCGAGCAGCTGATATTCCCGGAGATCGATTATGATAAAGTTGATAAGGTGCGCGGCATGGATATCGTTTTTGTCACCACCGCAAAGACCGACGAGGAAGCCCGCGAGCTGCTCACGATGATGGGCGCCCCGTTCGCGAAATAAGGAGTGAATGTTGTGGCCAAGACTTCAATGAAAATCAAGCAGCAGAGAACGCCGAAGTATCCAACACAGGGCTATAGTCGCTGCAAAATCTGCGGCAGGCCGCACGCCTATCTTCGCAAGTACGGGATCTGCCGCATATGTTTCCGTGAGCTTGCTTACAAAGGCGAAATTCCCGGAGTGAAGAAGGCTAGCTGGTAATACACAGCAAAGGAGGTTCGACGTCATGCAAATAACTGATTCTATCGCCGATATGATCACACGAATCCGCAATGCTAATTCGGCAAAGCATGATACCGTCGATGTGCCCGCGTCAAACATGAAGAAAGCCATTGCGCAAATTCTTTTAGACGAGGGATATATCAAAAATTTTCAGGTTATTGAAGACACAAAGCAGGGCATCATTAGAATCAATCTGAAATACGGCCCCAATAAGGCGCAAATCATTACGGGGCTGCGCAGGGTTTCGAAGCCCGGCCTCCGCATATACACCAACAGTGAGGAAATGCCAAAGGTTATGAGAGGCCTCGGCATAGCGATCGTTTCCACTTCTAAGGGCGTTATGACAGACCGTCAGGCGCGCAAAGACAACGTGGGCGGCGAAATCCTCGCGTTTGTTTGGTAAGGGGGGCAGAATATAATGTCAAGAATAGGAAAAGTTCCCGTAATTGTTCCTGCAGGCGTAGACGTTACGATCAACGGTAGCCTTGTTACCGTTAAAGGTCCTAAAGGTACGCTCTCAACGGAATTTCACAAGGATATGATCATCAAGCAGGATGGCAATGTGATCACTGTTTCCCGTCCTTCAGAAGAGAAACAGCACAAAGCACTCCACGGCTTGACACGTACCCTTGTTAGCAACATGGTTGAAGGCGTGACGACAGGCTTCTCAAAAGAGCTTGAAATCAACGGCGTCGGTTATCGTGCTGTTAAGCAGGGCAATAAGCTCGTTATGAACCTCGGCTACTCTCATCAGGTAGAAGTATCTGAAGTGCCGGGCATCACAATCGATGTTTTAACGCCTAACAAGTTGAAAATTTCCGGACCCGATAAGCAGCAAGTTGGCCAGTTCGCCGCTGAGCTGCGCGAAAAACGCCCGCCTGAGCCATATAAGGGCAAGGGCATCAAGTATGCTGATGAGCATATCCGCCGTAAGGAAGGCAAAGCCGGTAAGGGCGCCAAGGGTTCTAAGTAGTAATTAAGGAGTTGAATAAACATGATTAAGAAACCAGACGGCAACGAGGCAAGACTTAAGCGCCACAAGAGAGTGCGTGCTAAAGTTTCAGGTACCGCCGAATGCCCAAGGCTGAATGTATTCCGCTCCCTCAATCATATTTATGCCCAGGTTATCGATGATGTACAGGGCGTAACGCTGGCTGCCGCCTCCACCATGGACAAAGATATCGAAGGTTACGGCGGAAATAAAGAGGCCGCAAAAAAAGTCGGTCTTGCAGTTGCGAAAAAGGCTGCCGATAAGGGTGTTACCACAGTTGTTTTTGACCGTGGTGGATATGTTTATCACGGCCGTATTAAAGAACTTGCTGATGGAGCCCGTGAGGGCGGCCTCAAGTTCTGATTGAGGAGGGATAGTTTTGGCACGTTATGAATCATCAACACCGGAGATGGCCGAAAAGGTCGTTGCCATCAACCGTGTTTCTAAGACCGTAAAGGGCGGACGTATTTTCAAGTTCGCCGCTCTCGTGGTCGTGGGCGACGGAAAGGGTACTGTCGGTTTTGGTATAGGTAAAGCCGGCGAGGTTCCTGACGCTATCCGTAAGGGCATTGAAGACGCCAAAAAGAACCTCATAACGGTAGCCCTCAGGGGCACCACAATCCCGCATGAAATTGTGGGCGCATATGGCGCCGGCAGGGTTCTTATGAAACCTGCCGCTCCCGGTACCGGCGTTATCGCCGGCGGCCCCGTTCGTGCAGTTATTGAGGCTACTGGCATTAAAGATATCCGTACGAAGGCACTGCGCTCCAACAACCCTTGCAACGTGGTTCGCGCCACCATGCAGGGCCTTGCATCACTTAGAAGTGCAAGCGAGGTCGCCGCTACCCGCGGAAAGACCGTCAAAGAGATCCTGGGTTAAGGAGGGAGCTTTGTTATGGCACAGCTTAATATAAAACTCGTCAAGAGTTTAACCGGCAGGCTTAAAAAGCATGTCGATACAGCACATTCGCTCGGCCTGCACAAAATACGCGACGAGGTATCGCAGCCCGACAACGCTCAGACACAAGGCAAGATCAGCGAAATTTCTTATCTTATCGAAGTCACTGAAGGTTAAATACAAGGAGGTGCGCAAAATGAAGCTCTATGAACTCGCACCCGCGCCCGGCTCGACGAAAGAAGCTTTCCGCAGAGGTCGCGGCATAGGTTCGGGCAACGGTAAAACCGCCGGCAGAGGCCACAAAGGTCAAAATGCAAGAAGCGGCGGCGGCGTACGTCCCGGATTTGAAGGCGGCCAGATGCCGCTTGCAAGGCGCATACCGAAGCGCGGTTTTGTTAATATATTCGGAAAAACCTTCGCAAATGTCAATATTGAGTCTCTTAATAACTTTGACGACGGAGCGGTAGTAGACATCGCAATTCTCTTAGAATCCGGCCTTGTTTCAAAAACACTTGACGGTGTCAAGGTTCTTGGAAACGGTGAACTTACTAAAAAGCTCACAATAAAGGCCAATGCTTTTTCCGCCGCCGCGAAGCAGAAGATCGAGAATGCAGGCGGGAAGGCAGAGGTGATCTGAGATGTTTGAGACATTCCGTAATGCGTTTAGAATACATGATTTGCGGAAAAAGATGCTCTACACTCTGTTTGTCATCGTACTTTTTAGAATAGGCTGCGCAATTCCAGTGCCTTTTCTTGATCCAGCCAGACTTAAAACTTTAATGGGCAATTCATCGTCTACGATGATGAGCCTTATTGATACGTTGACAGGCGGCGCTTTCTCACGTGCGACCTTGTTTGCAATGTCGGTAACACCGTACATCAACGCATCAATTATCATACAGCTTCTCGCGGTTGCTGTTCCCGCCCTCGAAAAAATGATGAAAGAGGGAGACACAGGACGCAAGAAGCTCGCTCAGGTAACAAGGTATACAACACTTGTTCTTGGTCTTATTCAAGGCGTTGTGTATTACTTCTACCTGAGAAACAGCGGAGTAGTTAACTACACAGAAGGATTTTCAGGCGTTTGGGCTGCAATAATTATTGTTGCAACATTTACCGCCGGTGCAACCCTTATGATGTGGCTTGGTGAGCAGATAAACGACAACGGTGTGGGCAACGGTATTTCTATTTTGCTTTTTGCAGGTATCGTAAGCCGTTTCCCTGTTTTTGTTACTCAGATGTCTCAGGACTCGAGTC
>DBTI01000301.1:0-9549 GCA_002306975.1 Ruminococcaceae bacterium UBA1320
ACCGCGCGTTTTTCAACCTCGGTGACGCCTGAAGGAATGCAAATGATTATGCGCGGCTTTGAAAAAGCGCCGCCGCCAATCACCTTGCGGATAAATTCTTTAAGCATGCTTGAGGTTATATCAAAATCTGCGATAACACCGTCTTTAAGCGGGCGAATGGCAACAATAGAACCCGGTGTACGGCCTATCATCTGCTTTGCCTCATTGCCAACCGCAAGAACACGGTCATTTTTTACATCAACTGCAACAACAGACGGCTCGCGAAGAACAATGCCTTTGCCCTTCATATAAANNCCTCGGTTGTGCCGCCGCCGATATCCACCACCATGGAACCGGTGGCCACATCGACCGGAAGGCCTGCGCCGATTGCCGCCGCCATTGGCTCCTCGATGAGGTAAGTGTTTTTCGCGCCGGCCTGATAGGCTGCCTCATCCACCGCGCGCTTTTCCACCTCGGTGACGCCGGACGGGATGCAGATAATGATGCGCGGCTTTGAGAAGGAGCCGCCGATCACCTTTTTAATAAATGCCTTGAGCATGCTTGATGTAATATCAAAATCGGCAATCACACCGTCCTTAAGCGGACGAATGGCCACAATGGAGCCGGGCGTACGGCCGATCATCTGCTTGGCCTCGTTCCCAACGGCAAGCACTTTTTCACTTTTTACGTCCACGGCCACGACCGAGGGCTCGCGCAGCACAATGCCTTTGCCCTTCATATAAATAAGCGTATTCGCTGTTCCTAAATCTATTCCGATATCACGGGAAAACATAAAATCTGCCCCTTTCGATTAAGACATTCTTTTATTAATTTTTATATTTGGAAGTTTACACTAGAATGATTAGAATTTATTTAGAATTTTGAAAACAGGAATAAATCTAAAAAATTCCATTAAAAATCAGCGTCTTTAACGCACCTTTAATTATTATAATCCAGTTTTGCCTCATTAACAACAGTTTATTTGCTTTTGCCATATTTTTTGTTTTATAATAGGGAAAAGAGAAGTATGGCTTTTAATTTTTTGGTCTATTTGATGCAAAGTTTATTACTGTTTTGTAAGTTAATCTATAGCATCTCATTACTTCTTACTTCTTTGTTTAAAGAAATCTTCTTCTAATGGAAACTTTGTCGCTTGCACCATAGCGAGATAGTTCTCTTTTGTTCTTGATTTAAAAGTACATTCTTAAAATCAGAAATCAATTAGCATAAAAGAGCCGCCGCAAAAGCAATTAGATAAACACTATTTTATAGCCACGCAACCGCGGAGAGCACGAAAGCCCCGGAGAAGAATGGGAAGAGCACGGAGGGAACCGAAAACAAAACGGCGGAGCCTTTTGTTTTCGGCAAAATGGCTTTGACTGTTTGAGCATAACGCGAGTTCAAAGCCATTTTGCCGAGAGAGCTAAAAGTAGAGCGATAACAAACTTATTCGTGACCGGAGTCGGTGCCCTCAAGCACGGGTCGAGGGCGGCAGCCCCGCGGTTTTTTAGTTCCTTTTTTTGGCGTCAAAAAAGGAACCGCCCGCCACGGCGTGAGTGGCAAAGTTTTTTCTATTAGGAATGTTTTTTTGAAAAAATACGAAACCACTGATCGCGGCGTTAGCTATAAATTCATTATAATAGAATAGCTCTTTAGAAGATAAATACAACGTCAATACTTATATCAATAAAAAATAAAAAAATAAGTTGCGCCTATGTCAATGGTGCAAAAAAACATGGAGGTATAACCATTGGAAAATATGATAAAAGATATCGATATCCTTGTTATCGGCTGCGGCTTCTCCGGTGCCGCCGCCGCAAGGCGGCTCGCCGAAAACGGCCTTAAAGTGCTTGTAATCGAAAAAAGAGAACACATAGCCGGAAACATGTTTGATTACACGGATAAAAACGGTGTGCTGGCGCATCGCTACGGCCCTCATATATTTCATACAAACGATAAAAGCGTTTTTGAGTTTTTGAGCCGCTTTTCCGATTTCGTGCCTTATGAGCACCGGGTTCTTGGCAGGATAGACGGGCAATATGTTCCCATTCCGTTCAACTTCAAATCCATGGATATTCTCTTTGGGCGGGAAAAAACGCAAAGGTTAAAGACCGCTCTCAAAGAAGCCTTTGGCAATCGTGAAAGGGTAACGGTCACCGAACTGCTCTCAGGCTCCGGAGAGGTAAAGGCTGCAGGCAAATTTATTTTTGAAAAGGTTTTTCTCCATTACACCGCAAAACAGTGGGGGATGCCTCCCGAAAAGGTTGATAAATCCGTGTTAAGTCGCGTGCCCGTTGTTCTCGGATATGACGACCGGTATTTTTCGGACACTTTTCAGTTTATGCCAGCCGGCGGCTTTACCAGGCTCTTTGAAAAAATGCTCGACCATGAAAATATCACCGTCAAGCTTCAATGCGACGCACAACGGTTTGTTAAAACGGACGCAGCGCACGGAACTGTTGAATTTAACGGTGTGCCGTTTACAAAGCCGATAATCTGGACAGCTCCACCGGATGACCTTTTTGGATGCGTATATGGGAAGTTACCCTACCGCTCACTTGACCTTGTTCTTGAACGGCATCATGAAACTACTTATCAGCCTGCCGCAGTAGTAAACTATCCTAATGAAGAGGATTTTACACGAATAACCGAATTTAAATACCTCACCGGTCAGAAAATTGACGGCGCGACAACAATAATGAAGGAATACCCAATGCCCTATCTGCCCGAGGCGGAAAAAGGAAACATTCCGTATTACCCGATCATAGGTGAAGAAAATTCCGCGTTATTTAACCGCTATGCAGAGCTTGCCTCTGGAATTAAAAATCTTCATCTTTGCGGCAGACTTGCACAATACAGATATTGCAATATGGATGGCGCGGTTGCCGGAGCGCTTGCACTTGCGGATAATATTTAATAAAGAACGACTGCCTTATAACGCAAATGTAAGGCAGTCGTTTTTTAATAGCCAGAGTTAGATATCGAAAAGATAAAAAATTTCCGACTAATTATTTCGATTTATTACTTATTCGACAAATAAAGACAGGATAATGCATTTTTCTTCAGAATTTTATTGACTACATAAGAATATCAAACTATAATTATCCCTATAGTGTAATTTCGTGTATAGTTAATTTAAGCCAATTTAAGTAATAATAAACATACCCGCTCTTTTACTTGCAATCACAGGGAGGTTGCAAAAGCATGTCGAGGCACAGAGGTATACAGGCCACGGCGATATTCTTATCGCTTATCTTATGCACACTCTCTGTTGTGAATGAGTTCACGGCAAAAGCACAGTCTTACGGTATCTCCGGCGGCGACGGCAGTCTGGATACCCCTTACATAATAACCTCGGCGGCAGGGTTTACGGCAATTGACGCAAACCCTGGTGCAAATTACAAACTCGGCTGTGATATTGACCTTAGTGATATCCCGTGGTTGACAATCTGCTGTGATACAAATCCTTTTACAGGTGTCTTAGATGGTTCACACCATGTTTTAAAAAATTTCAGGCCAAGCACAAGCGCCGCGCACTGCGGGCTCTTCGGGGTTATCGGAAATGGCGGTATCGTAGAAAACCTCGGTATCGAAAGTGGCAAAATTACGGGTTTGAGTGATAAAATCGGCAGTTTTTGCGAGGATAATTACGGCTCTATAAAAAACTGCTTTAATAATATTTCTATTGTAAGCAACAATGATTTCTGCTGCCTTGGCGGAATAGCCGCTATAAATTTCGGTTCTATTTCAAACTGCTTCAACAGCGGAAGCCTGAAGGGAAAACAATATAGTACCACAGGCGGAATTGCGGCGGAGAATGAAGGCGAACTTTTAAACTGTTATAATATCGGGCTTATCAGTAAAACCGATATTATGGGAGGCATTGTGGGAACAGGCCGGTGCGATAGCTGTTATTTTCTTGCACAAAGCAAGCTGTATGAAACAGGTGGCGGAGATTCTTTCAAAACCGGTGAAACCGCTGATGCCATGAAGTCTCGATCAACATATTCGAATTGGGATTTTGATGATCTATGGTGCATATCCGCTGATGTAAACTCCGGATATCCTTTTTTTATAATCCCGACGGGCAACGCCAATCTCAGTGCGCTGGTTTTAAGTGCAGGGCAGCTATCCCCAACTTTTAACGCCGACACTTTTTCTTATACTGCCGAGGTTGAAAACAGCATTTTAAGCGTAACTGTCACCCCAACGGCAGAAGACTTAAACGCCGTGGTTTCGGTAAATGGCAAGACACCCGACAATGCAGTTACTCTTTCAGAGGGTGAAAACACCATAACTGTTACCGTCAAGGCAAAGGACGGCACTGTTAAAACATATGCAGTAAAAATCACTCGCGACGCGGCGGGCAACGCCAATCTCAGTGCTCTGACATTAAGCGCAGGCGAGTTATCTCCGGATTTTAACGCTGACACTTTCTCTTATACCGCCGAGGTTGCAAACAGTATTTCAAGCGTAATTGTCACCCCAACGGCAGAGGATTTAAGCGCCGTGGTTTTGGTTGACAGCAAAACCGCTGACAACCCGGTTAATCTTTCAGAAGGCGAAAACACCGTAACTGTTACCGTCAAGGCAAAGGACGGCACTGTTAAAACATATACAGTAAAAATCACTCGCGACGCTGTGGGCAACGCTAATCTCAGTGCGCTGTCTTTAAGCGCAGGCGAGTTATCTCCGGCTTTTAACGCCGACACTTTTTCTTATACCGCCGAGGTTGAAAACAGCGTTTCAAGCGTAACTGTTACCCCAATGGCAGAAGACTTAAACGCCGTGGTTTTGGTTGACAGCAAAACCGCTGACAACCCGGTTAATCTTTCAGAAGGCGAAAACACCGTAACTGTTACCGTCAAGGCAAAGGACGGCACTGTTAAAACATATACAGTAAAAATCACACGCGACGCGGCGGGCAACGCCAATCTCAGTGCTCTGACATTAAGCGCAAGCGAGTTATCTCCGGATTTTAACGCAAAGACTACATTATATTTTGCAAACGTTCAAAACAATATTTCAAGCATTTCTGTCATTGCCACAGCCGCTGAAAAAACCTCTGTTGTTTCAATTAACGGCATGGAGGCAAGTAACGCTGTTGCACTTAATGTCGGTGACAACACGGTGACAATCAACGTAAGAGCAAAGGACGGCACAGAAAAAACCTATACGGTTTTGATTAAACGGGAATACAGCAGATACGTTTTTGTAACGGCCCCCGGCGCTGATGGAGCATACTCAGCTTTTGCACCGGATTACGCTATGTTTCTAAACGGAAATGACAGCTTCAGTTTTCTTCTTGGCAACGTTAATGTAACCATGCCCTCATGGCAGTTGCAGACAGCGCTTGCCGCGGGCGGCATGAAGATTTCACAAAAGCCCGTTTCTCAGTCAGTTTTAGCTGATATGGAACAATATTCCCCCACCGGAACGCTGCTCGCAGGAGCCTTTACTGTTGAAATTTCGGGCGGCATAAAACAGCTTAGCTCCATAGCAAACTTAACCGTATCCCTGAATTCAGACCTGTCTGGAATCCTATCCTGCGGCGACCCGAAAATTTATTATTATGATGATATCAGTCATACATTTACCGAAATGGATGCTGTTTTTGATAAAAATTCTGGCACAGCACAATTTGATACTTCACATTTCAGCACCTTTGTTGTCGCGGTCAACAATCTGAGCACTGTCCCTTTTCACTATACACTGACAGCCGACAGCAAATATACAAACATCGGTGGGCAGGCTATGTTTGCTGTAACCGCGTCGCGCGACACAGGCTCTGCAACCCTCAGAAACGGGCGGCTGATCGTTGTAACTACTTTAAAATCAGGAAATCAGCTGTTCACTTATCTTCCGCTCTCGGGCGACGTTACTTCATTTCGTGTTTCCGTGGAAAAAGACGCGGTTAAAAGCATCGTCTATCTTACAAGCAGCAGCTTTGACGGTTACGGTATTCCAACAACCTATGCACTTGTAAAGTCAGTAACAAGCTGACTTTTTATATAGGACAAAGGCAGGTGTTTTTCATTAAAAGTAAATTCGGGCGATTATTAACGGTTATGGTTTTATTGTTTTGCATTTTTTCTGAATCGCTTAACTGTACAGCTTCAGATAGTGATAGCGATTATTACCCTAATCTTGCCTCGCTTAGCATAAACAGTGGAACGTTAAGCCCTGTTTTTAATCCGGATATAACAAATTACACTGCCGTTATATCAAAAATTCCCAGCCTTATTGTAACGCCGACAGCAGATAACGAGAATGATATAATAACAGTAAACGGAATAACCTGCGATAAAGGCTCCAGTTGCAGACTCGACATACCCTCATCGAATTTCCAGGTTACCATAATCGTTAAAACACAATATGGCTTTTCAAAAAGCTATTTGATAAATATTGTATATGAAAAGCCTGATACTGCCGGTTTATCAAGCCTCTCTGTTGACCATGGGGCGTTATCTCCCGCTTTTTCCGCAGATACGCTTTACTATTACGAAAACGTCGAAAAGAACGTTAGTTCTATTACGATAACGCCGGTCGCGGCAAACACATATTTTTCTGTAAAAGTTAATCAAGAGGATGTTATGAGCGGCAGCGGTATAAATCTGCCATTATCATCAGGCACCAATACCGAAATTATTACGGTTTCAGATTCTTACGGTAACACGAGGGTATATACAATTTTGATTACGCGGGAAGGCGCAGCAAATGATTCCGTGGGATTATCTGATATTGCAGTAAGCCCCGGCGCGTTAAACACTGCCTTCGCTGCAGATACCTATTCATACAGCGCAAATGTAGAAAATGACGTAAACGTCTTTTCTGTCACCCCGACCGCCCTTGACAGCACGGCGGAAATAACGGTAAACGGCACAGCTGTGGAAAGCGGGCACACATACAGAGTGCCGCTCACGGACGGAATCAGCACTATACTCATTATTGTGACCGGTACGGGCGGACAGTCAAAAACATATACCGTTGCGGTTTCGCACACTTCGGCAAACGATTCCGCGGGTTTATCAAGCCTTATTTTAAATGCAGGTTCGCTTGATCCGTCTTTTGCCAGCGGAACACTTAATTATTCCACAAGAGTTGACAACGACGTCTCAAAGTTATACATTTCCGCCACCGCGGCAGACACGGCGGCACAAATAAAATATAACGGCTCCGCATCCGGTTCGGTTTCTTTAAATGTCGGCAGCAGTATTGTCAGCATAGCAGTCATATCAGAAAGCGGCAGCATTAAAACCTATACGATTAACGTTTTCCGCAAATACGACGCACTGATTACAGTGTCTACCCAGAACGCCGACGGCGCATATTGCGCCACAGTGCCTGATTATGTTTCCTCTCTTGATGACAGCGATGCTTTTACGTTCAAGCTTGGCGGGGATACCGTTATAATTCCCGCCTCCGTTTTAAAAAGCTGCAAAGGTTTTACGGTTTCCCGCAGTGTTTCCACGCAAAGCACGCTGCAAAAGGCAAGCAGCGCGGCTTTTAACAACTATAACATCGCCGGCGGTGTTGATGTTACTCTTTCCGGAAGCGGTGCCGTTTCCTCTGTTTTGAACGCCAGGGTTACGCTTGAAATGGGATCCGGCGTGAAGACCGCGCTTAAAAACGGCGAACCTGAAATTTTATATTACAACGCCTCTGCCGGAACGCTCGAAAACACCAATGCGACAATCGACTTGAGCGCCGGCACGGCAAACTTCACCGCCGCAAAAAGCGGCACCTATGTTTTCGCCACCGCCCTTTCGGGCAGCTCGGTAAAATACACGGTCACCGCCGATTCCGGCTATTCCAATAGCGGCAGCCACCTCTCGTTTAACGTAAAAGTGACGCGTGAAACTGATTCGGTAAAATTGGAAGACGCAAAGCTTTTGGTTATTTCGACGCTCTCAAACGGCACTCAGACCTTTTACATAAAGGAACTGACCGGGGACAGCTGCAACGTCAGTGTAAGCGTGGACAGCAGAGCAAACAGCAGCGCGGTTTATCTTATTTCCGGCTCATTTGACGGCGGAGTTGTGCCAAAATCCTATGCTCTGGCGCAGTTTGTAAAGGCGTAAATGTTGTGTTAACGATCGGCGAGTGTTATAATTTTCTTTGAATTATAACAAAGAAGGCGGAGCGTATGAAAGATACCGGCAATCGTCCTGATATAAGGCCTGAATGGTCAATCGCCGAAAAGATTTTGCAGATAGTCTGCCCTCTTTTCATTCTGGCAGGCTTTGTGCTGTTGACAGCGGAGTGGGGGAAGCTGCCCTCGAGAGTGCCTGTCCACTTCGGTTTTTTCGGAGCCGCAGACACTTATGGCGTTAAAAATCAACTGCTTTTCCTGCCGATTGTTTCAACGGGGATTTACTTTATGATCACGGTTTTTGAACGTTTTCCTAAATTATATAATTTCCCTTTTGAAATAACAGGGAAGAATGCTCCCTATGTTTATCAGTTAGCGCGTGAACTGTTTGTCTGTATTAAAACGGCATTATCCGCTGTTCTTACATACACGCTTTATTGCCAGATTCAAACGGCAAAAGGTAAAATACAGGGGCTTGGCAGTTGGTTTGTGGTTGTTTTGATTGCGGTTTTATTCTTCATCAGCGTTTTTTACCTGATTAGATTTAGAAAGTATGTTGACCCGACGACTAACAGCTGAGGATTTCTTTATTGTCATTTTGCTTTTCAACAGCTTCACTATAAATTGTTGAAAACTAAAGGGCTTGTCTCCTGTTTTTCACAGGGAACAAACCCTTTAACGCTTAATTCAATTTTGTCTAACTTTTTAAGACTTTTGTCTTTTTAAAGTAAAATGCTTATAAATAACTATTAGAAATTGTGTAATAATTATCGAAAAAAGAAGAGCTACTAAATAGGCGCCGCATATACTCGGTATTGACAAATTAAAATTTGTGCAACCGTAAATAATGTTAAAAATATTTCCATCCACCATATTGTATCTTCTTATTTCCAGAAACCCAAGCATTCCAATATGATAATTATAAAAATCAGCTAAACGGTCCATTGAAATGGGATATAAACAAGTTACTAATAAAATGAAGAGCGATAGAGGAATAATAATGCGTGTTTTTTTCATATTACATATATATTCCTTTCATGAACTAATAATTTATTTCACATTTTCATTGAGATTCTACTATTTTTTTAATCATTTTCAATGAATTTAAATATATTATATACCTGCAAATACCAACAATCAATTGTTACTGTTACAACTGAAGGAGAAAATTCCATACTCTTCTGTTCTTGTCCGATCCGAAAGCTGCTTTTTGTTTTTCAACAGGTTTGCCACAGATTGTTGAAAAATCGAATATAAAGATATGTTAGGGAAAGCGCTTTATTATAATAAAGAAAAGGCGCAATGCTTAAAAATATAAGCATTGCGCCTTAATCTAATCCATAAGGAAATAAAAGATAGTGGGATTACATCCTGAAATTATTATTTAAAATATCTCTTTAAAAGGCCTTGGAATGCTGAACCGTGCCTTGCCTCGTCTTTGCACATTTCATGAACGGTGTCGTGAATGGCATCATAGT
>DBTI01000301.1:9789-10069 GCA_002306975.1 Ruminococcaceae bacterium UBA1320
ACGGTGTCGTGAATGGCATCATAGTTAAGCTTTTTGGCAAGTGTGGCAAGATCCTTTTTCCCCTTGCATGCGCCAAACTCCGCTTCAACCCTTGCTTCAAGGTTCTTTTTGGTGTCGGGTTCAAGCACGTCGCCCAAAAGCTCGGCAAATTTTGATGCATGCTCCGCTTCTTCAAACGCAATGCGCTTATACGCCTCCGCGATTTCCGGGAAACCTTCTCTGTCTGCTTGACGGGACATTGCAAGATACATGCCTACCTCTGTGCATTCACCGGTGAAAT
>DBTI01000249.1:0-7010 GCA_002306975.1 Ruminococcaceae bacterium UBA1320
CGGTAATGAATGATTATGTCTACATTTGACGTGCTTGCCGTTTCAAACCGCAAGCTGTGCGGCAACGATTTTCTCACGCAGATAGAATTGGTCGCAAGGGCAAAGCCTTGTGGGATAATTTTAAGGGAAAAAGACCTTTCGGAAGCAGAATATAAACAACTTGCCAAAAAGGTTGTTGAAATCTGCGGGATCGACGGTGTAAACTGCATTCTTCACACCTTTACAGACGCCGCAATCAGCCTTGGCTGCACTGCGATTCATCTGCCGCTTCCGTTTTTGCTAAAAGAAGCGGGAAAGCTTGATTTCTTTGAAACAATCGGCGTTTCCACCCATTCGGTTGAAGAAGCGGTAGAGGCACAGAGGCTGGGCGCGACCTATGTAACAACTGGTCATATTTTTGCAACAGACTGCAAAAAAGGCATTGCGCCGAGAGGCCTGCCTTTTTTGAAAAGCGTTGTTGAATCCATAGAAATTCCCGTTTACGCTATCGGCGGCATAACACCGGAAAACGCAAAGGCTGCCGCGAAAGCCAGAGCGCACGGCGTCTGCGTTATGTCGGGGCTTATGCAATGCGATAACCCAACTGAGTATCTGTCGGGTTTTTAAGTTAAACAAATCTGTCAAAATCGCTTTTATAATACATAGATATACGAGAAAAAATGAGTATCGTTCGTGATACTCATTTTTTATTTATATCCATGTTGACAAACTAGCGTTTGTTAGTTATAATCAAGTTAACGAACGTTAGTAAGGATGATCGCAGTGTCAACTAAACAGAATATTTTTGATAACGCATTATCGCTGTTTTCGAAAAAAGGCTACGACGGTGTTTCTATTCGTGATATTGCAAAAGCCGTCGGGATTAAAGAAAGCTCGATATATAATCACTATCCCAGTAAAAAAGCGATTATTGACGACATCTGCGAGCACTTTGTACAAACACTTTCCGTTTCCCGTCCTCCGTTGGCACAGGTTGAAGCTATGCTTGAAAAAATAAGACCAAGCCAGGTTTTTCTTGCCTTGATCTCTGCCTATGGGCAAAGCGTAAACGATAAAATTACCCAAATGGCAAAAGTTGTTTTTTCAGAGCAATATCACGACAATGATATCCACGGCATATTTACCGAAGAATTTATCAAAAAAAATGTTGAGTATTATATCGAGATCCTAACCCTCATGCAAAAAAAGAACCTCATTCGGGCATGTGACACAGCTGTTCTTGCAAACGTTTTTAACAACGAGCAGATTATGCTTACTATTCAATTTGCAAGCTGTGAGAATGATAATGAACGCTTTGAACTTGCAAAGATAATGAAGCAGAGCGCAGAATATCTATTTTTACCATTGGAAGTGATTATGTGAACAGGTTGATAAAGAAAAGAGCTACCGGTCGGAGCTCGTATGTTAACCCATCTGGCGTAGCTGTTTTAAAAAAGAAACCGTTTGTTAAGAGGCATAGAGTTATGAGTATAGTTTTATCAGTAATTCTTATATTTGCCATTGTTGTGGCAGTGATTTTCAACATTCAGCTGGCGCAGTCAACACGCATTTTGCATTCGATAAAGGTACATACAATTAAAACAACGTATGGGAACCTTACCTATGCCGAAAAAGGGAGCGGGATTCCTGTTTTGGTGGCGCATGGAACAGACGGCGGATACGATCAGGGGCTCGTAAGCAGTGAAGCTTTTGACGACAGATATCGTGTAATCTGCCCTTCCCGCTTTGGTTACCCCGGCACCGACATGCCCAAAGATGCGACCCCAAAAGCACAGGCGGATGCTTATCGGCAGTTGCTCGATTATCTTGGCATAGAAAAAGTATATTTGATTGGCACGTCGGCAGGAGGCACTCCTGTTTTACAATTTGCCCTGGAGTATCCAGAAAGAACGGCGGGCATCATATTATTATCTACAGGCATGCCGGTTCAAGGAAGCACAATAGGGAGCGTTCCCACTTTTATTTTTAATGATTTTACTATGTGGATAGGGGCTTGTGTCTTTAAATCAGTGGCTCTTCAACAGCTTGGTGTGAGCCAAAGCGATTATAATAACGCAACTGAGGCCGAGAAAAAGGATATCAACGAGTTTTTAATAACGATGCTGCCAATGTCTGAACGCAAGGCAGGTTTTGTGAACGATATGTCAGCGAACTATGACATGGGGCTGCATTATGACGATTACCCACTTGAGAAAATAAAGGAACCTGTGCTTGTGCTTCACGCAAAGGATGATTCCATTGCAAAATATTCCGACGTGGAAACCGCAAGAAACCGGTTTCCCAATGCAGTCTGGGTTATCTATGAACATGGCGGTCACATGCTCTTTGGTCAGGATGTTGCCGGTGCGGTCAATAAATTTATTCTTTCCAACGAAGATTCTAAGGTTAAGAAATAAGTACTCGGTTCAAAAAGCAAGGGCAAATACCATCGGCTGAAAGCTAATGGTATTTGCCCTTGCTTTATACTTCAGCTTTATTAGCTATCGATATTCTTAATAGCGCGCAAAAAACAATTCACCGCAATTAGCGGTATTTAGCCAATTATCGTATTTTATATAACAAAAATCAAAATCAAAAATCGTGATAATTCGCTATTCTAAGTGTATATTTGCTTAATTTTTCATTTGGTGATAATTGCTTTTATGTGCAATATATATTATAATTATCAGGATAGTTTTAACATATTTACGAAATTGTCAAAATATTGCACATATAAAAGGGGAACAAAAGCAATGAAGCTTAGTTTTAAAATGACCTCCATGTTCATACTTGTAGCCGCCGTTTCTATCGCGCCTATCGCTTTTTTTGGGGTGCAGAATATATCAGCACAGACAAAAACCAGCATTAACAGCAATATGAGCGCGACAGTCAGCGAATATTCAAATAAGATAGAAGGCTGGGTGCAGACGAACGCAAAGGTTGCTGAAACCACAGGTTCTATTGCAGGAAGCAAGGTAACAAGCTTTGGAATTGATCCCTCATACTTCAATGCGTTAAAGGAAAAATCAAACAGCAGCAATATTTTTGACGTTTATGTGGGTCTTGAAAGCGGAAAACTGATTGACGGCTCCGGATGGGTTCCGCCAAGTGATTATGACCCGCGCACGCGCCCCTGGTATACGGGTGCAAAGAACGCAAACGGTGAATATTTTACCGACCCGTATGTTGACGCCGATTCAGGCAAGCTTATGATTTCCATCTCTTATCCCCTCAAAAACTCATCGGGGAAATTTATCGGTGCCACCAGTGAGGATATCTTTTTAACCTCGATAACCGATCAGATAACCACCCTTAAATACAACGGAACCGGTTTTGCCTTTATGTGCACAAAAGACGGCACAATCATCGCGCACTCCGACAAAAGCATGTTAAACACCAATATGGGCAAAAACAAACAGCTTGCGCCGGTTTTTGAAAAGATAAAATCAAAAAGCAGCGGGCAGTTTGAATACAACTACAACGGCAAAAACATTATCATGTTTTATCAAACGCTGCCGGAAACAGGCTGGATCATCTGCCTTAACGCCGAGACTAGCGTAGTTTACGCGCCGCTCACAGATCTTGTTAATAAATACATATGGATTTCGGCAGCCATTTTGCTTTTTGCTATTATAATCGCTGTGCTCTTCTCCATCGGAATAACTCGCCCTATCTCAAAGCTTAAAGGCATGATGAAAAAAGCGGAGCGCGGTGATTTTACTGAAAGACCAAAAGGACGTTTATTACAACGCAAAGACGAGATCGGCTCTCTGGTTTCCTCGCTTGACGGAATGTTGGCGAGCATTCAAGAGGAGGCTGACTACGCTCAGCGAATCGCTTCGGGCGACCTTGATTTTGAAATCCATGCGAAATCCGACAAGGATATTCTGGCTTTAAGCATGAAGCGCGTTGCCACCACGCTTGACGCGCTTACAAAAGATATTCAAAAAATCTCCTCCGCCACGGTTGACGGCAAGCTCAATGTTCGCGGGGATTCCTCTCAGTTTGACGGCAGATACCGCGAAATTGTCAACAGCATAAACAATACAATTGATACAGTTGTAAATCCGCTTCAGACATGTGCGGACTGTTTTGCGCATATAAGCCGGGGCGATATTCCACAAAAGATTACACTCGACTATAAAGGTGAATTTAAAGACATAAAAGACAGCGTTAACCTCTGCATAGACGCAATCAACGCGTTGATCGCAGACACCCGCATGCTGTCGGACGCGGCGCTCGCGGGCGACCTTTCGGTTCATGCCGACGCAAGCCGCCATCAGGGCGACTTTAAAAAGATTGTTGAAGGCATAAACAGTACGCTCGGCGCGGTAACAGGCCCGCTCGGCATGGCTGCAAACTGCATTGAACGAATAAGCAGCGGCGATATTCCACACAAGATCACAGATAGCTACAACGGTGATTTCAACTTACTTAAAAACAACCTCAATACCTGCATAGACAGCATCGACGCGCTTATCGCCGATACCCGCATGCTGTCGGACGCGGCGCTTGCGGGCGACCTTTCGGTTCATGTTGACGCAAGCCGCCATCAGGGCGACTTTAAAAAGATTGTTGAAGGCATAAACAGTACACTCAGCGCGGTAACAACGCCGATTGGCATGGCTGCCGACTGCATTTCAAGAATCAGCCGAGGCGATATTCCCGAAAAAATAACCGATGATTACAACGGCGATTTCAATCTGCTTAAAAACAACCTCAATACCTGCATTGACAGCATTAACGCGTTAATTGCCGACACACGCATGCTTTCAGACGCTGCGCTTAACGGCAACCTTTCCACAAGAGCGGACATCGATAAACATCAGGGCGATTTTAAGAAAATTGTTATCGGCGTTAATAGTACGCTTGATGCCGTAATCGTTCCCGTTGAAGAGATCGGCGAGGTGCTTTCACAAATGTCTGAGGGCATGCTCAGCGCGAGAGTCGTGGGCAAATATAACGGCGAGCTTGCGCAAATCAAGGACTCAATGAACAAAACGCTTGATTCGATTTCCGGTTATATCAGTGAAATGTCTAATGTGCTCTCAAAGGTTTCAAAAGGTGATTTCGGCATATCGGTAACCGGGGATTACAAGGGCGATTTCATAATCATAAAACAGTCGATCAACAACATTACCCTGTCCCTGAACAATCTGCTCGGAGATATGCTGACACAAGTTGACACCGCCGCCGAAAGTGTAACCGAGGGCGCAAAACAGATATCCGGGGCAAGCAGAAACCTTTCTTCCGCGGCAACGGAACAGGCGGGTTCGGTTGAGGAGCTTACTTCTTCTGTCGCTCAGATTGCGGAAAAATCAAGGGTAAATGCTCAAAACGCAGATGACGCGGAAAAGCTTGTTTCCTCCGTCAAGCTGCGCGCAGACGCCGGCGGTGCTCAGATGAATGAGATGCTGCAATCTATGAAGGAGATAAGCGAAGCGTCAAAGAGCATCTCTAGAATAGTTAAGGAAATTGACAGCATCGCTTTTCAAACTAAAATTCTCGCACTTAACGCCTCGATTGAGGCTGCGAGAGCGGGTGAACACGGAAAAGGCTTTTCTGTGGTTGCCGATGAGGTGCGCAGCCTTGCGGCACGCAGCACCGCAGCCGCCGGAGAGACCTCGGCGCTTATAAAAAGCTCGATCAAAAAATCTGAAATAGGCGGTTTGGCGGCCGACAAAACCGCGGCGGCGTTTGTTGACATATCATCCGGAATCGACAAAGTTGCCGGTCTTGTTGCTCAGATTTCCGATTCATCAAAGGAAGAATCAGTTGGTATTAACCAGATTGACCGCGGTATAAACGCTGTTTCCGACGTTGTGCAGACAATAGCCGCCGCTTCTGAAGAAAGCGCCGCGTCAAGCGAGGAACTTCAAATGGAAGCGGAAAAGCTAAAAGAACAGATTGCAAAATTTAATCTTAAAAATTAAAAGTGAATAACGAAAAATGCACTCACAGAATTTTGCGAGTGCATTTTTTAATAGGATTCTATTATCGTGTGGGCATTTGAAAACCTTTAAGCGCCTTGTTGAGATAATCGTTAAACGGCTTCATGAGTTTAAACCTGTCTATCGCTTCATGCAAAAATTTATCGGTATCCAACAGCAGATTATCTGTTATCGGATATTCGAGATACCAGCTTTTATTTTTTAAATATTCCGCCTGCGGATGGTCTTTGTCATAGCCGCGGGGTACATTTTTGAGCGCCTCGCCTTTAACTGAAAAAGTTTTTGCAAATTCGCTCCGGCTGATTATTCTTATAAACTCATTCCCGTGATCTGCGATGTAATCTCTTATCATCGCGGTTGCTTCTGTGAACATCGGAGTAAAAAGACCGCCGCCGATAAAAGAACGGTCACCCGGACGCACTGATATATAGTACCCGACAGGGACAGGCAGTTTTCCTTTTGAAGAAATGTGTGCTCTGAAAGTAGGATTGTAAGGCGATTTATCATTGCTGAACCTAGTGTCACGGACAACCTTAAAGGTAAGCTCGCCAGGTAAGAGATCAGGGATTGTGTCGTCAAATTCTGAGATACGGAAAATCAACTCATCGATAAGCTTTTCGAATTCAGCATTTGCTTCGCGAAACCGCTGTTTATTCCCGTGATACCATTCCCTGCTGTTATTTTTTTCAAGGTCGGATAAATAGGATAGTATTTTTTCTGTATTCATTCCTTTTTCCTCTCTTGTCATTAATAATTGGAGGCGAAAGCTTCAATATCTGACAGAAAAATTTATCTGCTTGCATTTTACCACAACTATTTTAATCCAACAACTTTATTTTGCTAATTATAGTAGTTTGAAAAAAAGAGAAGCATCCCCTTATTTTCCTTTTTCAAAATATAGTTACTATAGGCCTGTTATCAAAGAGCATTTGACATCTATTATAAAGATGCTTATAATTAATACAAGGGTAATAAAACTTGCCCGATTAGCAACATAACCGGAGCTGCTTTAGTGTTTTTACACTATTTTAATTGAATATTTTGCGGGGGAACTCTTTTGAGTTGAGAAGGTTAAAACCT
>DBTI01000249.1:7273-7728 GCA_002306975.1 Ruminococcaceae bacterium UBA1320
CTGACCCTTTGAACCTGTCAGTTAAAACTGTTGGAGGGAGCATGAAAAGCTGGACTTTTTATATGCTCACCGTAATGGTGGGCATTTTTTGTCGTGAAAAACCGTTTTGTATTTTTGTAATGGAGGATTAACATGAGAGACTATAGAACACAGATGGAAGCCGCAAAAAAGGGCATTATCACAAAAGAGATGAAAACCGTCGCCAAGAAGGAATATATGGAGCCTGAAAAGCTCCGTTCACTTGTTGCGTGCGGTCAGGTCGCCATCCCCGCCAACATCAACCACACATCAATTTCAGCCGAGGGCATCGGCTCGGGATTAAAGACAAAGATAAATGTGAACCTCGGCATTTCGGGCGACTGTAAAAACTATGACGTTGAAATGCAAAAAGCCAATATGGCAATCGACTTCGGTGCCGAAGCCATTATGGATTTGAGTCACTACGGCAAAACCAA
>DBTI01000125.1 GCA_002306975.1 Ruminococcaceae bacterium UBA1320
GTGTCCGGGCGCAGACGGCCGATGGAAACAGCCATGCCGTTTTCCAAATTACGGTCAAGCCTTGTCTGCGGACGGTCATCCTCACGGAAATAGTGTAAAAATTGCTTTGGCGCGCTGGGGAGCTGAAGTTCCTGCGGAACTCCTTTAAAGTTCTCCCATCTTGAGATAATTTCTTCCATTTCAACTTTCTTTTCATAAGATACAAAAACCGCAGCAGTGTGCCCGTCTGAAACCGGTACGCGCAGACACTGTGAGGTGATACAGGGGGAGGTGGCATTCACAATCGCACCGTTTTCAATGTGTCCCCAGATTTTAAGCGGCTCATTTTCCGATTTGCCCTCTTCACCGCCAATGAAAGGGATCACGTTATCCACGCTCTCCGGCCATGTTTTGAAGGTTTTTCCCGCGCCGGAGATCGCCTGATAGGTGCATGCAAGTGACTTTGTAATGCCATATTCCATAAGAGGATTGAGGGCGGGAACATAGCTCTGAAGTGAGCAGTTGCTCTTTACAGCGATAAAGCCACGTTTTGTGCCAAGACGTTTGCGCTGAACAGGGATAATCTGCGCATGAGAAGCGTTGATCTCAGGAATAATCATCGGCACATCGGGCACAAAGCGGTTTGCGCTGTTGTTTGAAAAAACAGGACACTCTGCCTTTGCATAGCTCTCTTCAAGAGCTTTAATTTCATCTTTTTTCATGTTAACTGCACAAAATACAAAATCAACACTGTCCGCGATTTTTTTAAGGTCAGCGGTTGCGTCAAGAATTACCTTGTTTTTTAATTTTTCAGGAATCGGCGCAGTCATATGCCAGCGACCGTCAACAGCCTGCGCATATGTTTTCCCCGCGGAGTTGCCGCTTGCGGCGAGCACTTCGACATCAAACCACGGATGGCCTTCGAGAAGTGTCACAAAACGCTGGCCAACCATTCCTGTTGCACCGATAATACCTACTTTGTACTTTCTCATTTTAAAGCTCCATTCTGCCGCCGGCACTTGATTTCTTGGGCTTTCAAAGTTCACTTGCAGCGGCAGAATGAGCTTTGATTCGATTTTCTGCGGTCAGTTTTTTTATGACACACAAATTAATTTTTTAACTGTTAAAGCGCTTTTGGCTCATATACAATAAAAAAACCGGTTGAAAACCGGCCGTTCATGCAATATAATAGAAACGCTGACGCCTTGTGCATAGCAAACTGGATATACACAAACAGCGATAGCTCTTCATCAATTGCATGATGACAGTCGGTTGGCTATTGGCCAAACAACCAGGTAATCTGCTGCCACGCAGACCCTTCGGCGTTTTTACCTTTTGCTTGCTGTCACAGACTTTGGCAGTCTCGAACAAGCTACTCTTTAAGAACGCGCCTCTATCACATTATATGTCAAACTGAAAATACCGTCTTATGGGCACTAAATAGTTACGCAAACAGAAAAACAACCCATAAATATAAAAAGAATATTTTGAAATTATCTTATCATTTTACCGGACGTATGTCAAACGTTTTACCTAAAATTTTTACTTTTCAAAACCATTATTCCGTGGAAAACTGAATTTGCTTTTTGTTATATAATATTTCTGCGGGGAAAAAGAGGTACAGCATGAAAAAATCCGATTTTTATTACGATTTACCACAGGAGCTTATCGCACAGGAGCCGCTTGAACAACGCGATATGTCGCGGCTCTTAACGCTTGACCGTAAAACAGGTGAGACCGGGCACTATCATTTTCACGATATAGAATCAATGCTCAATCCGGGGGACTGCCTGATTCTTAATAATTCCCGAGTGCTTCCGGCTCGTCTTTATGGTGTTAAAGAAGTTACAGGCGGGCATATAGAATTTTTGCTTCTGACTCAGAAAGGGCAGGATGTTTGGGAGGTGCTTCTGAAACCGGGGCGCATTGCAAAACCGGGTGCAAAGTTTTCTTTCGGCGACGGGCTTTTAAAAGCAGAAATTCTTGAAGTAGTAGAAGGCGGAAACCGCATTGTAAAGTTTTCTTATGACGGCAACTTTATTGAGCTGCTTGAAAAAATAGGTGAGATGCCGCTCCCTCATTATATAACTCACAGATTAGAAGATAAAGAGCGCTATCAGACCGTATATTCGAAAGAACCCGGCTCCGCCGCGGCGCCTACCGCCGGGCTTCATTTTACTCCCGAACTTTTGGATCGCATTCAGGCAAAAGGCGTAAAAGTAGGCTATGTGACGCTGCACGTTGGTGTGGGAACATTCAGACCGGTTAAAACAGATAATATAGAAGACCACGTAATGCACTTTGAGCATTATGAGCTGTCGGAAGAAACCGCTAATATTATAAATGAAACAAAACGCACCGGCGGGCATGTGGTTGCAGTTGGAACGACGAGCTGCCGCACACTTGAGACAGTTGCTCACCAAGAAGGTGGCATAAGGGCGGCAGATGGTTGGACAGGAATTTTTATTTATCCGGGGTATGAATTTAAGGCAATTGATGCGATTATAACAAACTTCCATTTGCCAGAGAGCACACTTGTTATGCTTATTTCCGCTTTTGCCGGCAGGGAACATGTGCTTTCTGCGTATAATGAGGCAATTCGTGAAAAATATAGATTTTACAGCTTTGGCGATGCAATGTTTATCCACTGAAGTGTTGCGAATATATAGAATTTTAAAGTATAATTCATTTTGCAGATTACCGGAAGAACGGGGAATAAAACAAGTATGTACGAGCTTATAAAAACACAGGGCAAAGCGCGGCGCGGAAGCTTTAAAACCGTCCATGGCGAGATTCAGACGCCGGCGTTTATGAATGTTGCCACAAGCGCCGCTATAAAGGGCGGGATCTCAGCGCCCGACCTCTCTACTTTAGGCTGTCAGGTTGCACTATGCAACACCTATCACCTTCATCTGCGCCCTGGTGATGACGTGATTAGCGACCTTGGCGGGCTGCACAAGTTTATGAACTGGAACGGGCCGATTCTCACCGACAGCGGTGGTTTTCAGGTTTTTTCACTGTCTCCTCTTCGAAAAATAACAGAGGACGGTGTTTTCTTTGCGTCCCACATCGATGGGCGTCGCATCTTCATGGGGCCTGAGGAAAGTATGC
>DBTI01000208.1 GCA_002306975.1 Ruminococcaceae bacterium UBA1320
AAAGCTCTTGTCGGCAAGCATCACGGCGAATCGGAAGAATCCCAGCAGCTTGGCCTTGAAATTGTAAAGCACATGAGACAGCGTGTGGATGAAGCGGCGCAAAAATACAAGCTCAATTTTTCACTTTTAGCAACGCCAGCGGAAGGACTTTCCGGACGCTTTGTCGAAATTGACAAAAAACTTTTCGGCATCATTCCGGGCGTCACCGATCGGGAATATTACACGAATTCATTCCATATTCCCGTTTATTATCCAATTAGCGCCTATCAGAAAATTCAACTTGAAGCGCCGTATCACGTCTTTACAAACGGAGGGCATATCACATATGTTGAAATGGACGGCGATCCTACGAAAAATCTGGAGGCATTTGAATCGGTCATTCGTTGCATGAAAGAAAGTGGGATTGGCTACGGAGCAATTAATCATCCGGTTGACCGGGATCCTGAGTGCGGGTTTAACGGTATCATTGATGACACCTGCCCCAAATGCGGCCGGCGGGAATCAGATGGACCCGGTTTTGACCGCATCCGCCGTATTACCGGCTATCTGGTCGGTACGCTCGACCGCTTCAACAATTCCAAGCGTGCAGAGGAGCACGACAGAGTAAAACACCTTGATGTCACTAATAAAGCGCCGACAATGGAAAAGCTATGAGCACTCTGAGCCTTGTGAATCAATAATACGTAAGCAGCGCCTGCAATCATTGCAGGCGCTGCTCCTTTAAGCATCAATAGTCTGATATGAACTATTCGCTTCTTGATAAAAGCTATATTCATATAGTTTGGAAAATCCCATATGAGAATACAAAGCGATGGCATTCTTGTTTTTGCTGTGGACAATTAAATACGCATATTTGGCATGATGCTCCTTGCCGTAGTTTATAATTGTGTTGCATATTGCCGTTCCAAGCCCTTGCTTACGGTAATTGCTGTCAACATGCAAGTCATAGATTCCAATATATCCGCGCTCGACGGTTCCGTATCCGATCCCGACAATCTTACCATTCCGGACAGCTTTAACAAATACACTTCTGACCGCGATATTCTTGAATCCCAGGCAATGAACTGAAATCAAATCAGGTGAAGTTATTCCGGTAAGTTTTGCGGAAGCGGTAAGCCATTCCTCACCCGGAATTTCTGAATAGTTTACTTCTGATTTTAAGTCCTTTATTGAATCATCCAGAGCAAAGCGCATGACATTTACGGTCTTGACATTCTGATAATTCAATGATAACAAAATATCGGACAAGTTTTCTTGCAAAACCGGAGTGACTTTAAAAACAGAAGGAAGCTTATTGCGATAAAACAGTTCTTCACATGTTTTTATTTTTTCTGCAACATTGATGTCGTTTGTATAATTCAGAGGACACACACAGTTAGCACGATATGTATAATTTTGATTAAGCCGTAAGATCCATCCGTCCAGGAGAATGGTCTGCTGTGCCGGAATCGAGTTAAGTAAAGCTTCTTCTATCACTTTAATGTTTTCATTCATTCAAATTAGCCTCGTCTTAAAGTTCTAAATGGTTATTAATTTATCTTTTCCTTTGAGGATGTCGGTTAGCCCCTCGCCCCAATAAGCAACATCTATGCCAAATCCGGAGAGTATATCTGTTACACCCAGTTGATCTGCACAGGCTTTACATGCTGAAAAATGTACGCCTGCATGTGCGGCTATTTCGATTTTTTCCTGTATCATTGAATTTTCTGCAACCAGTTTTGCTGTTGCGCCCCAAATGATTACCGTAACTTCCTTCCACCATCGGCTCAGCATACTGTTCGTGGCATACATCAGCACCATTTTGTCAGAAGTCAAAATATCCGCGTTTGTCCAGAGAATAAAAAGCTTATCTGATTCATCCATTTTAAAAGTCTCCCTTATATCTGTTTCTTAAGTTTATTTTAGTTAAGACTTTCATTCCAGATACTATGAATTTCGTTCGCTATAAATCCGGGAATATACGCACCCACAATAGTTTTGACGATACAACCCATATTCCTTTGAAAGTTCGATTGATCTTTGATATCTGTTTTTCTTCTTGAAATCCGCAAACAGAAACGGAACGCCGTATTCGTCCGAAAGGCGTGCACCGATTTCGTTAAGCGCTCGTGCATTTTTATAAGGACTTACCGACAATGTGGTGGTAAAATAATCGAAATTGTGTGCCTTTGCATACTCAGCTGTCTTTCGAAGCCTTAATTCATAGCAAAGAGAACAACGGGAGCCGCCCTCTTTTTCTTCCTCGAGGCCTTTTGAAATTGACCGAAAGGCGTTTTGATCATAAGGCCCTTCGGCAAATGAAACAGGGTTGCCGGTTTCAAAGACTGAAAGAAAACGCTTTTGCTCGGTGACCCTTTTTTGATATTCTTCAAAAGGTTCAATATTGGGGTTATAATAATAGACCGTTATTACAAAATGCTTTGACAAACATTCAAGTACGGAACTGCTGCATGGCGCACAGCAACTGTGAAGCAGCAGAGAAGGTCTTGTGCCGCGTTCTGCAATCTGTCCGATGGTATCTTCCATCATTTTTTGATAGTTTATATTCATATTCCGCACCTCCAAATGTCTACAGTTTTACATTATAGCATAAAATCCCACTTGAATGATAATAGACAGTCGTTTTTGCCACATAGTGATTGTGGATTCCTATGACTGGCATAATTACTGATACTATGATAAAATCTTCAGGGAACATATTCTGGGACGCAAAACGTAAGGATTGAAAACATGAGTAACAAAATAGCATCAATTGAAAGTGGCAGTATCGCGGAAGAATTAGGTATCGAGACCGGCGATGTGTTATTCAGTATAAATGGTATCAAAATTCAGGATGTACTGGATTATAAGTTCTTGCTGGCAGCCGACTACATCGAAGTTGAAGTAGAAAAGAAAAACGGAGAAATATGGCAACTGGAAATTGAAAAAGAGGATGACGAGGATTTAGGCATTGAATTTGAAAAAGAAATCATGGACGATGCCAGAAGCTGCCGGAATAATTGTCTCTTTTGCTTTATCGACCAGTTGCCAGAAGGAATGCGGAAAAGTCTGTACTTCAAAGACGATGATTCAAGATTATCGTTCCTTCAGGGGAATTTTGTAACATTAACAAACATGACGGATGAGGATATCGACAGAATTATCCGGTACAGGATCAGCCCGATCAACGTCTCAGTGCATACCACCAATCCGGAGCTTAGAATAAAAATGCTCCATAACAAATTTGCAGGGAACATTTACGAAAGGCTGAAAAAGTTAGCGAACGCAAGGATAAAGCTTAATTGTCAGCTCGTTTTATGCCCTGGATACAATAATGGGCAGGAGTTGATCCGGACCGTTCAGGATTTATATAAACTTTATCCCGCCGTTGAAAATGTGGCGGCTGTGCCTGTTGGGGTCACAAAATTTCGCAAAAATCTGAATGAAATAACACTGTACAACGCTGAAAGCGCCGGAAAGGAACTTGACAATATTTATGAGTTTCAGCAAAAAGCCATAAAAGAAATCGGGAGTCCTTTTATCCGATTGGCGGATGAATTTTATGTGCTGTCCGGAAAAGAAATCCCGAGTACCGAATTCTACGGAGACTTTGAACAAATCGCGGACGGAATCGGCATGATCCGATTTTTCAGGGACAGCATTACGAATAGTCTGGAAGGCCTTAATATGGAGGGAAAAGGTTCTTTCACGATGATAACCGGCGTCGCGGCGTATGATGAAATTCTTTGGGCAGCGAGAGCCATCGAGGCGAAAAATCATAATGTTAAAATTAATGTTCACAGAATCATCAATTTCTTTTTTGGTGAAACAATCACCGTGTCCGGTTTGTTAACCGGGCAGGATATTATGAAGCAGATACCAGTCGAAAGTGTTCTGGATTATATAATCATGCCCCAAAACATGTTTAAGAGCGGGGAAAATATTATGCTGGATGATGTTACTACGGACCAGCTGGAAAATCACTTTCATAAAAAAATTCTATTATGTGATTTTACAGGAGAAGACTTAATTCAGCTCATTAACGAGCATATTGTATAATATTTAATGCCTTACAGTTTTTCATTAAATAATATAGAAATTGAAAAAGTAGGAGAGGTCCTTTTATGCAAGAAATGATTACTTTATGTGGTGACAATTGTTTGTATTGCCCTCGATATAATGCAAAGAATGACGAGAAATTGGCAAAAGTCGCTGAGTTGTGGAATAAGATTGGTTGGAGCAACGGCATTCTCTCAAATGACGAGATAAAATGTGCGGGTTGTTCATCACATAAGAGCTGCACATACAAATTGGTGGAGTGCATAAAAAAACGCAATGTCAAAAAATGCAATGAATGCACGCAATATCCTTGTTATAAGATCAAAGACATGCTTGAGCGTACAGAAAAATACAAGGCAATATGCAAAGAATTATGCTCAAAACAGGAGTACGATTTGCTCTCAAAGGCATTTTTCGAAAAAGAGACAAACCTTCTAAAATAATTGTAAAAACCAATTCATCAACTTTATGCTTTAATAAAACATTGATCTTGTAGCATCTTGTTAATTAGTTATCAAAATTGACAGAAAATTTGCAGCATGTTATACTATCAACCGAATTGAAGCCATGAAGACTTCACGAATTAAAGCTATTATGTATTTTCAAACCATGAAGGGGCGAGCCATCGGTGCGCCTTTTTATGGTTTTTTTGTTAAGCGACAAGGCCGCCGTTATCTAAAAAGCAAATTTCTGAAAGGCGTTGCACTTGTTATGAGAATATTTGACACAGATGTTCAGGAACTGAAATACAAGGTTCTGAAGGAAGTAGTTAAGCTTGAGCGCATAGGTGCCTTAGAACAGGAATATCACAGCATCCCCAAAACAATTATTCCGGGACCAAGGGCGACCATGCGCTGCTGCATATATCATGAACGCGCGATTGTTGAAGAACGCGTAAAGCTGGCAATGGGTGGAGATAAATTAAATCCAAATATCGTTGAAGTTATAGATTGTGCCTGTGATGAGTGCCCGGTTAAGCGTTTCTTTGTGACGGATGCCTGCCGTGGATGCCTCTCGCACAGGTGCCAAAGTGTTTGCCCTGTCGGCGCAATAACGACGGATAAACATAAATCAGTCATCGATACTGAGAAGTGTATTGAATGCGGGCGGTGCATGAAAGCGTGCCCTTACAGTGCTATTATTGAAAACCAGAGGCCTTGTGTAAAAGGCTGCGTAGCGAAAGCGATAACCATTAATGAGCAGAAAAAGGCCTCCATCGACAGCAAAAAATGCACTGGCTGCGGCGCGTGTGTATATCAGTGTCCGTTTGGTGCAATTGTTGACAAATCATATATTATAGATGTTCTTCGCCTCATTAAAAGTTCAGCTAATGGTAAAAACTATAAGGTATATGCGGTTGTCGCTCCGTCTTTTGCGGGCCAGTTTTCTTATGCAAAGCCCGGTCAGATTGTATCCGGTATTAAAAGAGCGGGCTTTAACGTCATTGTGGAGGCCGCGCTCGGAGCGGATGTGGTAGCCAAAAAAGAAGCTGAAGAACTTGTCAAAAAAGGTTTTCTGACAAGTTCCTGCTGCCCAGCTTTTGTAAGCTACGTTAAGGAGAATTTTCCCGACATATCCGGGCACATTTCCAGTAATATTTCGCCCATGGCAGAAACCGCAAAACTGATTAAAAAAGCGGATACGAGCGCAAAAGTCGTTTTCATCGGCCCCTGCACAGCCAAAAAACTTGAAATTAAGCAGCCGGAAATCGCCGGTTTAGTCGACAGCGTTCTGACTTTCGAAGAATTGCAGTCTCTGTTTGACGGAATGGGAATCCTTATTGAAGCTCTGCCAGAGGAGACCATTGATGACGCGTCCTGCTACGGGAGAATTTTTGCACGAAGCGGCGGACTTTCGGAAGCTATAAAATCAGTCATCGAAAATGAAGCGTTAAATTTTAATTTATCTTCTGAAACCTGCAATGGAGCGGAGCAATGCAAGGTTGCTTTGCTGAAAGCGTCCAAAGGCAAACTTGATAAAAACTTCATTGAGGGAATGTTTTGTGAGGATGGCTGTATTGGCGGAGCAGCCTGCCTGACTCACAGTGTCAAAAATGTTGCCGTCATCAACAAATATTCAGCACTGTCCAGAAAAAAGAGCGTAGATATATCTCTTAATGAATTAAGCACCCGAAAATTTTGAGTATGAAGTAAGGAGAAAATCATAATGGAAGTTATTATCATGAAGGAACTGTTAGAGGCAAATGATAAACTTGCTGAGAATAACAGAAAGTATTTTAAAGACAGAAACATTTATGCAGTTAATTTAATGGGTTCACCCGGTTCTGGGAAAACCACTTTAATTTCTGCTATCAACAAGGCTCTGTCTGACATCCAGATTGGTGTTATTGAGGGTGATATTGAATCCTCCATTGATACCGAACGGCTCGGGAAGGAGGGCGTTAAGTCCGTTCAGATCAACACTTGCGGAGAATGCCACCTTGACGCGAAAGTAATCCGAGACGGCGCGGAGATGCTTGATATGAAGGACGCAATTGTATTCATTGAGAATGTCGGGAACCTTATATGCCCCGCTGAATTTGACCTTGGGGAAAATTTGAGATTGCTTGGCGCGAGCGTTCCGGAAGGAGACGACAAACCATTCAAATATGTGCCGATGTTCAGTTATGCCGAAGTTGTGGCTATCACGAAAAGTGACCTTATTGAAGCGGTTGGCTATGATATAGAAAATTCCTATAAAGGTCTGCGCGCGGTATCAGAGGCAAAAGCATTTGAAATAAGCTGCAAAACAGGAAAAGGTGTTAATGAAATTGCAGATTATTTAAAAAATGCTTTTCTAAATATGTAAGTTTAATCAGACATTTTTATTGGAGGGATGATGTCATGCAGAATTTTGATTATTCGATTAGAACTACACTCCACTTCGGAAAAGGTCAAATAGAAAAACTGGGACAGGAAATAAAAAAGCATTCCGACAGTGTTCTTCTTGTTTATGGAGGAGGTAGCGTCAAGAAAAACGGCGCTTATGACGATACGGTAAATCAGCTAAAAGAGCACGGAATACGTTTTGTTGAACTCTCTGGCGTAGACCCCAACCCCAAAATATCTTCTGTCAGGGAAGGCGTACGGCTTTGCAGGGAAAATAAGCTTGGCGCAGTACTTGCGGTTGGCGGAGGAAGCGTTATTGACTGTTCAAAAGTTATCGCGGGTTGTGTCGGCACTGACGGAGAACCATGGAATTTAGTTAAGCAAGCGCATTATGATAAAGTCCTGCCGGTATTTTGCGTGCTTACCATTTCCGCAACCGGGTCTGAGATGAACCTCGGCGCTGTGATATCCAATCCGGAAACAAAACAGAAGGTCGGTACGGGCCATCCTGACATGGTACCGGTGTGCTCGATTCTTAATCCCACTTACACATTTTCAGTTTCAAAAAAGCAGACTGCAGCGGGAACGGCAGATATTATGTCGCACACATTTGAATCCTATCTTACGGTAGACCAGTCCGCATACATGGTTGACAAATTTGCCGAGGGAATACTCAAAACGTGTATAAAGTATGGCATGATTGCGATAAACGAGCCGCAAAACTACGAGGCCCGGGCAAATCTTATGTGGGCATCCTCAAACGCCCTGAACGGAACTCTTTGCATGGGCAAGGCAGTACCGTTCAGCGTTCATGAGATAGAGCACCAACTAAGCGCATATTATGATATTACGCATGGTGTCGGACTTGCAATTCTAACACCAAACTGGATGAAATATGTTCTTAACGATAAAACGGTCAGCCGCTTTGTAGAATACGGTGTAAATGTGTGGGACATTGATAAATCCCTGTCGCCCTTTGAAATTGCGGAGCTTGCGATTCAAAAGACGAGGGGGTGTTTTAACAACATGGGTCTTCCGGCAACTCTCGGCGAAGTGGGAATCGATGATCAGTACTTTGATGAAATGGCTGAAAAAGCATATAACCCGGGATACCAATATACATTTCAGCCGCTGACAAAGGCGGATATAAAAAAAATCTACAGGATGAGCCTTTAAAAAATTCATTTGGGCAATTCTGATAGAATAATTTCTTGACGATTGTACAATACTGTGATAAAATTTAACTGAATGAAGTCATGAAGGCTTCCGTTGAATTTGTATTTTATTATGTATATAGACCCATGAAGGGCTACTTAACTGTACCCTTCGTGGGTCTATTTTTTGAATTGGGGGATTTTTCAATGCATATTCCAGATGGTTATCTCGCGCCGCAAACAACCATTCCAGCCTTGGTGGCAATGGTTCCTGTTTGGGCCGTAGCTTTCAACAAGGTAAAAAAGAAACTGAGTGAAAAAAGAATTCCTACTCTTGCACTCTGTGCGGCATTTTCATTTGTTATTATGATGTTTAACGTTCCGGTGGCCGGAGGAAGCTCGGCTCACGCTGTGGGCGCTGTTTTCATAGCTATTTTGCTTGGGCCGTGGGCTGCTGTCATATCCGTTTCGACGGCGCTGCTCATTCAGGCACTTGTGTTTGGCGACGGCGGAATTATGGCCTTTGGTTTCAACTGTTTTAATATGGCAGTGGTCATGCCATTCACGGGTTACTACATATATAAACTGATTGCCGGAAAGTCGAAGTTCGGAACCAGCCGGAATCTTGCGGGTTCGTTTATCGGCAGTTACGTCGGTATTAATCTCGCAGCATTTTGCGCGTCAGTCGAATTCGGAATTCAGCCGCTTCTCTTTAAAGCTGCGGATGGAACAGCGCTTTACTGCCCGTATCCGCTGTCCGTCTCAATTCCTTCGATGATGTTTGCACACGGTGTTATAGCTGGACCAATAGATGCGATTATTACGACCGCAGCGATTGCCTATATTGCGAAGGCTGCTCCACAGCTCTTCACTCAAGACCAGATCGTACTTGCTGGAGAGCCGAAGGTATCATTCTTCAAAAGATATAAGGCTATGCTGATTCCGCTTGGTGTTCTGGTTGTATTGACTCCGCTCGGTCTTATTGCCTCTGGTACCGCTTGGGGCGAATGGGGCACCGATGAAATGAAAGCAGCCGTTGGCTACATACCAAAAGGTTTTGCGGCAATGGCGGACAAGTGGAACGCTCTGATGCCGGACTATTCGCTTCCCGCGTTGGGTGATAGCACTGCCGGCTCCATCGGAGGATATATTCTGTCTGCTGTTGTAGGCATGGTTTTGATTGCTGGTTTGATCATTCTTACATCAGTGCTGATAAAAAAGGCTCAGAAAGGTAAAAAGAAATAGTGCCAACACCAAACAACATGGACAATAATCCTGAAACACCATCTGACATTCCATCCTGGCTACTCGAAAAAAATCAGGCTGGAAATGTTAAAGTGCGATCTTCAGGCACAAATTTTATTGCGAAATCGCTCCACCATTTTTCGGAAGTGTTTGAAAACGAATTTTTCTGTGAGCGTTACGCATCAAAACCCATGATGTTGCAATGCCTTGACCCACGGGTCAAGGTCATTGTGCTGTTTGCGTTTATGCTTTTTTCAGCCTTTGCATCAAGCATCGTTATCCTTTTGGCACTTGCCATTGTCGCGCTGCTTTATGCTAAACTTTCCGGACTTGACATGAAGGATTATGTCCGCCGGGTTTGGGCGTACATTCCCCTGATTATATTTATTTTTTCCATACCCGGCGCTTCCAGCCTTTTTACAAAGGGAACACCGCTTCTAACAATACTACAACCGGGAACTTTTGGGCTTCGCGGCGGGTTGTATTTTACAGCATCCGGATTTAAAATGGCGATCAGGTTGGCTCTTAGACCCGGCATTTCCCTTTCATTTGCTTTTCTCCTGCTGTTAACAACAAGATGGACGCGGATTACGGGTGCGCTGGCCTCCATGCACCTGCCTTTACTGCTTGTTTCGATTTTTAATATGGCTTACCGCTATATCTTCGTGATGTCAGATATGGCAAGCAATATGATGGAGGCACGGTTTTTACGAACGGTCGGAAGACTCGAAGCCGCCGAAAACCGGCGGTTTATGAGCCGCAGCGTTGCCCATTTGTTCATCAAAAGCCATTTTCTAAGCGAAGAAATATACGACGCCATGGTCTGCCGTGGATTCACCGGCAAGCCTGTTAGTGTTGACAGTTTTAAAATAAGCAGCATTGATATTCTTTTTATAATCAACAACATCGTTATTTTATTAGTATTGATTGCGGGTGAACATTTGTTTTGAGTAATAATGTTTTTAAACTGAATAAGATCACTTTCTCTTACCCGCAAAGCGAGCCGGTACTCTCTGACCTGAACCTTGAAATCAATGAGGGCGAACGGTTGAGTATTCTTGGAGCGAATGGCTGCGGAAAATCGACACTGCTGAAAATACTGGCAGGGCTTATTTTCCCACAAAGCGGGACATTTACCGCATTTGGAGATAAAATCGAGCAGAAGAGTTTCAGCGGAGAAATTTCAACAACCTATCACCGCAGGGTGGGTTTTATCTTTCAGGATTCGGAGGCCCAGCTCTTTTGCAGTACAGTTTATGAGGAACTTGCTTTCGGCCCTCTTCAGCTTGGGTTACCGAGAGATACGATAAAAAAACGTATTGATGAGCTCCCCGCCATGCTCGGTGTTGAAAAGCTGCTTGACAAGCCGCCGTTCCGATTAAGCGGAGGAGAAAAAAAGAAAATTGCAATCGGCAGCGTACTGATTCTGAATCCGGATGTACTGATTCTGGATGAGCCGACTAACAGCCTTGACCCACGGTCACAGGCATGGCTTTTGAATCTTCTGCAGGCTTTGAGTAAGGCAGGAAAGACTTTGATTTTTGCGACGCACAATCTTGATTTGGTACCGCAGGTCTCCGACCGTGCGATTCTGTTTGATGAAGATCACACCATCGCTGCCGACATGCCAGTGAAAGAGCTGTTAAAAAACGCTGAACTTTTGAAACGGGTAAATCTTGTTGATCAGCACTACCATACGCATCCATGGGATTTCAATCCTTAAGATTTTTGCCGGGAGGAATCGAAATGAGAATTGCTGTCATTGACAGTCAGGGCGGCGGCATAGGCAAAACAATTGTCGAAAAGCTAAGAGCTGAACTTGAGGAGAACACGGAGATATTGGCTCTTGGAACCAACGCGTACGCAACTGCCGCCATGCTGAAAGCCGGTGCGAATGAAGGAGCCTCCGGTGAAAATGCTATTGTGGTGAACGCGCCGAAAGTCGATATTATTGTGGGCTGCATCGGAATTCTTGCTGCCGGCTCCATGCTTGGAGAAATTACGC
>DBTI01000274.1 GCA_002306975.1 Ruminococcaceae bacterium UBA1320
ATTGAAAAGGAAATGTGGATTTATCTGTGACTGCAAAGCTTTAATCTGGGCATCCTTGCGGGTGATCTGTTCCCGCAGAACCCATTTTTGCAGTGTTGTTATTTCTTTAACCATAGTGTTGAAGGTATCACCCATAAAGCCAAGCTCATCTTTGCGCCTAAGATTTACTTCGACATTTTCATCACCTTTTTGCAGTCGTTTCATTCCACCTACAAGCCGGTTTATCGCCGAAACAAAATCATAAGAGATATAAAAACTTACAATCAACAAGAATAAGACCGCGATAATAAGACCAATTATGATGCTTTGCTTTATATATTCGATATCACTGAAAAGCGCGGAATATGGAATATAAGTAGCCAGTTTCCATTTCGTGCTATTTACCGTTACATAAGATATAAGCGAATCCTGTGCACTGTCGGATATCCAGCCGTGATCATAAGACATCTGCTTAAACATCTCATCTGATAATTTATAAGAAGCCGCATTGGGGGAATTGCTTAAAATAACTTGTTTATCCCCTGATAGAACCACGGCGTTTTTCATATCTTCATTACTAAGACCGGTAAAAACTGAGTTAAACCAGTTATCATCCACCATAAGAACAAGCATTCCGCTGTTTTTATAAGTATCGCGGTCAACTATTGCTCGGGCATAAAAAATATGCTGTACCTTTCCCTCTGAACTGTCAAGGTACCAAAAAGGAGTACCGCCCTTTTCATATGCAGTACTGAGCATCTCTTTATAGAGTTTGCCCCCAAACGGTATAATATCTTCTATGCTCTGTGATCTCGCGCTGTCATCGGCGTAACAATGCATTTTATCCTCAACATAAACGCCTATGGATTGAACTTCGCCCTTTACCCTGATCTTTTTTTTAAGGGCGTCTCTTACACTTTCTTCATCGTGGTATATCTTCACATTATCGTTTTCAGTTTTATCCATTTGTATATAGTTATATACTGTGGAATCATTAATCAAATCGGTAGCCAAAGTGCTGAGGCTTGAAATATAATCGTCAACACGAAGGTTGATTATTCCAAGAACGTCCTGAGAATATTTAACAGATTCATTTTTAAGCACAGTTTCGCTGTTTTTATAGCTGACATAGCTGATGGTCAAAAGAGGTATCAAAATACCAATATTAAGAACAAGCATCAGTTTTATCCTGATCGGCATGTTCCTATATATTGACAGTAAATTGAAAATACCTCTGTTTATATAATGTCCCATTTTTTTCGGTGTAAATCTAAATGAGTTCCTTGCCATTAATTCACCAGCCTATTAGCAACGCATACAGTTTAACAGGTTGCAGGAAACCTATTTGTCCTCTACGTCCGCTTTTATTGCCTCTTTCCACAAATCCTCGGGGGAGATGCTCCCGCTAAGCATGTCGGGAAAATCTCTTACTATAATACTTTCCCACACCGTCCTTGAAAAATAGTGATCCGGCGGGCCTACTAAAACATCGGAATCTTTGATTATACTAAGCCCGGATTGCGTCAGGCTGTTGTAATTTATATTGTAATCGCTTATGTCGACATTGCTTATCATTTCGGTTTGCAGGCCAAGCTGCGCACACGCTTCCTTTGATGTCAGATACTTTAAGAGTTTGATTGCCTGCTCTCTTTTGCTGGTGTCTTCCCACGCTTTTTGACTTATATAAAAAGTACCGCCGCCAAGGCCGTAAACAGTATTTTTGCTGGAAGACATACGCGGGAAAGCAACGAGTTCAACATCCTTGTCGTTGCATTTTTCAATAAACCATGAACCTTGAACGATCATTGCCGCCTTTTTGTTTAAAAACAGGTCGTCCCTTTCCGTACTCTCCATAGAAAAGCATTCATTACTCGGGGGAAAGGCCCCCATATTAAAAAGATCTTTCATCGTTTTCATAGCTTCTATGTAAGGCTCGCAGACTTCACCGTTAATAATAGGATGTTCAAGTTTTTTTCCGCCAAGGCTCATCGCTATATTCTGATAAATATAGCTCCCCTCCGGTTTGCAGTTAAAAGCTATCGGAATAATTTTATGACTTTTGAAGGCATTTATCGCTTTAACAAGCCCTGTGTAATCTTTTGGCACCTCAACGTGATATTTATCAAAAAGGTCTTTATTTATGAAAAGCCCTTCAAAAGTGATCTCTACCGGCATACCGTAAATCTTTCCGTTTTCTTCAACCAAATTCCACATGTCGTCGCCGAAACTGCTCTTCCATTCCGGATCTGAGTTGATAAGCGCGGTCAGGTCGGCAACTTTTCCTGCGGCAATCAAACTGCGGATATCGCTTCCGGGCCAAAGCCCAAAAACGTCAGGCTGGTCGCCTGTTGCAAAACTATCTTTTATTGAAGGAAGAAAGTCGTCACTTGACGTTGATTTGTTTATAACATCGATATCCGTATTTTTTTCTTCAAAATCAGCAAGAATCTCTTCGAGCGCTTTTGCCTTTGAATCAGAGCCGCCCCAACTATTCATAAATGTAAGCTGCGTTTTTTCTTCTTCCTCGTTATGCACTGATTTTACCGAGCTGTTTGAACCATAAAAGGTACTAAAAACTACGGCAAAAAAAACAACAAGAACAAAAATCACAAGAGCAACTGCTCTTTTCACAAAAGTCCCCTCCTTTTTGCCGTAATAAAGCATTAGACGACTTGCAAAAATTGATTTGACTTATCAGTTTATAAACGATAGCTAAACGCATTGATATTTATACAATTTCACTATCAATTTTAATACTAATTTTAATATTGTCAACTTATTCATTTCTAAATTTTAATATTTCTTATACTTTTACGCAATATTTTACACCAGTCCATCTCTTTGCTGCCAAATTTATTCAATCATTAATAATTATATAGTAAAATTAAAGGATAAAGTTTGCACACAACATTTTGTATATCAAAATATTGTACTTATAAAGAAATAGCCACCGGTAGTTAAAACCGGTGGCTAAGATTTATTGGGTCAGTTTAACGTTCACGTTTGTTTCTTGCAATATATAATAACCCATCCTGCAAAGAATCAATATTTTCAAGGGCGATACCTGTGCCGCGGGCGACACAGGTTATCGGATCGTCTGCGATCCTTGCCTTTATGCCTGTGCGCTTTGAAATCAGCTTGTCAAGCCCGTTGACAAGGCTGCCGCCGCCTGTAAGAATAATTCCGTTTTCTGAAATGTCGCCTACAAGCTCAGGCGGCGTGCGTTCAAGTACCGAGTGAACAGCGTCAACTCTACTTTCAGAAACATCTTCAAACGACTCCCGGGCTTCCTT
>DBTI01000213.1 GCA_002306975.1 Ruminococcaceae bacterium UBA1320
GAAAAACGTTTGATTAAGGTAATTGAGCCGATGCAGTTCTTAGGACAGATTGAAGATGACCTTAAAGAGGCTCTTGGTGTTCAGACGTCGCCCGTATGGGATATGAGCTCAATATTTGGATTTAAGCAAAATGATAAATTCAAAGAATGGCGTACTCCCTGGGGACAAGATGTATTGGTGAGTGAAGAATTTGAAGTTACGCTCGCTGACAATGGGGATACTCTGATATATGCGGGTGGAGACCGGTCTTTTCCTCCGGCTGGACGAATGGCCACAGGATCGTACTATTTTGATGCAATAGACAGAGTACCGGCTTTTGATGAAGACAATTATAATGTTACAGATAATTTTGAAGAATTTACCCCGATAAAACAAGAAAATTTAAATTGGCTTAAAATAAATACCGAAAAGTATAAAAGTTCAACAGATGTGATTGCAGCTAATTTTGGCGGAACGGGCATTGGCGATATTGCGCTTGTTCCCGGGCCTCAATTAAAAAATCCTAAAGGGCTGCGGAATATCACGGAATGGTATATGTCTACTGCCATTCGAACTGATATTTTGAATCAAATATTCACCTTTCAGACACAGGTAGCAATTGAGAATTTAAAAGAAATTTATAAAGTTGTGGGCGATGCTGTTCAGGTTGCTTATATTTGCGGAACGGACTTTGGAACCCAAAACGGCCCTTTTTGTTCAATAGATACGTTTAAAGATCTGTATGCTCCGTACTACAAAAAGATAAACAATTGGATACATGAAAACACATCGTGGAAAACTTTTAAGCATACTTGCGGAAGTATTTTTCCGTTGATTCCGGAGTTGGCAGAAGCCGGATTTGATATTATAAATCCCGTACAATGGACAGCCAAAGGAATGAGCAGACAAGAGATAAAATCTACATACGGCGATCACACCGTCTTTTGGGGGGGCGGTATCGACACACAAAACACGCTTCCCTTTGGAACGACGGATGATGTTTATAAGGAAGCCCTGGAAAGCTTGAAGATATTTGGTAAAAACGGCGGTTATGTGTTCAATACAATCCATAACATTCAGCCGGGCGTGCCTGCCGAAAATGTGGCCGCGCTGGCAAAAGCAGTTCGTACATATAACCAGGAAAAATAAATAAGCATGACGAATTTTAACTTTACCGCCAAAGCGGTAGAAAAAGATAATCGAGGAGGAAAGATTATGAATAAAAAAATTGTTGGAGTTGTGTTGGCCTTAGTGCTGATTGCTTCTCTCTTGGCTGGTTGTGCAGGACAGCCGGCCGCAAGCGCAAGTGCGTCGGCGCCTGCAGCAGCAACATCGGCTGACGCTGCAAAAACAGCGGCGGCTTCGTCTGCAGCTGTAACCGCTTCTGCAAGCGGAATACAGGTGGGTATTGTTTTGCCGACAAAGGATGAACCCAGATGGATTCAGGATGAGACCCGTTTTAAGTCTATTTTGGATCAAGCCGGTTTTACATACCAGATTCTGTTTAGCCAGGGATCTTCTGCAACAGAAAAGACAAACGTTGAAACATTGATTTCAAAAGGCATTAAAGTCATGATCATTTGCCCGCAGGATACGGCGGCAGTGGCTTCGACCATTGATGAGGCAAAAAAGGCAGGGGTTATTTCAATTGGGTACGACAGGCTGATAACCGGCACCGACTCGCTTGATTATAACGTAGGTTTCAACAGTGAATCGGTTGGCGTAGCACAGGGGCAATACCTTGTTGACAAAGCAACCGGTACGGGCAATCCTTTATACCTGTATGCGGGCGCTATGTCTGATGAAAATGCGTTTGTGTTCTTTAAAGGCGCATGGTCTGTACTGCAGCCCAAAATTGTTGACGGAACTTTTGTGATCAAAAATTCCAGCGAAGCTTTAAAAGTGAAAGACACCAAAGATTTAACCCGTGAACAGATGGCAGCTATTATTGGACAGATTACAACGAACTGGGATTTCAATGTAGCTAAATCCAAAGCCCAGGCAAATCTGACTGCAGTAAAGGCAGCGGATAAAGGCAACGTATTTGTTCTGGCTCCCAATGACGGCACGGCCCGCAGCATTGCGGATGTGTTTGCGGCAGATAAAGATGTGAAGAGCTATGTGATTACCGGACAGGATGCTGAAAAAGCTTCTATACAATACATTATCGATGGCAAACAGTCCATGACAGTTCTGAAAGACACACGCAACCTGACGACTGCCGCTGTTGAAATGGCCAAGCAGATTCTTACCGGCAAGACACCTGAAACAAACTCTACATTTAATAACGGAAAAAAAGATGTTCCCATGATGCAGCTTGCAGTTGTAACTGTAACCGAAGATTCGGTTAAAAAGGACATTTTTGATTCAGGTTATTATGTTGCCACCGATTTTAAAGGTGTTAACTGACGCAAAATAATACAATACTATCTTAATATGGGAGACCGTCTCTGCGATGTTATCGCAGAGACGGTCTCTAAAGATAAGGAGATGGCGTGATGAACGATTATATCCTGGAAATGAAGAACATTATTAAAGAGTTTCCGGGTGTCAGGGCCTTGAATAATGTTAATTTTCAAGTAAAACAAGGGGAGATTCATTGCCTTGTTGGTGAAAACGGCGCTGGAAAATCAACGTTGATGAAAGTGCTTTCGGGCATTTATCCATACGGCTCATATGCAGGGGATATACTGGTTGGCGGACAAATACAGAAATACAGAAATATCAAAGATAGCGAAGCATCGGGTATAGCCATTATCTATCAGGAATTGGCGTTGATACCCGAATTATCTGTTTATGAAAATATTTTTTTTGGTCATGAGATCATAAAAGGCAATCGGGTAAATTGGAATCAAACAATTGTCCAAGCATCTGAAATCATGAAGAAGGTAGGATTAAAAGTAAATCCATCCGAAAAAGTAAAAATGCTGGGAATTGGAAACCAGCAGCTTGTTGAGATTGCTAAAGCCCTGAGCCGGGATGTGAAGATTCTTATATTAGACGAACCTACGGCGGCATTGAATGAGACGGACAGTATCAATCTGCTGAATTTACTCAAAGAGCTGAAAAGCCATGGCGTCACATGCATTTTGATATCACACAAGCTTCAAGAGATTATTTCCATTGCGGATACTGTGACGGTTTTGCGGGACGGAGCCACCATAAGCTCATTAGACGCTAAAAAAGGGCTTACCGAACAGGAAATTATGAAATACATGGTAGGCAGGGAAATATGCAATATGTATCCAAAACGTGAAAACGTGGATATTGGCGAAATTTGCTTTGAGATTAAAAACTGGACAGTTGAAGATAAAAAGAAGGAAAGAGATATTATTAAGGATGTCTCAATCAATATAAGAAAAGGCGAAATAATAGGGATACAGGGCCTTATGGGCGCAGGCCGCACAGAACTTGCATTGAGCATTTTTGGAAATGTACAGGGTTTCAAAATAAAGAGCGGCGAACTGTATCTGAACGGTAAAAGGGAGTTGTTCAGATCTCCAAAGGAAGCTATTGATGCCGGAGTAGCTTATGCATCGGAAGACCGCAAAGAAAAGGGATTGGTTTTAATACAAGACATCCGTTACAATATTTCTATTTCTAATCTTGCTGCTTTAATGAAGGGCTTTGTTATCAATCAAAATGAAGAAATAAATGTGGCAAAACGATATATGGATTCAATCAATATCAAGGCTTCGTCTGTTAACCAAAAGGTATTCAACTTAAG
>DBTI01000192.1 GCA_002306975.1 Ruminococcaceae bacterium UBA1320
GATTCACCGGGTTTACCGGGCCTACTGGATTCACCGGGTTTACCGGGCCTACTGGCGATACTGGGCCTATTGGCACCAATGGGCTGTCGGAGTATGCATATATCTCTAATTTATCTGCGCAAAATGTCGCTTTAGAAAGCAGTATAACATTCGATACGAATGGGGTTATTGTTGGTACAATTGTCCATATAGCGGGTACTTCCACAATAACGATTGGCAGTGATGGCAACTATGCAATCTGGTTTTATGCTGCGGGTGTAGAACCAAATCAATTTACCTTATTCCAAAATGATACTCCCGTCCCCGGAAGTATCTATGGTTCAGGTGCCGGCACTCAAGGAAATCCGGGAATGGTAATTGTAACCGCCGCCGCTAACGATGTCTTGACTGTGCGAAATCACACAAGTACCGGTGCAATCACGTTACAGACATTGGCTGGTGGAACTCAGATAAATTCTAACGCCTCAATATTAATTCAAAAAATAAGCGCATAAGAGGAAAACACGTTTTATGCATATGTCAACAATATTCGACACTTTACATATATTAGTAGTGAAACATGCTTTATAGGGGGCTCTCTAATGCCTGCTTTTGAAAAATTAACACCAACAAATGGGTTCGATTTCAAAAATCTCAATAATGCAAGACAGAATAACTATGCATGGTCCATGAGCGAATTGGGAGAATATATCTATGTAGGAACCGGCAGAAATATCGTGTTTAACGTCATCAAATCAATCGAGCCAAACACTCAAATTCCCGCACTCATTCAACCAGATCCAGTGGACAATCTGGCTGAAATATGGAGATACAAAAAAGACGGAACACTTCCGTGGGAAAGAGTTTATAAAGCTCCGCCCGGTTCCGGCATCATCGGTTTCAGATTCATGATTAACGACAGGCCTTTCGGGGGCAGCCCCTGCATATTCGCGGCGGCCTACGGGGCAACGGTTCAAATATTAAAAACCACCAATGGTGTTAACTGGTTTATACTTCCCGACTCGGATATTTTGCAGGGAACTTCTTCGAGGGCGATGGTCACACAAAAGGGGAAAATATATCTTTCCACAATAAACGAACTCACTTCAACCTCGAATGCAACACCATTGTTATACAGCAGTGTTGATCCTGAATTTTACCCTTGGGAACTTGTTATAGATGTTAACGCGCCGGGCTTTGATCCCGATAAGAACCCCAAAGGTGCAATAAGCAACATGGCCGTGTTTAACAACAGGATCTATGTTGCCACCAGTAACGAAACCGGAGCTCAGGTTTGGAGAACAAACGCTGATGTGCCAAAACAAAATGACTGGACACTGATCGTTGATAATGGCTTTGGTGACCCCGCCAACACGCTCACCCTGAGTATAGGGGTATTTAAAGACTATCTTTATGTAGGCGCCTCGAAGCAATTACCATTGGCCTGGTTCATTCCGATGGGCTGTGATATCATCAGAATTGACAAGTATGATCGATGGCAGTTGGTGGTGGGCGGATTCCCATTCATCCCCGCAATCCCACCCTTCGGGCAAAAATACAAAAGCCTGTCGGGATTTGGTTCCGGATTCAACAACCCCTTTAACGTGTATGCCTGGCAGATACAGGAATACGCAGGGAAGCTGTATGTAAGCACTTTTGATGATTCCAGTAATATGGAAGTCATATTGGATACCCTTTTGGCAAACAGGCTTGCTTTATATCAGCTTATCGGTGAGGCTGTAACTACTATACTAATTGAAATATACAAGAGCGTAGTAGAAATTCTAAGGCTGAGCAGATATCCCATTGGTTTTGACCTGTATACGTCAGAAGACGGAGTTCATTTTAAAGCTGAAGTTCTCAACGGGCTTTTCAACCCAAATAACTACGGTGGAAGAATGCTCTTTGTAGACAGCAATAAAAATTTTTATCTTGGAACAGCCAACCCATTTCAGGGCTGTGAAGTTTGGAAAATGTGCAACGGTGATCCTTGGCCGATCAATCAAAATTATTATACAAGCTTGTGGAACGCCAGGAAAATATTAATCGACAAATACGATATAATCAAGAAAAACATGCCGGCTATCATGAGTTTCATGTCCAAAAGCAACTATCACAGATTTATATGACATCAATAGGACACTTATTTATATAAAAAGCATGTAAATACTCTTTAAAGAGATGAATTCTAAAAAGCCGGGGTGACCAGCACTAAAGAAGTGTTGGTCGCCCCGGCTTTTGCTGTAAAACTAAGTAATTAAAAACTTAAATCTTAAATATCTAAAGCGCCGTAATAACCGCCGTGAACTGCTTCCAACACTTTACCCACTTTAACGCAGTCTCCAATTTGGAAAAACCTTGGAGCGGCATAACGTAAAGCCTCGACAGCCGCTGAGTTTGATTTCATGCCGGCGGCAACAAAAATAGAATCTGCGGGAAACAAAACTTCATTTCCGTTTTCATCCACACACAGCAGACCTTCATCAGTGACAGCTTTCGCTTTTGTATTTAAATGCATTTTAACATGGCCTTTTCTCAGTGTCGCTTCCAAGGCGATTTTATGCATTTCCGATGTATCCGGGGCATAATCGTTTCTCATTTCCACAACGGTTACATCTTTTCCCATGCCGTCAAGATGAATCGCTGTTTCCGTACCGATTAATCCTCCGCCTAAAATAACAACTTTATCTCCGACAGCCGGCTTCGGTTTGTGAATCGCTTCTAATCCGACAACTTTGCTGCTGGTATCAATGCTCGGAATCGGAGGAACAACAGGTACCGCTCCCACTGCACACATGATCATATCCGCGTTTAATTCCCGAGCCAGCTCCGGCGTTAATTCGGTGTTCAAACGTACCTCTACGTTTGTTTCAGCCAATCTCTTTGCCAGTAACTGAGTGTAGTTATATAAGTCCTGTTTAAAGGGAACATATTCTTCACAAAGCAGCTGACCGCCTAAACGGTTATTTTTTTCAAATAAAATAACCTGATGTCCGCGGGCTGAGGCCTGCAAAGCCGCTGTCATACCGGCAGGGCCGCCGCCGGCAATCAATACCTTTTCCGGTGTTGTCGGAGCAAAAGCGCTTTCATGCTCCCGTTCTCTGCCAATCATCGGGTTTAACGCACAAACGGTTGTGCGTGTGGACATATAAGCGCCAAAGCAGCTAAAGCAACGGCAGCATTTGGTAATATCGCCTTTTCTGCCGGTTAACGCTTTTTCAGGGAAAAATGGGTCGGCCATTAATTGGCGGCACATTTCAACAATGTCAGCTTTACCGCTTGCAATGATCTCTTCCATCATATCAGGATCATTTAATCCACCTAATGTAGCGACCGGAGTTTTGACATGCTTCTTGATTTCTGCTGCCAAATGAACGTTGCATCCGTGTTCTATAAAGATAGAGGGGTGCGTAATAACAAAAGCGTCTCTGTTTTCATGAACACCGGCGGACACATGAATTAAGTCTACTTTGCCGTCTAACGCTTCAGCGATTTTGACACCATAGTCGATGTCATAGCCGCCATCAGTATATTCCGCACCGCTCATGCGAAATTCAATTGGAAAATTAGGTCCGACCGCTTCACGAATCTTTTCGACACATAACAACGGGAAACGCATTCTGTTTTCGAAGCTTCCACCCCATTTGTCAGTCCTCTTATTCGTGTTGGGAGACATAAATTGACACAGCAGCCATCCATGACCGCCATGAACCAATACCATATCAAGACCGGCTTCTTTAACCAAGGCTGCCGCCTTACCGAAACAATTGGCAATTTCAAGGATTAAGTCTTCCGACATTTCAAAAACATGCGTACCGTCCGGCCAGACTTCATCAATAGGGCCGTAACGCTTGGAAATTCCGCCCGATTGGCTGCGGTTACCTGCATATTTGCCGCCATGTGATAATTCCATAGAAGCAACGCAGTTATGGCGATGGATCATGCTGGCTAATTCGGTTAATGACGGTAAACTCATACGGGTATCCAAGTGAATATGTTTTGTATGGGATTTTCCCGTAGCGCAATGGACAACGCCTTCGCTGACGGTAACCGCCGCAGCTCCGCCTTTTGCCCGCAGACCATAAAAAGCAATGTTATCCCTTGTCAGGTTTTCGTCGGGCCCGATTTCGGGAAGAGAAATTGGAGCGCCCACCATACGATTTTTCAATGTTAATCCGGCGATTTTAATCGGGCTGCCCAAATGTGGATAATAAGGATTCATTATTGCTGTCTCCTATTCTTTCATCTTCAATATTGCTTTGACGACTTTACCTTTATGGGTGTCTTCAAATGCCTGATTAATATCTTTGAAATCATAGTAAGTAATCATTTTATCAAACGGGAACATACCCTTTTTATAATATTCCAACAGTTTAGGAATAAAGATTTGCGGGATAGAACAGCCCTCAACCAATCCTACCAGTTTCTTGCCTAATCCCATCAATTCACTTTCTACATGAATTGTAAGTTCCTGCGTAGCACCCAGAACAACACATGTGCCTAAACTGCGTGTGCAGTTTAACGATTGTCTGACACATGCCCCGATGCCTGTGCAGTCAATGGCATAATTTGTTCCGATACGGGTTAATTTCTTAACCTCGTCAATGACGCTTTCAACCTTTTTGCCGTTGATTATATCGGTTGCGCCCAATTCTTTAGCCATTTCCAATCGGGAATCCACAACATCACAAGCAATAATCGTTGCGCATCCGGCAATTTTTGCCGCCATTACAGCGCTTAATCCTACCGGACCGCATCCGGTAATGAGAATAGAACTTGCAGGATCAGGTTTTAAATAATTTAAAACTGCTCCAGCGCCTGTTTGTATACCGCATCCCAAAGGACCAACCAAAGCTAAATCCAGACCATCCGGTACAGAAATCAAGTTATTCACATGAACGACCGAATATGTCGCGAATGCGCTTTGACCAAAGAATGAGGACACTTCTTCGCCATTGTAATGAAGACGTTTTGTTCCATCGAATTGTTTCCCTGAGAAATTTAAATCGCGGTTTTCTTCGCATCCATAAGGATGACCGGAACGGCATGCTTCACAGGTGCCGCAATATCCATAAGAAAAACCAACACGGTCTCCCTTTTTAAAATTGGTAACACCCGGGCCTACTTCTTCAACCACACCGCAGCCCTCATGCCCGAATACCGCCGGCAACGGTACGGGTATAATTTGCTGACGCGCAACGTCATCCGTATGGCAAACACCACAAGCTGTGACTTTAACTAATACTTCATTAAGTTTCGGAGCATCTAATTCTAGTTCTTTAATTTGAAATGGCTGTCCTTTTTCTAAAACAACTGCTGCTTCAATTTTCATTTTTATACCCCCTCTTATAGCAATTTTAAAAAAGAAGAGGAATTGTTTTTGTTTCTCTCCGCCTCTGGCGGGGCGAAAAATCCCCTGATTTTCCTTTTTAAAAATATAACTGCTATAATGATTTTAATATACCTTAAACGGACTCTTGACATCAATTTCGAATCATTATATAATCAATTCAAAAATGGAATAGGTGAGGTATTTGACTGAGGATCAGTTAAGATATTTTATAACAATCGTAGATACAGGCAGTTATATGGAAACTGCTTTGGAATTAAATATTGCTCAATCTTCTATTAGCAAGCAAATACAGGCTTTGGAGCGTGAACTGGGTGTTCAGCTCTTTAACCGTCAGCGCAGACGCATAGAATTAACGGATGAGGGCAAACAATTATTGCCACAGGCGAGACATATATTAGAAGAAATCCACCGTTTGACTAATATGGCACAAAAATTACAGCCCGGTTATAAAGATACTTTGAGCATACTGACTTTGCCTGTAATGGGTTATTTTGGTTTTTCTGTTCCATTCTGCCGATTTGAATTAGAGAACCCTTCTATCCAGATCAATCTCATCGAGCTGGAAGAGCCGCAATTATTTCGCAGGTTGCTCAGTAACAGCTTTGATATTGCCTTGACCTATTGGCCTGAAAATAATCTTGCGATTAGTAAAAATCTTTTTGTTCCGATTTCAGCAGATGAAATTGTTTTAGCTGTTCATAAGGACAATCCTTTAGCTAAATTAGATCATGTTACCCCGGAAGAGTTAAAAAATACTCCGCTTATGCTAATGGAAACCTACACTTGTGTATCCAGCTTATGTATGGCCTTTTTTGAAGAACATGATCTTGTCCCCGATATTATATTCAGAGGAAGACCCGAAACTATTTTCGGGGGTGTGGAAGCCAAACACGGCGCTGCTTTAATCACACGTAAACAAGCCAGTTATTTATTAGCGAACAATGTAGTCTTAATACCTGTTTTGCCCAGTATTACCACTGTGCTGGGTGCGGTCGTCAGTAAACACAGCCAATCTGATCCTAAAGTTAAAGAACTAATCGAGATGTTAAAGGTCAGGAACAACGGTTAATGAAAAGCGGCACAAGCCTAATTTCATAAGTAATTCTTGTGGGCATAACAGCTCCTTAAACAGTATTAAAAATACCATTTAAGGAGCTGTTATCTTATAAAATATGAATAAGCCGATTGACCTGTTGGGCGTATCGCAGTATCTAAAAGGGGAAGTGCTCTTTTATTTGTTTTTTCGAGCATAGAAATTGTTAATTTGTTGTATTATTATTACTATTATGGTATGATATTGGTGCAATAACCGATTTGATGGAATTGGGGATATGTACATATGAAAAAGTTTTCAGTTGTTTTGGCCGGTGTAATATTGCTCTCGTTTTTACTTTCCGGCTGCAGCGCGTTATTGCCTGGCAAGTCATCCTCAAGTCAACAAGCAGCAACGGTTCTTGTAAAAAGCGATGACGGCACCATGTCGCTATCCGTTCCAAAAGCATGGAATACGAGTGATAAGGATTTAGCTGATTTAGGAGAAATCGGGGTTTCAAACGACATACAAGACCTGTATATAGTAGCGGGTAAAAAACCAAAGTCGGATTTTAAAAAAGGCTATACAATAAGTGATTACATGACCGTCGTAGTCGAAGGTATGAACAAAACACTTGAAAATCCGAAAAGCGGTAAAATTTCAAAATTAAAAATTAATGGCAGCAATACTCTTTCCGTCGAAATCAGCGGTATATACCAAAACATAAATTTAGTATATTGGTATTATATTATTGATGGGAAGGAAAACTTCTATGAGGCATATGGCTGGACAACCAACAGCAAAGCTAAGACAAACGAGCCCACAATAAATAATATTATTAAGTCCTTTAAAGCAAACGAACAAACTGCTTTATCTGAAAACGGCAAAGCCGCTTAAATCAAGCGTCTATACCCTGAAAAGTGAAAAATTAAAGCTATGCTGCTTATAATAAAGCCGCATAGCTTTTTGGTTAGCCTGTTATAGACAATTTCACCTGTTCGTTTTATCGATATCTATACTATGTTATAATTGTTTACAGTTTTACTTATGCTGCATAAGGAGATGTTTTTGTGATAGAAAAGACCTCATATGCTCTGGGAAGAAATGATGAAGAACCAAATATTGCTTTGGCAGAGGAACTGTATATAACAAAAAACGCAGAGGGCATAAAAGAAATCGTGCATTACTTATATGACAGCAATCAACTTTTAGCAAATGATTGTATCAAGATTCTTTATGAAATAGGGGAAAGAAAACCCGGATTGATTTCAGAATATGTTTTGGATTTTATCCATATTTTGAAATCAAAAAACAACAGACTTGTTTGGGGCGGCATGACGGCCCTAGCTAAAATCGCATCATTAAAAGCAAAAGAAATATTTGAACATATCGACACAGTCTTCTATGCATATGAAAACGGGAGCGTTATTACCCGGGACAACAGCATCAGTGTGTTTGCCGAAGTAGCAAGGGCAGATAAAAAGTATTCGGATATAATGTTTCAAAAAATAAACAGTCATTTAGAATCATGCCGATCAAGAGAAGTTGCACAGCATGCCGAAAGAGCATTCGTTTGTGTAAATAAAGATAATTGCAAAGAATTTATGTCTGTATTATTAAAAAGACATGAGGATTTAAACGACGCACAAAAGAAGAGAGTTGGCCGATTAATAAAGAGAATTGAGAATGGAAAATTTGACGGCTAAAATTTTATGGTAAGCTAAAAATCATCTGTTATACTGTTTGTTTTTGAACAGGTTGAAATATTTAAACCTTTAAGATATTCCGTTCCCCAATCACACATGGCAGCAAGAATAGGCGTGATGCTCTGACCAAACTCAGATAAAAAATATTCTGTTTTCGGCGGAACAACGGGGTAAACCAGCCTGTTTATTAATCCGTCTGCTTCTAATTCTCTAAGCTGCTGAGTGAGCATTTTAGGCGTCGCCTGCGGTAGAAGCTTTTGCAATTCGTTAAAACGCAAGGTTTTATTACCCAGATGCCAAAGAATAACCGCTTTATATTTTCCTCCAATAAGGCTTATCGTTGCCTCGATCGGACAATTAAACGTTGCAGATGATTTCATATCTATTTACCTCATACTATCTTTTTGGATACTATATTACAAAAAAGTGCATTCTTGCAATAATGAAAATTAGTATTACTATTATCGTATAGGTTTTGGAAAATTTCAACCATGTGCGGGAAATATACCTGTAAATCAGAAAGGGGTATCAGTATGAGTTTTTTAGAAATTGCCAAGAAAAGATTTGCATGCCGTAACTATCAGGATAAAAAAGTTGAAAAAGAGAAGGTCGAAAAGATTCTAGAAGCGGCATACGTTGCCCCGACAGGCGGGAACCGCCAACCGCATCGGCTTATCGTCGTTCAAAGAGATGAAGGTCTGAGTAAAATCGGTAAAGCCGCGAATATTTATAACGCGCCTTTAGCGATCATCGTTTGCAGCGATAACGACAAGGCGTGGGTCAGACCGTTTGACGGCAAAAAGCTTACAGAAATTGACGCGAGTATTGTAACGGATCACATGATGCTGCAGGCGACCGATTTAGGGCTTAACAGCGTTTGGATCTGCTATTTCAAACCTGACGTAATCAGAAAAGAATTCGATATTCCCGAAAATATGGAGATTGTAAACATTTTAGCGATCGGGTATGGCGCAGGTGAAACTGAAAGCCCCGACAGACATAGCAAAACCAGAAAGCCGTTAAGTGAAATCGTCAGTTATGAATAATAGTTTTAACTTTTCAAAAACATAGTTTCCAGCAGCCATTTTCCGGTCTTGGTTTTGAAAATTTTCTCGTTTGCGCTGCGGGCTGCCGAAACACCGGCACTTTCCTCAAAAAGGTTCACTAAAAAATCGGCTTCCACCAATATTTGATGGTCGATTTTCTCGATATTTCCGTAGGTATGATGGTGACCGACAAGCCAGCAGACACGCTCTGTCACCTCTTTGGGGTAAAAAAGCTCCGCGAGCATTTTTTCAGCTATCGGCGGGCCTTCAAGCTCCTGATATTTTCCGGCGGAGCTGCCGTATTTTTCTTCGCTGATTTTTATGCCGATGTCGTGAACCACAGCGGCGGTTTCAAGGATTCGCTGTGCCTCGGCGTCAATGGCTTCCCTTTCACCTATCAGCTTTGCGAAGCTGTAAACCTTTATGAAGTGCTGGATTCTTTTCGGGTCGCCTGCGTAATAGGAAACCATGCGTGAAATTAGCTCATTTATATTTTGCAATAAAACCACTCGCTCTTTCTTTATAATCATTTACTCAATTATACAACTTTTCGTTTAGGTTCCGAAGGCATATTTATCTTCTGTGAATTTTTTCTTTTGTGTTAAATCCTGACGCTTGCTTTTTGCGCGGGGTTATATTATAATCACTTTATAATACGATACAGGTTTTCATTACTGACGGATAATTGTGGATAAACCACAGGGGAATGAAAATCTGATTTTAGGGCTTTTTTGAGAAACTTCATTTTTTCAAGAAAGTCTGGCCGACCGTCTGGGCAGCATTTGGTTTTACCGATGCTGCTCTTTTTGTTTTCATAAGCAAAAAGAGCAGCGGTGAGCCATATTCGAACAGGAGGTTTTTTATGAACAACAAAGCATGGGAAGGTTTTTGCAGCGGAAACTGGCAGGAAGAAATTGATGTAAGGAACTTTATTAAGACAAACTACGCGCCTTATGAGGGTGACGAAACATTCCTCGCAGACGCGACGCCGCGCACAAAGGCACTGATGAACAAACTGAATCACCTCTTTGAGCTTGAAAAAGAATTTGGCGGCGTGCTTGACATCGACACGCAGACAGTCAGCTCGCTGACAAGCTATAACCCCGGCTATCTTGACAAAGAAAAGGAAGTCATCGTCGGGCTTCAGACAGACCGCCCGTTAAAAAGAGGCGTCAACCCGTTCGGCGGGCTGAACATGACGCGCAAGGCCTGTGAATCTTATGGCTACAAGCTATCCGACAAGGTTGAAAAGGAATTTCAATATCGAACCACCCACAACGAAGGGGTTTATCGCATATATACCGACGAAATAAAGGCTGCGCGCCATTGCGGGATCATCACTGGGCTTCCCGACGCTTATGGCAGAGGAAGGATCATCGGCGACTACCGCAGGGTCGCGCTTTATGGCGTCGACAAGCTGATTGAGGAAAAGAAAAAAGACAAAGTGCTTTACGGCACAAAAAATATGGACGTTGACAATATCCGCCTGATTGAAGAGTTATATCAGCAGATTACATTTTTGGGCTTTCTTAAAGAAATGGCGGCAATGTACGGCTTTGATATTTCTAAACCCGCAACAAATACAAAAGAAGCGGTGCAATGGCTATATTTTGGCTATCTCGGCGCAATCAAGGAACAAAACGGCGCGGCAATGAGCCTTGGGCGCGTGAGTACCTTTCTTGATATTTATGTTGAGCGCGACCTTAAAAACGGCGTGCTGACAGAGGAACAGGCGCAGGAAATTTTTGATGATTTTGTAATGAAGCTTCGCATGGCAAGGCATCTGCGCACGCCCGAATACAACGAGCTTTTCGCTGGCGACCCGATGTGGATTACCGAATCGGTCGGCGGCATGGACGAGGACGGCAGAACCCTTGTGACCAAAAGCTCCTACCGTATGCTTCACACCCTTTATACGCTCGGCTCGTCGGCTGAGCCAAACCTTACGGTTTTGTGGTCAAAACGTTTGCCGCAAAATTTCAAGCGTTTTGTCACCAGGGTTTCGTGCGACACCGACGCCATTCAGTATGAAAACGACGACCTCATGCGTGAAAGGTTCGGGGACGACTACGCCATCGCCTGCTGTGTTTCTGCTATGCGCGTGGGCAAACAGATGCAGTTTTTCGGCGCCCGGGCAAACCTCGCAAAGCTTTTATTAATGAGCCTCAACGGCGGGCGCGACGAAAAGAGCGGTCAGCAAATTGCCACCGCTCACGCACCGTATGAAGGCGATTATCTCGAATACGACAAGGTTTTAGAGCTGCTTTCCCTATACCGCGAGTGGCTTGCAAAAACCTATGTCGGCGCGATGAACATAATCCATTACATGCACGACAAATACGCCTATGAAAAAACACAGATGGCACTGCATGACTCCGAGGTTCACCGCTTTATGGCATTTGGAATTGCCGGTATGTCAGTGCTTGCCGATTCACTTTCCGCCATCAAATACGCGAAAGTGAAATGCATCCGCGACGACACAGGGCTTATCAAGGATTTTGAGATAACCGGTGAGTACCCTGCGTTCGGCAACGACGACGACCGCGTTGACGACATTGCGAAAGAGCAGGTCAAGCTGTTTTATGATGAACTGAAAAAGACTCCCTGCTACCGCGGCGCTGAGCACACGCTTTCTATTCTTACGATAACCTCCAATGTTGTTTACGGCAAAAAGACAGGCGCGACACCGGACGGCAGAAAAGCCGGCGAGCCTTTTGCCCCCGGTGCGAACCCCATGCACAACCGCGAGAAAAACGGCGCGCTCGCCTCTTTAAACTCGGTTGCAAAGCTGTCTTATGACATCTGCCGCGACGGCATCTCCAACACCTTCTCAATTGTACCGCAGGCGCTTGGACACAGCAATGAGGAAAGATACGTCAACCTCATCTCGATTCTCGACGGCTATTTTGCACAGGACGCGCACCATTTGAATGTAAATGTGCTTAACAGGGAAACCTTGGTAGAGGCATATAACAACCCGGAAAGCCACCCGAACCTGACAATCAGAGTTTCCGGCTATGCCGTAAACTTCCACAAGCTTTCAAAACCACAGCAGCAGGAGGTTATTTCAAGAACCTTTCATGAGGTAATGTAATGAAAGGGCGGATTCACTCGTTTCAAAGCCTCGGCGCGGTCGATGGGCCGGGGCTTCGCTACGTGATATTCATGCAGGGCTGCACACTGCGCTGCGCCTATTGCCACAACCCGGACACGTGGGAAAAATCCTCTGGCACCGAATACTCCGCTGAAGAAGTCGCGGCGAAAGCGATACGCTACAAGTCCTATTTCGGTGAAAACGGCGGCGTTACCGTCTCTGGCGGCGAGCCGCTGCTGCAATGGGCGTTTGTCGCGGAGCTGTTTGAACGGCTGCACAAGGCTGGAATAGGGACAGCGCTTGACACCGCCGGAGTGGGCGATCTTTTGGGGGCGCGCGCGGTGCTGCATCACACCGATTTGGTGCTTTGCGACCTCAAATTTGCCGAGGAAGATGACTTTCGCCGCCTTTGCGGCGGCAGCCTTGACAGGGTGCTTGAGTTTTTAAAGCTGACGCAGGAGAGGAATGTTCCGCTGTGGGTAAGGCATGTTGTCGTGCCCGGGTTGAACGACAGCGAGGAGTCGGTTTTAAAGATTGCCGCAATCAGCAGGCAGTTTCGCAATCTACAGCACATAGAGCTGCTGCCGTTCAGAAAACTGTGCGAGGCGAAATACGACGCTATGGGCATTAAGTTTCCACTTCGGGGGTATGACGAATGCCCGGCAGCAACGATTGAAAAACTGCAAAAGGTGATTGAGGGTTAACCCTTATCGGTTTTCTTTAAGTTATAAAAAGGCAAAGCTTTTCACTTCATAAAAAACCGCTATGATAATTTAAAATATCATAGCGGTTTTTTTATTAAATCATGATTGATTGTTCAACCATTTACTTCTATCGGTTACCATTGTATAATAAAACTGTGTTTTGATGTTTAGTTTATTTATATAACAGGAAGGTATAAAAATGATAATACGTTGCATGAAAATCGAAGACATCCCAGAATTGGCGGTGCTATACAAACAATTTTGGAATGAAAATTCATGTATTGATAAGATGAGAGACCAATATGTCAAACTGCAAGGCAAAGATACTCATATTCTACTTAGCGCAATTGAGCAAAACCGTTTAGTTGGCTCAGTCATGGGAATTATTTGTGAAGAGCTCTATGGAGATTGCAGGCCTTTTTTGGTGATTGAAAATATGGTAGTAGATAAAAGCAATAGAAAAAAGGGGATTGGAAAAGCATTAATTTATGAGCTTCAAAGACTTGCAAAGGATAGAGACTGTACTCAAATGATTCTTGTAACTGAGACTAACAGATTGGATGCTTGCCATTTCTATGAATCTGTTGGCTTTCATCCGTCAGAAAACAAAGGGTATAAGAAAAAATTGTAATTATCTAAGAATTGGATTAATAGGCGCTTACATAAAAATCACGGAATCGTTCCAGTAATTTTTTATTAGGATTTTATTAACCGCCGCTCCGAAAGGTCACCAATGAGCTTATTCTTTCGCAAGTGCGGTCAAGTCTTCACCGATTACGCGATAGGCCGTCCATTCGCTCATTGGTTTAGCACCTAATGAAAGATAAAATTTGATGCTCGGTTCATTCCAGTCAAGGCACGACCACTCAAGCCGGCCGCAGCCGCGCTCTAAAGCAATCGCCGCAAGCTTTTTTAAAAGCGCTTTGCCGACACCTTTGCCCCTTGCCGCTTTGCGGACGAATAAATCCTCGAGATAGATGCCCGCTCTGCCAAGAAAGGTCGAGAAGTTATGAAAAAACAGTGCAAAGCCAACCGGTTCGCCGTTAAGTTCAGCAATTAACGCTTCCGCCTTTTGCTTTTCAAACAGCCATTCGCGCAATATCTTTTCTGTTGCAACCACATCGTCAAGCATGTTTTCATAATCGGCAAGTTCCTTAATAAATGCTAAAATCAACGGCACGTCGGCCGAAACCGCGCTGCGAATATGTAACTTATTTGCTTCAGTGTTATAATCATTCATTTTATTTTTCCCCTAAATAACTTTCAAATGGATTTTTCGCGGTGGCTATTTCCTGATGAATTACGATAGGGTCTGATACTAGATCAAATTTATCGTCGTTCGGATATGTAACGGCAATTTCAGAATTTTCTCCGGCATAAGAAATTATGCTTTTGAATGAATCCCATATTGTGCACAGAAAAAAGTGCGCATACCCATTTTGCTCGACAACTTTTACATAAGCGCCCATGTTGCCTTCTAACGCGGTTGTATCCTTTACGCCCGTTGCGTCAAGGTGCTTCAGAAACTGCTCTTTATACTTTAACGGTACTATTCCATGCCACGTTCTTGAAATCATTTTTTCCCCTTAAAACACATATTTATTGGCCAATTAAATCTGATTATATCACAAAATAATTCATGATGCACTATAGCAATTACAAAATTAGAGCAGAATAGTTTTGTTATCTTCCCCGTTTTTTTCAATTTGCAATGATATTCTCATTGCAAATAATTCATAGAAAAGCACAAACATAAACGGTTAATGTTAAAGCATATATTGTTTAAAGTTAGATGACGCAGAAACAAAACAAACAGAGAACGGCAGCAATTTAGTGCATTTGGAATTTGCTTATGATATAATCAAATTGTAGTAATAATACAGGGAAGGATCTGCTTTATGGGTTGCCTTGGCAATATTATCTGGTTTATATTCGGCGGCTTTATCTTGGGGTTAAGCTGGCTGGTTGTGGGGCTTTTATGGTGCATAACCATTATTGGGATACCCGTGGGAATCCAGTGCTTTAAGTTTGCCGGGCTATCTTTTTTCCCGTTTGGCAAAGAAATTGTTTTTGGCGGCGGGGCTATTTCGCTTTTTCTCAACATAGTCTGGATTATTTTTGGAGGATTGGAACTTGCGGTTGAAGCGGCAACAATAGGACTGGTTTTTTGCGTTACCATCGTGGGGATTCCTTTCGGGCTTCAATGCTTTAAAATTGCGAAACTCGCGCTTATGCCATTCGGTGCGGCGGTTAAATAAGGAGAATCTATGAGGGTTGCAACGCTGGAAATAAAGTTCTATGCGCCGTGGGTGCATTCGTTAAAGGAAAAGCGCATGGTTGTTAAAAGCCTTACGTCAAAAATCCGCAACAAATTCAATGTGTCCGTTTGTGAAGTGGACGAGCAGGATACGCTTCAAACCGCTGTGATTGGCATAGCGGCAATCGCCGCAAATTCTTCACAGGCAGACAGCATCATCGACACGATTCTGGCTTATATAGAAACCGCCACGGAAGCTGAAATTGTTTCGGCAGACAGGGATTATTGAGTTTCTTAAACAAAATAACATAAAGCTGATGCAAATTTATGGTCGCACAAAGCGTCCTTTTTTGCATCAGCTTTTATTTTTTATACGCCTTTCAAATCAAACGGAGGGGTGTATTCCTCTTTTGCACTGCTCTTTTCCTGCATAAAACCGTCGGTTAACCCCAGCCGTATCGCTTCCTCAACAACGGAGTTATATTCAAAGGTGGTTACCCTGCGGCTCAGCGCCTTGTATTTGTTATTTACCGGGGTAAACTGGCTCATAAGGCTCAACATATAACTGCCCCTCGGCAGAGTTTCACTGATCCATTTTAAAATTTCAAAAGAATCCCTGCGTGCGCCGGGGATAACAAGATGCCGGATTATTACGCCTTTTTGCATGATTCCGTCAGCGTCGAACCGCGGCACTCCTGTATGATTAATCATTTCTTTTACAGCGGCGGAGGCCACCGCGAAATAATCCTTCGCCCCCGAATAATTCCACGACAATTCCGGGCTTTTATATTTAAAATCGGGAAGAAATATGTCAACGTAATCTTTTATTGCGCGAATCGTCTCAACGCTTTCATACCCTCCGCAGTTATACACGACAGGGATTTGCAGTTCCTTTTTTACCAAATCAAGCGCGTTTATCACCTGTGGCAGAAACTGTGTGGCGGTTACGAGGTTTATGTTGTGTGCACCCTTTGCCTGCAAATCAAGAAATATCTCTGCAAGCCGCTTTGTGGGAATTTCTTTTCCAAAGCCTTCGCCGCTTATTTTGTAGTTTTGGCAGTAACAGCAGCGCAGTGTGCAGCCGCTGAAAAAAATTGCTCCGCTCCCACGGCTTCCGCTTATACAGGGCTCTTCCCAAAAATGCAGCGCAGCGCGGGCAACCTTCACGTTGCCGCCGCACCGGCAGAACCCCAAATCGGTATTTCTGTCAACTCCGCACGCTCTGGGGCACAAATTGCAAGGGTTATAAGAAAGCATGGCGTTTTGTTTCCCCCTTGTTAGTTTTAACTTTTTAAGTTTAACCTTTTCGGGTGAACAATTCAACTTTCCACATTGATTATTGATTTGATTTTTATCAGTGTTAAGATATATTTCCCCGCCTGCGGCGGGGAAATATAAAAAAATAACTTTATATAAAAAAATTCTTGACAACCGATCATAATAAGGGTATAGTGTGCATATACTAGATACACATTATACCCTTTGAGTGAGGTGTGGTTTTGGATATTATTATCGTCAATTCGGCGGAAGTGCCGATTTATGAGCAGATTACAAGGCAGATTAAAGACGAAATCTTAAAAGGCGAGTTAAAAGAGGGTGACTTGCTTCCGTCTGTTCGCGTGCTGGCAAAGGATCTGAACATAAGCGTTATCACAACCCGCAGAGCTTATGATGAACTGGAAAACCAGGGTTTTACCGTAAACATGACGGGCAAAGGCACATTTGTCGCTCCGCAGAATCTGGATTTGTTAAAGGAATCGAGATATAAAATCATTGAAGAAAAACTTGCGCAGGCTGTTGATTATTCAAAATCGATAGGCGTTTCCAAAAATGAAGTTATTGAAATAGTCGAGCTGCTTTTTGAGGAGGGGAAATAACCGGTGGATACAGTGCTTGAAGTAAAACAGCTTAATAAATGCTTTAAGGATTTCAGCCTTAAAAATATCGATTTCAAAATAGAAAAGGGCACCATTACAGGTTTTGTCGGGCCAAACGGTGCCGGAAAAACCACAACGATTAAATGTATTCTTAATCTTCTTCACTCCGACAGCGGAAGCATCACCGCTTTGGGGCTTGACCATGTGAAAGAAGAGCGGAAGCTTAAAGATAAGCTTGGTATCGTTATGGATTTCGGTTACTACTATGAAGATTTGACGCTTGGCGAAATGAAAAGGCTCACCGCGCCGTTTTATACCAAATGGGATGAAAAATCATATCAGTCCATTTTAAAAAAATTTCAGCTGCCAGAACATAAAAAGATAAAGGATTTGTCAAAGGGAATGAGGATGAAGTATTCCATTCTTCTTGCGATGTCTCACGACGCGAAGCTGTTTATCATGGATGAACCAACGGCAGGGCTTGACCCTATTGTTCGTATGGAGTTAATCGATATTTTGAAGAACCTGATACAAGACGAGGAAAAAGCCGTTTTTTTATCAACCCATATAACCTCCGACCTTGACAAGGCGGCAGATTATCTGATCTTTCTCAATGACGGCAAGATTGTTTTGCAGGGCGCGAAAGATGAAATTAAAGACAGCCATGTGATTGTAAAAGGTTCAAACAAGCTGTTTGACCAGGACATGAGTCAGTACTTTGTCGGCATCAACAAAACCCCGTATGCGGTTGAAGGATTATCAAATAACAAAAAAGCGGTCAGGCAGATATTTCAGAATGACGCGGTCTATGAAGTGCCGACCGTTGAAGATTTGCTGTTATATTATACAAGGAGGGCTTAAATTGAAATCACAGTTATTCCACCTTGTGAAAATGGAGTTGTTTTCTTCAAAAAAAAGCTTACCGATGTTTATTCTGTTCCCTATTTTCTATCCCGCTTTTTTCAGGGATGGTAAAACCGATATACTGTCTTATATTTTTTGCATTGCCATTGTCGGCTTTTTACTCTTTAACGGTTTTGCGGAAACAGATGAAAAATTTAAAACAGGCATAATGCTCAACACCCTGCCTGTAAAGCGCAGTGAAATTATAGACGCCCGATTTATCTCACTTTATATTGTCTATGCAGTAATTACGGTTGTATATTTTTTAGCCGCGGCGGCATTACATGTTATAAAACCGGATATATTCGGCATAATGAACCTTAGCGTTATCCCCATGGGGCTTGTTATCGTAAGTGTAATTAACGTGATTCAAATGCCTCTTTATTATATTTTTGATATACAAAAGTCTCGAATGATGAGCATACTCATCATGTTTGGCATTATTATTCTTATCACCTTTATGTTCATGCAATCGTGGATCACACCCATAATCAACTATTTTTCAGCAATGAGCACAGCATTTATAAATATAATCCTTTTGCTTATTGCCGCAATTATTTTCACCGTTAACCGTTCTGTCTCCGAAAGGATCTATCTAAAAAAAGAGTTTTAAAATATAGATGACATACAAAAGGGGCGGTCGTTGCGACCGCCCCTTTTGTATGTTCGTTTATTCAATTTCAAATGCTATTTCGGTCAGGTAGTTGTTTGGGTTTCCTTTAAAGATAAGGCTCGGCCCTTTTAAATAGGTTTCTCTTGACGGTATTTTGCACTTTATATTATTCTTTGTTGCGTAGTCTGTCAACGCCTTGTAGGCGGCGCCCAACGAATCATATGGGCCTTTGTGTGTTGTAGCAATTGCTTTGATGGCAGGCAGGTGTTTTATTTCGATACCCTCGCCCTGCACCGGTTCTTTTACAGGCACACAGGCTTCGATATCTGCATTTTCCTCCTTGTAGTCACAGTCATAGTAACGGTTGAAAGGTGCTCCCGCAGCTTTGCTTTTTACAGCGCTGAAAATTTTACCGTAGTATTTTCCTGTGTCCTCATAACTTCCGCGGAATCGGATGGAAGCCACCAGCATTGGTTCATAGGTTTTGGTTTCAATCTCGTATTGCATTGATTTTTCCTCCTGTTCCGGTTGAGAAATATATGCATCAATCGTACGCATCAGTTCCTTATAATGGCTGAGACGTTTTGAAATTTGCATTTTCTTCTCACCGAGATAATATCGGAGGTCGCTTTTGTCTTGAAAGTTTTCCAAAACATCCCGAATCTCACTGATGGAAAAATTAAGCCTACGCAAGAGAATAACCAACTCCGCTTTTTGATAATCCTCACTGTCATAAAGCCTGTATCCACTTTCCTCATCACGTGATGACGGCGTTAAAATCCCCGCCTCGTCATAATAACGAAGCGTTTTCACCGTTAGATTGGTCATTCGTGAAAACTCACCGATTTTATAAATCATCATCAACCTCCGTAAGGAAAGTATAAACCCTACACCACACTGGAAAGTCAAGCGGTTATATAAAAATAATAGATGATATTTTGGGGGATTGCAAGGTTTACTGATAAATAAAATTTCTAAAAGCAAAAGGACAGCTTTTCAGCCGCCCTTTTGCTTTCTCGGGTTGTGTGATTAATGATCCATATGAAACATATTACCTTGAAAGCTTGAATCAATCCACTGTAACTGCCTGTGTTATCATAATCCTTTTAATATGGCGAAGCGGTGAGATAATCGAAATCATGACAGCCACAAATGTAATCACAGAAGAAACAATAATGAGATTCCATGGTAAACTCCACGGAATTGAATAAATTTGTTTTACCATCATGTCGTAGAAATAGTGTTCAAGCGGGATACCAGCGGCAAGCCCTATGATCAAAGCGAGGATACCGTAAACCACAGCTTCACCCGATATCATTGTTGTTACCTGCCCCATCGTCATGCCGCCCGCTCTCAAAAGACCGATTTCACGTGTGCGAACCAGAACATTTGTGCTCATCGTGTTGATTATATTCAAAATGCCGATAAGCGCAATTACCGCGATAAATCCGTAGATAAACACATTACCGACAAGGTTCAGCTTATCCGCCATGTCCTTTGACTCATGCTGGTTGACCGCTTGAATATTTTTTATTCCGCTTGTCAAATTCTTAACCTGATTGAAAACCAAATCGCTGTCAGAACCGTTTTTCAATGTCATAGTAACAAGGTTTGGTTTTGAGGATGAATATTTTTCAAAGACTTTGTTCGTTGTATAAAAACCGACAAACGGATTTTCGCTGCCGACAAACATCAAACCGTCCTTTTTTATAACAGCGCAGATTTTCAGCTTTTCTGAACCTATATAAATATAATCGCCGGGCCGCAAATCACCATTATTGACTAAGCTCTGAGGGGTAAGCGTCATGATTACGCCGTTCTCATGATCAAGCTGCTGCGGATCGATGTCTCCAAAAACAAGCTTTGATTTCAGGGTAAGCAAGTCGTTATCCGTTATACCAATCATGGTTGACTTTGACGGTGCTTTTACCTTGCCGTCGCTGTTTTTAGAAACGCGCTGCCAATACCCGCTGTCAACCGCCTCTTTATAATCTGAGCCGAGCAGGCTGTAATCAAAGGTTGCGTCAACTGCGGCAATACGTTTCGGGAATACATCCTTGATTCCGCTCACTTTAGGTAAAGAAGCCATTATGCTGTCGGGAACATAATCATTAAGACCTGACGACATAACATACATATCGCCCAAATCATAATTTTGCGACGAACCCTCGTGCAGCATACTGGTAACAGGGTTGAAACTGAGTATTAGCAGTATGCCGAAAGAAAGTGAAAGCGCGGTCAGAATTAACGAGCGTTTTCGGGAGGTTACGCGTCTTAGCGCAAGCGCTGCTTCTACCGGAATAATTTTTGTTGTTATGCCGCTAGCGGATTTTTTCTTGATTGCTTTTCCGCTGGTCACCGCCATCGCCTCAACAGGTGAAACCTTGCCTGCCTTGCGCGCCGGCGCCAACGCCGAAACAATGGTTGACAAGACGCCTGTTACCGCGCCGATCAGCAGCGATATCCATGATAAATAAAATATCGGTCCCTCAGGCGGGAACACCTCCGGAACGGTGTACCTTAAAAATAAGATTAGACAGGTGGTTACTATCACGCCGAGTAAAAGCCCGGGAAGCACGCCGAAAAGAGAAACAAAAACGGCCTCTGACCGGACAATTTTCCTTATCTGCTTTGGCGTCGCGCCCATGGCGCGTAAAAGACCGAACTGGCGCACTCTTTGCGTCACCGAAATGTTGAAGGAGTTGTAGATCATCATAATTGATGAAAAGATGACAAGCAGCGCGAGAAAACCGCCAACAAGATAAATGCTTTTCGCGTAACTGCTATCTGATCTGCCGAGTGCAGTGAGAAGCCCTGTATGTTTTGATATGGATTTTTGATCAATGTTTTGATCTTTTGCAATGTTTTGGACAAATTTATCAATATCAATTCCGTCTTTAACTTGCATAAATACAGAAACTTTGTCTGTATTTAAAAGCTGTTTTCCCTCATCAAGAGATATTGCGGCTAAATAATAATTGCCGGATTTGTTCTGGCTGTTGCTTTTAAAAATGCCCGATAGTACAAAAGTCTTTTCGGTTTTATCAGCAAGCTTTAAAGTAACCGTGTCTCCAACGCGCGCTCCTTTTTTGAGACTTTCGGCAGCCCACTGTTCCATTGCTATTTCATTATCGCGGTTTGGAATTTCTCCATCGATCAAATTCATGTTAAGCTGTTTTGCCCCGGCTTCATCGCAGCCTCTCAGTGAAAAGCTTATTTTGTCTCCAAAGGAAGCTGCAGGAACTTTGACGACGTAGCCTGAAGCTGAAACGTCAAGCCTGTGTGAAAGCGCGTCAGCCTGCTGCTGTGTGCAGTCTGCCGCCTGCACATGCCAGATTCCGCTTGCGCTTTCAAGCGTTACCTCATATTCCTGAACCACATTTAAAATGGAAAACAGGGCGCTAATCAGCGCTATTGCCAAAACCACGCCGAAGATCATCAAGATACTGCGCTTTTTTTGCGCGCCGAGATAGCGCAGGGCGACGCCTCTTTCATTAATCATGGTTCTCACCCGCCGCTATTTCGGTCACGATACCGTCCTCGATGCGTAAAACACGGTTGGCGTTCCCCGCAATCTCGGTATTATGAGTAATTACTATGAGCGTTTGATTATAGCGCTGCACGCTCATGTGCAGAAGCGCCAGCACTTCTTTGCTGTTTTTGCTGTCGAGGTTTCCGGTCGGTTCATCCGCGAGGATAATCGACGGTTTCATGGCAAGAGCCCGCCCGATTGCCACACGCTGCTGCTGACCGCCCGAGAGCTGTGAGGGCAGATGTCTGCGCCGATCGTTAAGACCGAGTGAGGCGATAAGCTCGTTGATGTAGCTCATATCTGGCGCGGCATGGTCGAGCAGCAGAGGAAGCATGATGTTTTCCTCCACCGAAAGCACCGGAACGAGGTTGTACGCCTGAAAAACAAAGCCTATTTTGCGGCGGCGGAATATTGAAAGGTTCTTTTCCTTCATTGAAAAAATGTCGGTGCCGTCAATGACAACCTTGCCGTTTGTCGGGTAATCAAGCCCGCCGAGCATGTGAAGCATTGTCGATTTTCCCGAACCGGAAGGGCCTATTATCGCAACGAATTCACCTTTATTGATTGATATGTTTACAGGTTTGAGCGCCTCAACACTGGTGTCGCCTTTTCCGAATGTCTTGCTCAGTCCCTGCGTCGTTAAAATCTGCATAACCGAAGCCTCCTGTTTTTCTTAGGAACTACTAAAGACGCACGCTTTCAGTTGTTCCTTTACGCATCATTATAGCGGCGCAACCTTACAATCCCATAAAAAACAAAGCGCCAAACCTTACAGTTCTTTAATGTTAGGGAACCACTGATTAAGTGCTTGTCGCAGGATTTGTAGCACATTTAAATGTGCAGATAATCTTGTCGATAGGCAAATACAAGATGTCAAGCCATACTTAATGTATGGCTCGATAGCCTGTATGCAGCATATCGGCAAATTATCCGCAAAGACGGTGGAAATGATTTAATCAGTGGCTCCTTAGATAACCTGTTTTAGAAACGAGAAGGTGAAAACAGCCCCCCGCCCATACTCGCCGCCGGCGGACAGTGTTCCGCCCATTTGCTCCACAATGGATTTTGCAAGAGCAAGACCTATGCCGCTGCCTGCCCCTTGGCTTCTGTGCCCCCGGTAAAAGCGGCGAAAAATGTTGGGCAGATCGTCAGGGTGAATGCCCCTCCCCGTGTCGCTGATCTTGACAGAGACCACAACAGGGGTCTGCCATACCTCGACCGTTATCTGCCCGCCCTCCGGCGTATACTCGGCACAATTCTTGATTACGTTGCCGATTGCTTCTTTAAGCCAGCCATAATCGCACAGAATGCCCGGGTTATCCTCCGACTTGAAAACAAGGCTTATATTTTTTTCTTTCATTGCCATCGTGAAATCCTCGCAAGCTTCTTTTGCGATTGATGTAACATCATTCTGCTGCAAATCAAATTCGAGGCAGCCGGCCTCTACCCTTGCCATTTTCAAAAGGCCGAGGATCAGCCATTCCATGCGCTCAAGCTGTTCTTCACTCTTTTTCGTGAAATCGCGCGCCGTGTCGCTTATCTGCTCCTGCAAAGTTATCTCGTTATACATTTTCAGTGCGGCAAGCGGCGTTTTGAGCTGATGTGATATATCTGAAATAAGGTTTTTAAGGAAAACGCGCTGGCTTTTCTGCCTTTCAAAACCCGCGTTAACGCCGACAGACATCTCGTTGAACGCGTGGTTCATGCGGGCAAACGCACCCTCGCTGTCCTCTTTCAGCTTTGTGTCATAATTTCCGCGGCTTATCAAAATTGCCTTGCTGCCCGCTTCCTCAACCTTTTTAAAAACTTTGAGAAGCGAAATATAGGTCAACACCATAAACAGCACGAAAACGAACAAAACCGCGACAATAATCAAAGAAAAATATTGAACCGTGTCTCCGTAAAGAAACGGCAAAAAGACATCCGCCGTATCTTTTCCATACCCCGCCGTGTTCAGCGCCTGTTCGCCGGTCTCGACGTCGGCCGCCTTGTCGCCCGAGGCAAAAGCGTTGATGATGTCCCCGGTATTTGCCGCGCCGCTGTTTATCAGCTTTCCCGCCACCGCGCTTTCGCGCTGCATCAGGTGCGTTTCTATATTACTTACACTGAAAAAACAGATGAGCGTTATTCCAAAAGCCAAAAAAACCGCGAGAATCCAAAACATCGCAAAAAGCCGCCGGCACTCGCTGTTTTCAAGCACTTTAGTCCTGTTCATTTTCGCCGCCCCCTTGTGCCACGTCATTCCACCGATATCCCACTCCCCTGACTGTCAGAATAATTTTCGGCGAGGATGGGTTCTGTTCGATTTTCTCTCTCAGCCGTCTTATGTATACCGTCAGAGTGTTAGCGTCAACAAAATCTCCGGCGCTGTCCCACAGCTTCTGTAAAAGCTGTGTGCGCGTTAATATCCGGTTAGGGTTGCTAATCAGGATATAAACAAGGCGGCATTCGACGGGTGTCAGCGGAATTTCGCCGCCGTCAAATAACAGGCGGCATTCCTCCGCCCTCAGCTGATAGCCGTTTGATTCGAGCCTGTCCTCCCTTTTGCCGCCGCTGCGCCGCAAAAGCGCCTTAATTCGCGACATCAGTTCGCGAAGACGAAAAGGCTTTGTAATATACTCATCCGCGCCCATGTCAAGCCCCATAACTACGTTTATTTCCTCATCACACGCGGTGAGGAACAAAATGGGAACCGCCGATTGCTCCCGGATAATCCTGCAAAGGTCAAAGCCTGAACCGTCGGGCAGACCGATGTCAAGCACCACAAGCGCAAAACCGCCTGTTTCAAACTGCCTTAAGCCTTCTTTTACCCCACCCGCGCATATTACAGAGTAGCCCTCTTTTTCCATGCTGAACTTCAGCCCCACTGCCAAAGCAGAATCGTCCTCAACGAGCAAAATCTTTTCCATTTCTATTACCACCTGTTAAAAACAGCTTTTATATTTCCACAAATATTATACCATGATTCGCCACTGCAAAAGGGCTCTTCTCCTTACAGTTTTGTAATAATGCTTAACCGTTTTAATCGGCATCAAACAGCGGATGTCTGTTGTTAAGTTATACTTTTTATGATAATATTAAACAAACAATGCTTACAACAATTCCCGTTAAGCATGAAGCTCAATAAACTTTCTTATTTCCGACGGAGTCGGGAAAAGAAAAGTTATCCTTTCCTTTTCTTAATTGGAATCGCTGTAATTATTACTTTACAGAGATGAGTGTGACTATATGACAGAGAAAATATTAAGGCTCTTTTTGGGATTTGCGCTGATTTTATTAATCTTTCCGCCAATGAGCCTTGGGGTAATCAACCTGTTTGTTTTGATCCCGGGGATTGCAGGGCTGATACTGATTTTTTTGCCCAGCATAAAAACACTGCTGAAAAAAATCAGCGGCAAGCGCTACAAGCTTGTTTCACGTTCTGTTTTGGGCGTTTTGATCGCGGCAGGCGTGTTTTTTATCACTGAGTTTGCCATTATCTATTCCAGCAGCTTTGCGCAAAAAGCACCCGGAGACTCCGTAGCCATCGTGCTCGGTGCCAAGGTGGAAGGGGACAACCCGACAATCCTTTTGCTTGGCAGAATAAACGCCGCGGGCAAATTTCTTAAGGACAACCCCAAGGCGGTCTGCATAGCGACCGGGGGCAAAGGTGCCGACGAGAACATAAGCGAAGCAAAATGCATCAAAGACTGGCTTGTCTTACATTACGGGATCGATGAAAAAAGGATTTTTACCGATGAAACTTCAACAGACACTGAGCAAAATTTTCAAAACGCCGTTAAAATCATGAAGGAAAACAATCTGCCGGAGGATGCGGCGGTTGTGACAGACGGTTTTCATATGTTCAGAGCGAAAATGATTGCGGAACGTCAGGGGGTAAAGGCGTATTCCTGCCCCGCCGCAACAGACAGCAGGCTTACCCTCACGTTTTATTTACGTGAGCTTTTTGCTCTGCCAAAGTCTGTTGTTTTCGACAGATAAAAATATAAAGCAGAATAGTTTTGTTAGCTCTCCCGCCGGTGGTGGGTGAGCTAACACGCTTTATGGGGCTGCCTGCAAAACGGAAGGGTTAGGGCAGCCCCAATTTTATTGATTAAAACGGGCGGGTAAAAATTCTGTCTTCGTCTAAAAGGCTTTCGATGGTGTCAAAGCCGAGCCTGTGCAGAATGTCGAGCACATGCGGGTTATCGGCCGGTGTTTTGCATTTTGCGGCGGCACCGTAGGCGTTTACATGCTCTCTTGCCTCGTCGGCAGGAATAAGCCTTTTCGGCCCGCCGACACAGCCGCCGACGCAACCCATGCCCTCGATGAAATTTGCTTCAATTTCTCCGCCGGAGATTTTCTTTAAAAGCTCCTTGCATTTGATTATGCCGTCAGCCTGCTGCGCTTTTATAGGTATTTTTCTTTCAGGATTAAGCCTGCCTAAGGTAGACTGCACTGCTTCACTCACGCCCGAGGTTCGCGCGTAAATCCGACCGCAGGTTGACGAATGGTCGCTGCTGTCCTCTTTCATTTCTGCGGGGTTTATCCCCATTACATCAAAAAGCTCCGTGGTTTCCTGAAAGGTCAGTACAAAATCCACCGCGTCCTTAATATCCGGTTCCCTTGCCTCCGCTTTTTTGGCTAAACATGGCCCGATAAAAACCGTTACCGCGTCGGGGTGAAGGCGTTTTATCGAACGGCCGCAGGCAACCATTGGCGAAACCGACGGCGGAATGTGCGGAATAAGCGAAGCGTAGCTTTTTCTGATCAGCGCCATCCACATCGGGCAGCAGCAACTTGTGAGCATAAAATCTTTGTCGTCATGAATGTTTCGGTCAAACTCCAGCGCCTCTTTAAGCGTAAGTATATCGGCAAAAAGCGCAACCTCGAGCATGCCGTAAAATCCGGCTTTTTTAAACGCGCTGCGCAGCTTGCCCGAGGTAACCTTTTCGCTGAACTGACCGGAGAAAGCGGGTGCGATCATTGCGTAAACCGGCACTTCATTTTTACACAAAAGCTCCATAAGTGGAATCAAGTCTATCCGCCCGGCAAGAGCATGTTCTTCACAGCCTTCGATGCAACGACTGCAACCCGAGCAATCCTCACTGATTATCAGCTTGCCATGCTCATCGCGTTTTATCGCGTTAAAAAGGCAGTTGATTTCGCACCTTGCTTTTTCTTTGTCGTTGCAGACACATTCAGTAAGCTTCACAACCGGAGGATATTTCTGCGGGTGCAAAAGGCTGTCAAGCGCATTTGTCTCATTTCGAGGCAGCTCGTTTCTTATTTTTTCCGCCTCATCGTCAAGCCTGCCATCCTTTACGGCTTTTGCCAGCCTTCTGCTCAGTTGTTCAAAATCATCCACAAAAACATCCCCTTTTCAAGCCATAGATATTTTGAAAATGAAGAGGAATTAATTTTTTTGTTTCTCTTGTAAACCCGTCCTATGACGAACGCGCTTCTTGTTACATCTCTATCTGATTGTGAATATCCGCTACTGAATCCCTTAAAACTATGCTGCCTTTGATTAACACCCTGCCAGTAATTGCGGATTGGTCGTTAATCTTTCGCAGTATTATGTTCACCGCCGATTTTGCTATTTTTTCAAGATTGATGTGAACAGTTGAAATATGAGGCTCGATGCCCACTGCCTGATTTGTATCGCCAAACCCGGCGACCGAACACTCCTGCGGAACCTTATAGCCATTTTCGTTCAGTGTATTTATCAGCGTTTTTGCCGATTTGTCGCTGTCACAGACAAAGGCGGTAGGCATTACGGCAGGCAGCGCAATATCTGTTTTACCTTCTTCCGTACGACCACTCAAGAGCCATTCGGGCCTTAATAAAAGCTTGTATTCGAGCATTGATTTCAGATAGCCAAGATATCTGTCTTGAACGGCGCTAGAAAGGCTGAGATTGCCCACAAAGGCGATTTTACTGTGCCCGCGCTCAATAAGCAAATTTGTCAATTCATATGTTCCAAAAAAATTATCGGTGTTTACACTGTCGACATCAAAGCCGTAATAATAGAAATCCAGAAAAACCGTCGGTAACTGCAAAGATACAAGCTCATTTAAATATTCTTTTGAAAACTGCCCGAGAACCAAAACGCCGTCTAGCTTTTTAGCGCTGAATGTGTTTGGCAGTTTCAAATTTTCCTCGTCTGCGGAATCTATTATATTAAACATGGTTTGGCAGCGCTCTTTTTCTAAATGAACAGAAAGCAGCTTGTAAAGCTCGATATATGAAAAATCGCCCTGTCCGGC